>JBJOJZ010000052.1:0-6489 GCA_046046325.1 Bacteroidota bacterium
AGAATTTTGCGGTATAATAGTCGTTTTTTATTTTTTGTACTAGCTCCAAGGCAAGTAGCTCCTGTTCAACTGCTTGTTCAATTTGTAAGAACTGGTTGTTACTCACAGCAAACTCATGAAGTACTAAGGCCATTGTTAGCTTCCCTTCCGATCTCTTCGCAAATTCAATGGATTTTTTGTGAAATATTATACTGCTGTCTTTCTTATTTTCTTTTGCGTAGAGCCTGCCTAATCGCGAATAGGCCCAGGATTCCCACGTTTTCTCATGCTGCTGATTGGCAATTTTTTGACTGATCAATGCTTCTTTTTTGGCAAATGATATTTGTCCTTTCGTTTCATAATAATAAGCTCTTTGTAAATGGTAAAAGCAGGAAAAAAAAGGGCGGCTTTCGAAGCTAACGGATCGGCTATTCAGGTCCTCCATGGTTTTCGTGAAGGAGGTTAATTGACCCTTTAACTGGTAATTGAACGCGTAAAATAATTTTCTTTCATCCTTCTGTAGATCAAAGGTTCCTATGGTTTTCTCAAAAGTTTCTGGACTGAATTGATCCGAACTTAAAAAATCGGAAGGTTTGATTTGGGCGTAACCTGTTGAAACAAACCAAGAGGAGATGCCCAAAAGGGAAATGGCAATGAAAAGGGCAGGGTGGTTGTTCCTCACTCAACAAAGTTAAGCGTTGGTGGCATTTTTTGCAATTACTTCATTACATTTGAACCATGTTGCGTTCTTACTTGGAACTTTGGCTTAAAGAGGATGTTGGTTCAGGAGATCATTCGTCGCACGCTGCGATTGCCGGTTCGGCTAAAGGACAAGCTAAATTGCTAGTTAAATCGCAAGGAATTATCGCAGGTATTGAGGTAGCGCGCGAGCTAGTTAACATGACCGACTCATCGGCGGAGTTCCATGCTTTATTGCAGGATGGAGACCAAGTAAAACCGGGTGATATTGCGTTCGTAGTTCATGGCAATGCGGTCAATTTATTGTCCATTGAACGATTAATGTTGAACATACTCCAAAGAATGTCCGGAATTGCAACGAAAACGTACGGACTTCAGCAAAAAATTTCCCACACCTCTGCACGGTTGTTGGATACCCGAAAAACCACCCCAGGCTTTCGAATGCTTGAAAAGCAAGCAGTGCTCATTGGCGGCGGGTTAAATCATCGTTTTGGTCTATTTGATATGATCATGCTTAAAGACAATCATATTGATTTTTGCGGAGGTATTACCAAGGCGGTATTGCAAACGGTTGAATACTTGAAGAACAATAACTTATCGTTGAAAATCGAAGTTGAAGTTCGGAATGCTGACGAGTTAAACGAAGTCATGCTACTTAACGTTGTGGATCGTATTATGCTTGATAATTTTACCCCGGAACAAATCACTAATTGCATTGCAAGTATCCCAGAACATTTTGAGATTGAAGCATCCGGCGGCATCAATGAAACGAACATCGTTGCATATGCTGAAACAGGGGTGGATTTTATTTCTGTTGGAGCCCTAACCCACAATGTTCAAAGCCTTGACCTTAGCTTCAAGGCGGTTGTCAATGCTTAGGGATTGTTCCGTTTTTTTTGATATGCTGCGATCTCTTTCGCAAAATCAGGAGATGATTCTAAATGATTTCCAATCACCACTAAATTCGCACCTGCCTTATGTGCAAGTTCTATGGCCTCAATGCTTCTAATTCCTCCCCCAATAATTAAGAGTTTCGTCACGTTTGAGATGCGTCGAATGATTTCTTCGGAAATGGGTTTTGAGGCTCCGCTCCCAGCATCAAGATACATGGCTTGGTGTCCGATTAATGATCCTGCCAATGCCGTTTGATGAATCAGTGATAAAGCATCTTGAGCAATGGGGGCGCTTTCGGTAATTCGTAGGGTACTCGTAACTGTGCCACCATCAATCAATAGGTAGCCTGTTGAAATCGTTTCGATGCCCGAATCAACCACTTCAATGGCGCTTTTGATTTGTTCTTCAATAAGGTATTTCGGATTACGACTCGTTAGCAAGGTCAAAAACAATAGGGCGTCGGCATTTTTGGAAAACTGCTCAGAACTTCCAGGAAATAAGGTAATGGGTAGTTGCGTTGATTGACGCAATACGTCAATACAGCTTTCCGTTTGACGTCGTGTTGCTGTACTTCCACCCACCAGAAAGAGGTCGGGATTAGCCGAAGCTAAGTGTTGTATCTGTTGTTTAAACAGTAATACATCCGTGTTTTTTTCGGGGTCGATTAAAATGGCAATTCTTGATTTGCCATCGGTTAATAGTCGGAATAAGTTACTCATAGTTATGTTGAAATGCGAATGAAATCCATGTTGAAGGGTTTACTTGTTCAACATAGCATTTTACGATAATTTTCCGGTCTTGTAAGGCCAATTGATACGTTAAAATGGGTAGGTCAACATGCATTAAAGTGCATTGTTCCCTCCATTGGATTCCCATTATCCCTAATAATTTGAAAATGGATTCTTTACTGGTCCACAACATGCACAAGCGGTCTAAGTAACTGAAAGGTTCGAGCCGTGAGGTTTCTAATGGATTTGTGAAACGCTCTTCTACCGAAAACAAACGGGGGTCTTTTTCTTCAATATCACATCCAAATAAGATCTTGGAATAGGCAAAAACCGCATGGTTTTTTGAATGGCTAATCCCAATGTGGTGATACAATCCCGGTAAATAAGGTTTTCCATTGGGTAAGTATTCAATCGGTGTTTCTCTAAAAAATCGGTTCTTCAAAAAGCGTATGGATTGATACTCAATTTTTCTACGTTTGTTGGTGATTAAGTCAAGTTCCTGCAGCTCTTTTTCCATGAGGTGTCCGCTTTTCCCATAAGGAGTTAGATCATCAATAACATAATGCAACTTTTTTCCCTCAATAGAGATAAAGCTAGCTTTCTCATTACTGCACGAATCCATGGAAACAAAAGTGAGGATTTTTTTAGGTTATTTTGTCCCATTTTTTGAGAACACGGATAAACTTTCTATATTTAGCAACTTAAATTTAACTTTTTCTTAGTCTTTTAATATCTTTTTTATGATTAAAAAACTATCTTTTCTTGCAGTAATCTTTTTGTTTACAGCAACTTACATTTTCGGTCAGTCGGGTCTTGGAACCCTTAAAGGGATTGTAAAAGACGATAAATCAGGTGCCGTAATTCCAAACGCTAAAGTTTACCTGATGTCCGGTACAAGCATGAAAGGTAATGCCCTAACAGACGACAACGGGGAGTTTCAAATCAATGCTATTTTGCCCGGTTCTTACGATGTTAAGGTAACCAATAGGGTGGAAGGGTATCAGGATGCACTTGAGCAGGGAGTAATTATTTCCTCCGATAAGATAACCTTTTTGGAAAAACTTACGCTGGGAAAACCCGAAAATGAACTAACCAAAGACGAAGTTAAAGTAACCCGATACAAAGTCCCGCTCATTGATAAAGACGGTGGAGCTTCCGGAGCAACCGTCACTCGAGAGGATATCTCCAGAATGCCCGTGCGTTCTGCAGCCGGAGTAGCCCAGTCAGTCGGAGGGGTAAATACCAACGAAGGAAGCGGTGCGATTTCAGTTCGCGGTTCGCGTTCGGATGCTACGTACTTTTTCATTGATGGTATTAAAGTGCGAGGATCTACCAATTTGCCTAAAGCAGCCCTAGAGGAAGTTTCCGTTATCACGGGTGGGGTTCCTGCGAATTATGGGGACGTTACCGGTGGTATTATTTCGGTCACCACAAGAGGTCCTTCGGCCATTTATTTTGGGAGTATCGAGGCGGTGACCTCCGGATTTTATTTTAAAGGCGCCGACCCTAACGGCTACGACGGAAAGGTGTTCGGTTTGGATAAATACGGATATAACTTGTTGGAAGGTATGCTTTCAGGTCCCCTTTGGATGCAACGCGATTCAACCGGTGAAAAAACCAAACCACGATTAGGATTCCTTATCTCAGCAAACTTAACAGATGAACTTGATAACCGTCCCTTAGCTGGAGGAGGCTGGAGAATCAAGAAGGATGTTCGAGATTCCTTATTGGCAAATCCTCTCCGCCCAACATCTACAGGATTCGGAACCTTTCACAATGCATTGTTTTTAAGAGAAACTGATTTTGAAAAAGTGCCTTGGAGAATGAATGCGCGAAACACCACCATCTCCGGTCAGGGAAAAATCGATGTAAATACGGGTCCAACCGTTAACGTACAGTTTGGGGGCTCTATGAACTATTTCAATGGTTCCGCTTACTCCTATACTGGTTCCTTGTTGAACTTCACGAATTTTGGTCAGTCGAAAGGGTTGGATTATCGGGTTTATGGAAAAATCTCCCAAAGGTTTTCCAACGACAACAAGAACAGCAAAATTAAATCGGCCAACTACACCTTGATGGTGGATTTCAGTAAAACGATGCGCGACTCGTATGATTCAAAACATCAATACGATATATTTAATTACGGACATGTTGGAACCTTTAAAACCCGAAGAACTCCTTCTTATGAGTTCAATGAGAACTTACAGCGCTGGGAACACAACGGTTTCCGTGATTTAGAAGTTGAATTTACGCCTTCCGAAACCAATGCTGCTCTTGCTTCAATAACGACGCAGTACTATAATATTTACGAAGGATCGCCTTTCGGGAGATATGAAAATTTGTTCCAAATCCAACAAGGAAACGCACTGAGAAACGGAGATGCTCCTCAAAGCGTTTACGGTATTTGGTCAAACATCGGAGCTCCTTACAACGGTTTTGGGAAGTTTGAAAACGACCAGTTCCGTGTTACTGGTGCAGGTTCTCTTGTCATTGGAAACCACAGCGTTTCCCTTGGTTTCGAATACGAGCAACGCATCGATAGAGGTTGGTCGAACGGCGACCAAGGTCCAACCAGTATTTGGTCTATTGCCCGTCAGTTGATGAATTTCCACATTCGTGAGTTGGATTACTCTACGGGAGTCATTACCGATTCTGGTTCTTTTAAGGCGATTACCTATGATCGATTGAATTCTGGATTCGCTCACAATAACAACGGACAATTTGGAGGTCAATTAAACAACGATAACCAATCGTTTTTTGATTACAATGTAAGAAAAGCGCTTAACCTTGCAACCGGAGGAAATGACTTTGTTGATATCGACATGTACGATCCTTCCATGTACAACCTATCCATGTTTTCCCCGGATGAATTAATGAACCAAGGAAATTCATTCGTTTCCTACTACGGATTTGACCATACCGGAAAGAAAGTAAAAGGGGTTACTGACATTAATAAGTATTTTAACGATTACGACGAAAACGGTAATTACAAGCGCTTCATTGGGGCCTTCCAACCAACGTACATGGCCGGATACATCATGGACAAGTTTGCGTTCAAGGACATTGTATTCAACGTGGGAGTAAGGGTTGACGTATTCGATGCAAATCAGCCGGTATTGAAGGATCCATATTTGTTCTATAATGCACGTACAGTAAAAGAGGCAAAAGCGTTGAAAGCGAACGACCCAGGTCAATATGCTTGGGTGAACATTCCTGAAAGCATGGGAGATGATTATATTGTTTATGTAAATGATATTTCGAATCCAACCGCTATCAACGGTTTCCGTAACGAAGCGGAATGGTTCAATGCTGTTGGAACAACCGTTGAAGACCCTAAAGTGATTCAAGGCGCTGGGGGAATTGCACCTTGGTTATTGAATCCAGGACAAACAGCTCCGGATGCGTCGGCATTCGAAGATTACAAAGCGCAAGTTAACGTAATGCCGCGTATTGCTTTTTCCTTCCCGATTTCTGAAAAAGCATCATTCTTCGCACACTATGACATCTTAACGAAACGTCCAACTTCCGGATTTAGATTCGATCCTTATGAGTATCAGTACATTCAATCGCGTAATGCCGTTATCAGCAACGCTAACTTGAAGCCTGAAACCACCATCGACTATGAATTAGGATTCCAACAAGTTCTTGGACCAACATCCTCCTTGAAGATTTCTGCTTTCTACCGTGAACAACGCAACAATGTGCAGTTGATTAACATGTTCATGGCGTATCCTGCATCTTACAAGACGTTTGGTAACCGAGATTTTGGAACCGTTAAAGGTATGACTATTGCCTATGATTTGCGTCAAACAGGCAACGTTCGTATGACCGCCAATTACACGCTGCAGTTTGCCGACGGTACAGGTTCCGATGCAACATCAATGGCGGCTTTTATCAATGCAGGTATTCCTAATTTGAGAAACATCTTCCCTTACAGTTTTGATCAGCGTCATGCCTTTGCCATCACCTTCGATTACCGATACGGGGAAGGGAAAGATTACAACGGTCCTACTATTGGTGACTTTAAATTGTTGGAAAATACAGGATTGAACATCTTCACGAACATCAATTCTGGTTATCCGTATTCCGCACAAACATTCATTACCGATGAAGGTATTGGTAATTTGAATGCAGGTATTAGCGGTACTGTTAACGGATCCAGAATGCCTTGGACGTATCGCTTGGATAT
>JBJOJZ010000034.1:0-10248 GCA_046046325.1 Bacteroidota bacterium
AGTAGATATGGATGAACCCATTAACTCGTTTTTCCGAAGGTCCTCGAACCGGGTTCAATACCTTCAGGGCATTTACAATGGGAGCAATAAACTCATCAAATACGACCTGGTGGAATACAGCAGCGGTAGATTTTTCAATGATCTCGATTTTTTACTTTCCGATAAATCCTTAACGCTTTTGCAAGAAAACGGATTAACGGTTGTTAAACGAAAAACGAATCAAAATGCCATTTTACCGGAGAACATTGCCCAGAAGGAACTTTTTTACGAGGCCGAAGAAAAAGCACAAGTAGACGATTTGCGAGCGATGATGGAGGAAGAACGCTATGCCAACCTCATGGAACGCCTAAGCAGCAAAGCGCTCCCTCAAAACCTCAACATCTTGCTATTCGGTGCTCCCGGAACGGGAAAAACGGAAACGGTTTACCAATTAGCAAAAGCTTCGGGTCGCGAAATCATGAAGGTTGAAATAAGCCAATCTAAGAGCATGTGGTTTGGTGAAAGCGAGAAATTAATTAAAAAGATCTTCAAGGACTACACCGAACTGGCAGCTCATACCATCAAAGCTCCAATCCTGTTGTTTAACGAGGCCGACGCCATCCTTTCCTCCCGCAAATCGCGTTCGAATAGCCCTGTATCACAAACAGAAAATGCGATGCAGAACATATTATTGGAAGAATTAGAAAACTTCAAAGGGATCTTCATTGCAACCACCAACTTGGCTGAAAACCTGGACAAAGCCTTTGACCGTCGATTCTTGTACAAGATTGAGTTTCACCGTCCGGGATTGGCCGCAAGATCCGGAATTTGGAAATCCAAATTACCTGAACTCACCGACGGCGATGCAGAGGCTGTGGCCAAAGAACATGATTTAACGGGAGGACAGATCGACAACGTCGTGCGTAAGCTGGAGGTGCAACGAATTTTGCACGAAACACCCATCGAGTTGGACTACATTTTGAAGTTGTGCGCACAAGAGGTTGTATTGCAAAAAGGCATCAACCGGATTGGTTTTGGGAGCTAAGATCATTACAACCTTGCAAGCATTATAGAGACCATGCCCCAGGAGCTACTTTTGTTCAAAATTACAATATGACAAAGCGATTTTACAAAGAAAACCAACTCTGGTACATTGATTTACCGGAGTTTTTAGAAGCCGGTCTCGGGAACAAAAACAACTTGCTCATGGTGGATGGTGCCGATGAATTCCTAGACCGTGTAAGTAATTGGGGTAACGAAGTTTGGATTTCCGTTGATACGGAGCCTTTTGCAGAAGCGGATTATTCATTGATTTCCCATGCTTATGGCAAAAACCAAGCCTTGTTGGATCAAGTAGGTCACGCTCCCGTTGGATATGGAATGTACTATTCCGTTCCGGAAATGAACGGACACACATTATGGCTATGCCCAGTAACCGAATACGTATTTCAAGGGGGATATCCGGAAAGAATTTGGGTTAAGGTGTTGGGATAAAAACACAATAATATAGTTTACGATAGCTCGTTTAGCGACAATAAAGTTATTCACCACAGCAAAACTTAAAATCCCGCTCTCGCGGGATTTTTACTGTGGTCCCACTTGGGCTTACCTCGATTGCGCTGTGCTACACTCGGCATGAACTTCTCGCCCAATCCATTTAAACTTAAAATCCCGCTCTCGCGGGATTTTTACTGTGGTCCCACTTGGGCTCGAACCAAGGACCACCTGATTATGAGTCAGGTGCTCTAACCAACTGAGCTATAGGACCAATGTTACATTGCTGTAACGTATTTCAATATGCTGTCCTATGGCGAAGTTGCCTGTCCCGACCGAACGCAGTGAGCGGCGGGAAGCTCTAGGACCAATGTTACATTGCTGTAACGTATTTCATTTTCAAATCAACGCGGCGCAAAAATAAGGATTTCTTATGATAACATAAGCATCAATGCCATAGATCTGGTTTTTTTCCCTCGTTCAAGCGAGCTGCGACTAAAATTCCGTCCTTGGCAATGCTGTAATCCAAACATATTGCCGACTCATTTTCAATTATCGGAACACCCTTCAACCAATAATGTCCAAAAAACACGGTTTTTTCCGAGGTAAAGACCGTAGAATCGAACCCTTCAGGCATGGGTTCGTGCCGTAATTCAGGTGGACATTCCATAACCCCCACCCCCATGGTGGATTTATCCTTGGCCCACCATTTCAAACGGCACTCCAAACGCTGAATTCCTTCTTTGTCCACCATAAATTTACCATCAGGCAACCTGTGTTCAGGTCCTTTGAGCGTTTCTTCAACTGCCTTGAACCCTGGCAATCCTTCTCGATAGCAATTGCTGAGAAAGCCGGGACTCAAACCCTCCCCTTGAGGTTGATAATGCTGTTCCAACCATTGGATGTTGTCGTCGTTCCAATACGCATGAACGGCCTTACAAGTCTCCAAGTTTAGATGCATTGGCAAATGCTTAAACCACGTTAAAAATTGTTTCCATTCCTCCGGAAAAGCATGGAATTGTTCCAAAGTTTTATAGTGTTGCTTAATCTTTTCAAAATTATGTTCTCGGTAGTATCCGCCTTCCACGTTGTTTTTAGTATCAAAACAAACCGCATTATACTCGTGATTACCCATTATTGCCTGAGCATAACCCGCGTCAACCATGCCTTTCACGAGGTGTAAGGTCTCTCGTATTTTGGGTCCTCGGTCAATAAAGTCTCCTAGAAAAATGGCTTGACGCTCCGAATGACGGTAAATTCCGTTAAATCGCTGGTACCCCATTTTTTGAAGGAGTTTTTCCAAGGCATCCGCATGGCCGTGAATGTCTCCGAAGATGTCGTAATGGGTCATGGATTAAATTTTACAGCGAAATTAACAAGAAAGCCCCTTTTATCCTTCATAAATCCAAAGTAATCCATCCTTTTTCCGCAATAAATCCTTCGGATTAGCATTGCCCACTTGCGATTACAAGGTTGCAAAGAACGTTCGAAACATGGAGGTTATCCGTCACTTTGACAGCAAATGTTTAACCTTTAAAACCTAAAAATGATGCTACGTAAACCAACCATTGCTACCTTCTACAACAAAAAACAAGTGTGTTTTGATTCCATTCGAGAGCGTTCGTATTCGAAGTCACCGCTCAAGCCCTATTTGCTCATGGAGCGCATCCATGCCTTAGGGTTGGAGTCCAATTTTGACATTCACTCGGATTTTCAACCGTTTACCCAAGAGGATTTTCACCTTGCCCACTCCGAAGAATACGTGAACAACGTCTTCAACCAACAAGGTAACTACCAATCCAACGGCGTTCCATGGTCGGAAAATTTGGTGGAAAGCGTGCGCTATACGAATAGCGCCATGTACCATGCTATCAAGCATAGTTTGGGCCAACCCGATCAATTGTGTTTTGCACCTGTTTCCGGAATGCACCATGCAACACCCACGGCTGGCCAAGGGTTCTGCACCTTTTCCGGTCAAGTGATTGCATCGTTAAAACTCTACGACGAATTCGGTGTGTCGGGCGCATGGCTCGACTTGGACGGTCACTACGGCAACAGCATCGAGGATTCTCGCTACTTTGTGCCTCGGCTTAACCAAGCCATCCCGTTGGATTGCAATGTGAACCCTTCTGGAAGAAATGCGGGCTATGTGCAAAATTTCCGAGAAAAACTAGAACCTGTACGTCGGCGCATCTTGGCAGGCGAAGTGCATTATGTGGTTTTTGCCCACGGGGCCGACAGCCACATCGACGACGATCTTGGCGGGCAGTGCGATACGGCGCATTGGTTGCAGTGTGCTGAGGTATTTACGCAATGGGTAGCCGATGTTTCGGAAGAAATGGGAAAACCCTTACCCGTTACGTTAGCCTTGTTTGGGGGCTATCGAAGCGACGATTATAACATCGTATTGCACTTACACCTTGCCTCCATTGAGCGGTGTAGAGCGCTCTGCGGAGAGATATAAAAACTAGCTGGGATCGAAGATTGCATGAACACGTTTCCGCCGTTTTCTTTCAATAATTCCTTTTATGGGTGGGATTCAAACATTCATAGAACGGAGACTAACAGAAATCTAAGATTAAAATAACGAGGTGTCATTTTGCATAATCGACATCGAAAATGAGCTTTTACAGAGTCAAACAAAACGTATATTTTCGTAAAATACAGCTAGGAAAACAGAATTAATGGAGGAATATCAATTGAGTTGACTCCATAAATTCACCACCCAAACGCCTCAAAGAACTCCTTCGATACCGCAGCATAGTTGTATCGGATATGAAAGTCTCGGGGAAAGCGCTTTTTTTGCATTTCTTGCTCAATAACGTCGAGATTTTTATGAAAACCCGCGTTGTACACGGTTGCGTAAAATGCCAGTTCATCGGACTTGGAGGAAAACGTTTTTCGTGGATACTTCCCATCCACGATCCAACAAAATAGTTGCAAGTACTTAAATTGCCATGTTAAAGTCTGGAGTCGGTCCAAGATGTTTTTTCTCCGCTGAAAATCGTCTCCTTGGTTGGCTAATTTCTGGACGGAACGGGAGTTTCTAAGCAATTGGTCCTGTTCCACTTGACGCTCCATTCGTTCGATGAACGAGGGCTTCATTTGAAACGGACCAATGGAGAAATCTGCGTACCCTTTGCCGAATTGAAGGTAGAACAACTTCATGGTTCCTAATTCCATCCAATCTTGAACCTCGCTGTATCGGCTGATTTCGGGGGCCACAACGCAAAACAATTGCCGAGCGTTCAAGCAGGTGCCTTTAGCCGCTTCAACAAATTCAGACCGGTGTGATTTGTAAAATGCAAGCGCACGTTGGCATCCATCGTAATGGGTTTGATGATAATTTTGAGTATTCGCGAAAGTGGCCGCTAAGCAACCAATTACCAGGCTAGCGAAACGATTTTGCAAAAAGTACAAATTGGTTGTTTTCAATAGCCGTCCATTGAAAAGAATTATTTGATTTTTCATACCAAGCTTGAAGCGCCGGGGCACTGCCGAACATTTCGCCGTCCACAACCACGTAGTTGTATTCCATGTTCGATTCAAAAGAATGGTTCCCGTCTTCGGACCTCAAATCTACAGTGTAAAACGAAGAGGAAAAATCAAGTGAACCGTTTGCAATCGAACCATTGGGCTTTTGTATATAAGGCCTCGTTTGGTTGAAAAAATTGAACGTCAAAGCACCGTTGCCATCCAGTTTGAAGCCGTTGGCGTAATCGTAGGTTCCTTTCACACCCGTAGCGTCTGAAACCACCACTTTATTGGTTGCTTCTTCCTGACAACCGAACACGTACGACTTATCATTTCTAATATAGGCACCCACGACGAAACCCTGACAAGTAGCTATGCGTTTTTGATTCACGTAAACATCATTATTTACTCGGTACATGAAATCGCCGTTATTGCTATAATCCAATAATTCATCGATTGGACCAAGGTAGGGCTGTCCGTTTTTCAAAACCGACGTACGGTCATTGGACAATGCCAAAAAATAATCTGATTTATTCATAATAAATCCTCGATTGTACCCTTTAAAAATGGACGATTTTCCATTAATCCATACCTCGGTATGATAAGGATCGCTGTTATAATAAGCTACAAAACCGAAGTTACTGGGGGAAACATAAGCGACCCGACCTATGGAACCTCTTTTGGAATCGTAGGTATTTTTAACCTGTCCATTAAAATAAAGCGTGGATGACTCCGCCTCTAAAATATTTCCTCCCGAAATAATGGCCGTAAGGTATTCTTTGCAATACGCCAAGTTTTCAGCCCACAACGAGTAAAAATTAGAGCTCAATAAACCGTTGCTTTCTTTTTCTTGAATTTCAAGATTGTTCGGAAAGGTCATCATTGGACCGTATTTTTTCGCTCCCACAATCGCATAGTATTTGGTACCCAAGCGGTAAATTAAGGCAGGATCGCCACCGCCAATACACCGTAAAACACCCCCACTTTCATATGGACCTAGTAACTTTCCGCGAAAATTCATCCAAACCTTCTCTCCAACATTATAGCGCAGTGCATAGCCATTTTCCTCGTTTAAGTTCAGATAACTCAACTCCACATAATCCCCTTCATAAACTACCGAACCATTCCATATAAATCTGTAGTTGTTGCTCAGGGTATCAAAGGTAATCATCGCGAAATTTCGCTGCTTTACATCGCACAGGATATTAGCTTCGCCCTCGACTACCACTTCATTTCGACCTAAAGTGTATAATACTTCACGATTAATGCCTTGGGAAAAAGGACTGGCGAAAAAGAAAAGTGTTAGGATTCCTATATAATTTTTCATAGTTTAAAATTGCTAAAAAAATCAATTGTACCAAAAAAAGACCGAGCCTGTAACGCCAATACTCTATCTGAGCTGCATTCGCTCATTCGTGATCATTTGCCGCAATTCCTCCTGCGATTTGTCTTCCATACTCCCCTTGAGCATTTTTCGTTTCTCTGAACCCAATTGTTTCATGTACTTTCCTTCAGCAAAGCGACGGATGTCTTCGTCGGTACTTAATATCAATCCCGGAACTTCGGACGCGCTTTCACTGGGCTTCATGGTCATCGTAAAATAAGCGGTATTGGTGTGCGTTATTTTCCCGTTCTTGATGTCGGTAGACTCTGCACGTATGCCAATAATCATCGAGGTTTTTCCCACATAATTCACCCGGGATTTCAAGGTTAACAAATTTCCAATCTCAACCGGTTCATGGAACTCTACCCCATCCACACCAACGGTTACCACGTACCCTTCACAGTGTTTTACTGCTGTAGCATAGGCCACCTTATCCATGATCGAAAGAATGACTCCACCGTGGACTTTCTCGCCAAAATTTGCGTATCCCGGAACCATCAATTCCGTGAATACGGTCTCAGAATCTAGTACGCTTTTATATTTCTCCATGCCAACTTTATTTTTCACAAAAATACTATTTTTCAGGAGGAAATTATGAAGAAACGTATCTTTACTCCAACAAAAATGGACCTAATGACGGAAACCAAAGAGCAAGTTGCTGTTGAAGTAAAGGTAAAAACCTTTCAGGTTGAGGAACAGCAAACCATCCTTCATTGTTCTTTGGATGCGCCCTATGGCATGAATTATCGCATTTGGAAATCCACCTACTTGCTCACCGAAAAAGGTCACCGTTGTCCGCTCGTTGCATGGCGAGGAATTTGCCTTGCTCCACAATGGATGAGCATTCCATCAGGAGTAGCTGAATTTACCCTCATTTTTACCGGTTTACCTTCGGATTGTAAGCTGTTTTCTTTAATCGAAGACATTCCTGAGGCGAACGGTTTTTTGGTACACGACATCCCCCGCAATAGCTCGGATGTGTACCGGGTGAAGGTGTAGTGTAACGAAATAAACACGTCCCGTTTCGAACACATTAAATCAACTCCTAACTAACTGTATTTGACATACCATGAACCATCTCCGACTAAGCATGGCGCTTGTTGAAGAGTATCTGTTGATGGCAAAAACCTACCGTCCAGCACTCTACCAAGAACTCAAAAACAACCCCAACTTTACCCTGGTTTATCAAACCATCCGTCGTTAATTCACCCAATTAATTGGCGATTACGAACCGAAATACAATCAATTGATGAGGGAAAAGAAAAGCGGTGGATGGACTACCCAAAAGCATCAAACCATCCACGAAACTCTAAAAGACCAAATCCAATCCAGCCGTTATCAAACCGTGATGGACGACATTTTAGGAGGAGGCGGGTAATAAATGGCCTTAGAGACAGTTTTACTGTTACTTTTTAACGTACATTTGGCCACAGGAAAGAACTTACCCCCATGTTCAGCCACGACTCCATACGTTTCGATCTGCTTCGACAACGCGCTTATAATTTGCGCTGGGCAACCGTAGAAGACGGAGTTATTCCGCTAACCGCAGCCGACCCTGACTTTCCTTGCGCTCCTGAAATACGTGAGGCGGTAATCGAATACACCCAATCCGGGTACCTCAGCTATGGTCCGCCGGAAGGTCTTGCGGATTTCCGTATAGCCCTGCAGCATTATTTTTTAAGCAAACGGCAGTATTCCTTGCCCATAGACCAATTGTTGCCCATAGACAGTGCAGCCTTCGGTATTCAAGTAGTGTGCAAGTCCTTGCTTTCTCCGGGCGATGAAGCCCTACTTTTCGATCCAGTAGATTTCCTCTTCCAATATTGCATCGAACAGGCGCAAGGAATTCCCGTCCGTTTTCCAATACCTCCCGGAACGGAGGCGGTTGATTTCTCAAGGCTCGAAGTACTTATTACCCCAAAAACCAAACTCATCTGCCTCTGCAATCCCCTCAACCCCACTGGAAAAGTATTCACCCGAGAAGAACTTACCGAGCTTGGTCGTATTGCTGTTCAACACGGAATTCCCGTGTTGTCCGATGAAATATGGAGCGATATCGTTTTCGAACCGCACACTTTTACAAGTTTAGGAAGCCTTTCCCACGACATTTCTCAGCACACCATCACCGTAACTGGATTCAGCAAATCCTACGGCCTCGCCGGCCTTAGAATTGGGGTATTAGCCACCGAAAACAAGGCCCTGTATCAACGGTTGTTCGCAACCTCGTTGCACCAGTTTACCGTTCATGGCGCGAACGTGCTCGGACAAGTTGCAGGTACCGCTGCCCTCACCCATGCGCAAGACTGGCTCCGCGCCTACGTAGCGCACCTCGACCGCATGCGCAGGTTGGTCAGCGATCGCATCAACGGCATGAAAGGTTTATCCACCCAAGCACCTGAAGGTTGTTTTGTCAGCTTTGTCAACATCGAACAAACCGGAATGAGCTCCGAAGCATTTCAACAACATCTGCTCGACAAGGCAAAAGTATTGGTCGTTCCAGGGCTTAGCCGCTGGTTTGGACCAGGTGCCGAAGGATACGTTCGGCTCAGCTTTGCTACCTCCGAACAAGTACTCACCGAAGCCTTAAACCGAATCGAAGAAAGCCTATGAAAGCGGTCATTATCGGTGCGGGAATTGCGGGATTAACCCAAGGATTATTGCTGAGGGAATTGGGCTACAAAGTGGTTTTGTGTGAACGAACAGCCCAACCCAACCACCGAGGCCACGCATTTCTGATGAACGAGGAAGGACTGAAGGTACTGCAACCGTTTCTCTCAAAGGCAGTTGAGCCCTTAAAAGCCCAGCATGTGGACCTCTTCGCCCTGAAACGCCCCGCCTCCGAAGATTTGATCAAAATAAAATTGGACGACTGGTTTTGTCTCAAGCGTGTAGACCTGGTTTCTTACCTGATTTCCTTGTTTGGCCAAGAAAACATTTTATTCAACTGCGAATTCGACCGTTTCGAAGTAACAAAAGATCGCATCGTAAGTGCTTGGTTTAAGAACGGAACGTGCATTGAAGGCGATTTTTTCATCGGCGCAGACGGGAGCCGCTCTGCTGTTCGCCAAGCCCTCATGGGGCCGACAACCTTCACGCCGGTAGAGGTCAAAGAAATTGTAGGCATTTCCGATTATACCCCAACCAGCGAATATAAAATTTTTGAAAAAATTCAATGCCATGACAAAGGCTTAGCCTTTGGCTTTATCCCGGTAAACGACCACCAAAGCGTATGGTTCATGCAATACGACACGCGGATGGAACCTGAAAAGGATCTTAAAGATCCCGAACAACTCAAAGCGTTTTGCTTCGAGCTTCTAAAGGATTTCCCACAAGAGGTCCAAGCGGTATTGAAGGCCAACGATTTTAATAGTTCGTATGTTTGGAACACGCAAGATTTTGACCTCTTGCCGAGTTTTCATAAGAACAATGCCGTGTTGATTGGCGATGCCGCCCATCTCGCGTTGCCTTTTACCAGCGCGGGCACAACCAATGCCTTGTGCGATGCCGCTGTATTAACCGAATACTTGAGCCGAAGCATCGATTTAGCCATGGCTTTTCAGAAATACTATCAGAAAAGGGCCCCACAAATCCAACAACATGTTGAACAAGGAAGAAATCTCAAAAAAATCTTCTTAGAACCCGAAAAATACAGCGAAAGGGGCTTCATGTTGCCCTTGATTTCGGACAAATACGCCGCGAAAGAATCCACCAAACCAAAGCCATTGGTCCTTGCTTATTACACCGATCCCATTTGCTCTACTTGTTGGATTTTCCAACCCCTCTTGAGAAAATTAGAATTGGAATACGGAGAATTTGTTGAGATCAAATACCACATGGGAGGTTTACTACCCAATTGGGAAGATTACTCCAAAGGAGCCATCAGCGAACCCTCCGATGCGGCCCGGCTTTGGAATGAA
>JBJOJZ010000072.1:0-7874 GCA_046046325.1 Bacteroidota bacterium
CTGTTTAACAAATCAAATAAAAAATTAAACAAAATGAAAAAATCTGTTAAAAACTCTATAAGCCTCTAAAAGTCAGTTAGTTAAGACTTTACATTTTCGAGCATTTCCCGGGTTAAATCCGATAAATCGTAGCTCGCTTTCCAGTTCCAGTCGGATTGTGCATAGCTGTCATCGATGGATTTTGGCCAAGAATCGGCGATGGCCTGACGAAAGTCGGGGGCATAATGCATGGTGAATTCGGGCAGATGTTCTTGAATACTCGCGGCTATTTCCTTGGGTGTGAAGGATATCCCTCCTAAATTGTACGAAGATTTAATCCTTAATTGCTCTTTTGGGGCTTCCATTAATTCCATGGTTGCGCGTATCGCGTCGTCCATGAACATCATCGGAAGCGCAGTATTTTCCGATAAAAAGCACTCGTAGCTGCCGCTTTTTTTTGCCTGATAGAAGATGTCTACCGCGTAATCGGTGGTGCCACCTCCCGGTGGACTTTTGTACGAAATAAGCCCAGGGTAGCGAAGGCTTCTTACGTCTACCTGGTATCGTTGGTTGTAATACTCGCACCAGCGTTCTCCTGCTTGCTTCGATATTCCATAAACCGTGGAAGGTTCCATTACCGTGAATTGAGGTGTGTTGTCCCTCGGGGTGGTTGGACCAAAAACTGCAATGGAACTGGGCCAAAAAATTTGCGTTAAATATCCTTCTTTGGCTAAATCCAAAATCGTGAATAATCCTTCCATGTTCAATTTCCACGCAAAGTCCGGTTGTTTTTCTGCGGTTGCAGATAAAAGTGCCGCCAACAAGTAAACGGTTTCAATCTTTTCGCGAATAATATACTCACGAACCGCTTCCCTGTTCAATATGTCCAAGGCCACGTAGGGGCCTTCCCCTAAATTCGACGGTTTTTCTGTTTTTATGTCAGAGGCAATCACTTGATCCGCTCCCCATTTATTGCGAAGGGCTAGCGTAAGTTCCGTGCCTATTTGGCCACCAGCTCCGATGATTAACGTTTTTCTCATACGACAAATTTAGCCAACTTCCCCTCAAAAAAAATGCTTTTTAAAAAACTGATGAAAATCATTTGTAACTTGCAGTACCATTGGTAATTTTGATTTTTATATAATTAACTATGCCTTTTTATTACAAACTCGGGTCTATTCCTCCGAAGCGCCATACGGTCTTTCGACAGCCTAACGGTTCTCTTTACCACGAACAATTGTTCGGAACGATCGGTTTCGATGGTATGTCCTCCTTACTGTACCACGTTCATCCACCCACGGTGGTAAAATCCATTTTGGGTAGCACTTCCGTTGCTCCGGAAATTGCCTTGGACAAGCACATGACCATGTTTTCCTTGCAAGGCTTCCAATTGACCCCAAAGACCGATTTTTTAGCAAGCAGAACTCCTGTGTTGGTTAATTCGGATTGTTACATTGAATTGGCCTCTCCAAAGGGCTCCATGACCGATTATTTCTACAAAAATGCGGATGCAGACGAAATCATCTTCATCCACAAAGGAAGCGGTACGCTCAAAACCCAATTGGGCAACATCGATTTTGCCTACGGTGATTATCTGGTGATTCCTCGGGGAATGATTTACCAAATGCATTTCAACGACGCTAACAACCGGCTTTTCATCGTTCAGTCGTTTAACCCGGTTTATACCCCGAAACGTTACCGAAATTGGTTTGGTCAGCTCTTAGAGCACTCGCCTTATTGCGAGCGCGACATTCGCCCACCACACACCTTAGAGACCCACGATACGGAAGGAGATTTTCTAATTAAGATTAAAAAGCAGGACGTGTTGTACGATTACGTGTACCAACACCATCCGTTTAATGTAGTAGGATGGGATGGATTTAATTATCCTTACGCTTTTTCCATTCATGAATTTGAGCCCATTACTGGCCGCGTTCATCAACCACCTCCGGTGCATCAGACCTTTGAAACTTCTGGTTTTGTACTTTGCTCTTTTGTGCCTCGACTCTACGACTATCATCCGGATTCCATTCCTGCACCTTACAACCATAGCAACATCGATTCGGATGAGGTTTTATACTATGTCGATGGTGATTTCATGAGCAGGAACGATATTCAACAAGGGCAGATTACCTTACATCCCGGAGGTATTCCGCACGGACCCCATCCTGGGGCCTACGAACGAAGCATCGGCAAAACCGAAACCCAAGAGCTCGCGGTAATGGTCGATACGTTTAAACCTTTAAAAATAACACAACAGGCCATTGGATTGCAAGTAGCGGGCTACGAAAAATCTTGGTTGCATTAAATAAAGAACAAATTATGTCAGCAGAAATTAAAAACCTATCGGATCTTCCGAATTATGAATATGGATTAAAGAAAATTTTTTCCGAAGCAGAGGATTTTTTACCGTTACTTGGAACCGATTACGTAGAATTATATGTAGGTAATGCCAAACAATCAGCACACTATTATAAAACTGCTTTTGGTTTTCAATCCGAAGCATACGCTGGCTTGGAAACCGGCATGAGGGACCGCGTATCCTACGTTTTAAAGCAGGATAAAATCCGTTTAGTACTCACCACTCCGCTAAACGAGGGCGGATTGATTAACGAGCACATTAATCTTCATGGCGACGGAGTAAAAGTGGTTGCTTTATGGGTCGAAGACGCAACGAAAGCCTTTGAGGAAACGGTGCGTCGCGGAGCAAAACCCTATATGGAGCCAACCAAAGAAACGGATGAGCACGGTGAAGTAATTCGCTCAGGAATTTATACCTACGGAGAAACAGTGCACATTTTTGTTGAGCGTAAAAACTACCACGGAATATTTTTACCCGGCTATAAAGCGTGGAATTCGCATTATAATCCTGGACCCGTAGGCTTGAAATTCATCGACCACATGGTAGGGAATGTCGGTTGGAATGAAATGAATACGTGGGTTGAATTTTACGCTAAAGTCATGGGCTTTGCCCAAATCGTGTCCTTCGACGATAAAGATATTTCCACCGACTATACCGCGCTAATGTCAAAGGTTATGAGCAATGGCAATGGAAGGATTAAATTCCCCATCAACGAACCAGCAGAAGGTAAGAAAAAGTCCCAAATTGAGGAGTATTTGGATTTTTACAAAGGACCAGGGGTGCAACACATTGCGGTTGCCACGGATAACATTATTGAAACGGTAAGTGCTATGCGCCAGAGAGGGGTAGAATTCTTGTACGTTCCGGAAACGTATTATGACGATTTATTGGAACGGGTAGGCGCCATCGACGAAGATGTCGAAACCTTGAAGCAACACGGCGTTTTGATTGACCGTGACGACGAAGGTTATTTACTGCAGCTGTTCACCAAACCTGTGGTTGACCGTCCGACCTTGTTCTTTGAAATCATTCAGCGCAAAGGAGCGCAATCTTTTGGTAAGGGTAATTTCAAGGCCTTGTTCGAAGCGATAGAACGGGAACAAGAAAACCGTGGAACCCTTTAAATAAAAAAGGAGGCCGAGGCCTCCTTTTTTTATATCGTCATAATATCTTTCTCTTTGATTTCCAGAATGTCATCGATTTTTTTGATGAAACGGTTGGTGATTTGCTGCACTTCTTCTTCTGCGCCTTTGGCCATGTCTTCGGAAAGACCGTCGTTCTTGAGGTCTTTGATCATATCCATGGCGTCTTTGCGGTGGTTTCTAACCCCTACTTTGGCGTTTTCACCTTCTGTTTTAGACCGTTTTACCAATTCGCGACGTCGTTCTTCAGTAAGCAAGGGAACAGCAATCATGAGTTGCTCTCCGTTGTTTTGAGGATTGAGGCCTAGGTTTGCATTAATAATTCCTCGCGCAATTTCATTCAACATGGATTTCTCCCAAGGTTGAACCACAATCGTTCGAGCATCGACAGTATTTACATTCGCTACTTGTTGCAGTGGTGTCATCGAACCATAGTATTCTACCATAACTCCATTCAACATTGCAGGGGTTGCTTTTCCTGCTCGAACTTTGGTTAATTCATTTTCCAAATGCCCCAACGTCTTTTCGTTAGATGACTTGAGTTCGTCGTATATTAAATCTAATTCTTCTGTCATTGCTTAATTCCTTACAAGGGTTCCAATTTTTTTATCTTGCATCAATTGCTTTAAGTTTCCGGGAGTATCCATGTCGAATACGATAATGGGCAGGTCGTTTTCTTTGCACAGCGTGAACGCGGTTAAGTCCATGACGCTCAAGCCTTTCTCGTACACCTCGTCGAAGGTAATTTCGTCGAATTTTGTAGCGCTTGGGTCTTTAAATGGATCGGCCGTATAAATTCCATCAACCCTCGTGCCTTTTAAAATGACATCGGCATTGATTTCAATCGCGCGCAGCGAAGCCGCCGAGTCAGTTGTGAAATAGGGGTTTCCAGTTCCTGCACCAAAAATGACGATTCTACCTTTCTCCAAGTGTCGCACTGCTCTACGTCGAATGAAGGGTTCGGCAATGGCTTTCATTTCGATGGCCGACAACAGCCGAGTAGGTAGCTCGATGGATTCAAGCGCCGCCTGCAATGCCATAGAATTTATCATGGTTGCCAGCATTCCCATGTAGTCGCCGTGAGTACGGTCCATGCCACCTTGTTCGGCTTGTACGCCACGAAAGATGTTACCACCTCCAATCACAATGGCTATTTCCACGCCCATGGAGTGTATTTCTTTGATTTCTCGAGCGTAATTGGCTAAGCGATGGTTGTCGATTCCGAATTGCTTGTCTCCCATTAAGGATTCTCCGCTCAACTTTAATAAGATGCGTTGATACTTCATAATTGCGGTTTCAAAGATAAATAAATATTGATTGTTCCCGTGGATGCAAAAAAAAAGCCCGCTGTTGCGGGCTTGAATTAACTCAGTGAAAAGCGCTTGAACTCGAGTACGGTTAATCCTTTTTCCGTAGAATTCAAATATTGTTCAATGGTTAGCTTGTTATCCCAAACAAATTGTTGGCTCAACAAGGTATTTTCTTGGAAGAATTTATTCAATCGTCCCATGGCAATTTTTTCTGCCATATCGGCTGGTTTTCCTTCTTGAATGGCTAGTTCTTTACCGATTTCGATTTCTCGTTCAATGGTGCGAGCATCCACTCCGTCCTTGTTGATAGCAATTGGGTTCATGGCTGCAACTTGCATTGCAACTTGACGTCCAGCTTCAGCAACGGCCTCAGAACCATGGTTCAAAACCAATAGGGTAGCCAATTGATTTCCAGGGTGGTTGTAAGCAACCACTTGCTCACCACGCAATACTGCATACCCAGAAAGGTCTAATTTTTCACCGATAACTCCAATCTGTTCCGTGATTTTTTCATCGACGCTTAAACGGTCATCGTAAGGAAGAGCTTTCAGTGCTTCGACGGATTCAGGTAAATGTTTTAGAGCCAAATCAACGAGCGACTGAACTAAAGCATTATAACCATCGTTCTTCGCAACGAAATCCGTTTCACAGTTTAGGGTTAAAATAACCCCAGCTTTTTTGTCAGCGGAAGTTTGCGCAATGATGAGTCCTTCTCTTGCATCATTATCTCCTCGTTTTGCCGCGATTTTTTGACCTTTTTTACGAAGGATATCAACGGCCATTTCAAAATCTCCGTTGGCTTCGGTTAACGCGTTTTTACAGTCCATCATACCTGCACCGGTTTGTTGGCGCAGTTTGTTCACATCAGAAGCGGTAATTGCCATGATTGTATTTTTTAAGGTTTATTGCTCTTCGTTAGGGGTATCCTCAGCAGATTGTTCTTGGCTTGCTTCTACTGTATCGTTATTGTCTGTAGCTGCCACCTCTTCTGTTGCAACAGCTTCTTCTGCCACTTCAGCGTTTGAGGTCGTTGCACTTACTTCTGTAGCATCCGATTTGGCCTTTCTTGTACGTTTCGGTCTATCTGCCGGATCAGTCACCAAAATTCCATCTGATTCTCCGTCTGCTTCGTCGTTAAACTCTGGATCATCTTTTCCGTTTTTGCGTTCGTCAAGACCCAGTTGAATTGCTCCGCAGATTTCATCAAGGATTATTGCAATAGATTTCGTGGCGTCATCGTTTGCAGGAATTGGGAAGTCTACCAGCTTCGGGTTGGAGTTCGTGTCAACGATAGCAAATGTGGGAATGTTCAATCGCTTCGCTTCAGCCAATGCGATATGTTCTTTAACAATATCCACGATAAATATTGCTGCAGGAGTTCTAGTCATGTCCGCAATCGAGCCGAAGGTTTTCTCCAATTTTTCTCGTTGACGTGTTTTGAAAAGCTTTTCTCTTTTGTTGAGAGTATCCCAAGTACCGTCAGACTTCATTTTGTCAATGAGCGCCATTTTCTTGATGGACTTGCGTGTGGTTGTTAGGTTGGTTAACATCCCTCCGGACCAACGCTCTGTTACGTAGGGCATGTTGACTTGTGCCACTCGTTGCTCAACAATTTCTTTCGCTTGTTTTTTTGTGGCAACAAAAAGAACCTTTTTTCCAGATCGAGCAATTTGCTTCATAGCAGCAGATGCCTGATTCAAGGATACAATAGTTTTGTTAAGGTCAATAATGTGAATCCCTTTCTTTTCTTCAAAGATGTAAGGAGCCATTGCAGGATTCCATTTGCGCTTGAGGTGACCAAAATGTACCCCAGCCGCTAGGAGTTTTTCAAAAGTTAAATTAGACATATTTGATTATTTGTTTACGTTCCTATAATTAAATCAATAACAAGGGGTAATCCATCGATTAAGGTACCTTGCTATTTGGATACTAAACCCAAGAATTCCATTAACGCTTGGAGAACTGGAATTTCTTTCTTGCTTTCGGACGCCCTGGTTTTTTACGCTCCACCATTCGGGGATCACGGGTCATTAATCCTTCGGCTCTTAAAAGTGTTTTATTCTCCTCGGCAAGCTCGACTAAAGCACGTGAAATACCAAGTCGTAAGGCTTCCGCTTGACCATTTATACCACCACCATTTAAGGTAGCTTTAACATCGTATTGGCCAACCGTATCGGTTAATTCAAACGGTTGAGCAATTTTTCGTTGCAGTAGGTGCGTGGGAAAGAAATCTTCTAACGTACGGTTGTTGATTTGAATAACACCCGTTCCTTTGGTTAAATAAACGCGTGCAACCGCTGTTTTTCTTCTTCCTAATGAGTTGGTAACTTCCATGTCTTATAAAAAATTCTCGATATTCAATAACTCAGGTTGTTGCGCTTCTTGTTTGTGTTCTGCGCCTTTATATACGATTAAATTCGTATACAGTTTGCGTCCCAATGCATTCTTAGGAAGCATGCCTTTAACAGCTTTTTCAACCAAGCGCTCAGGATGTTTTTTCAACATTTCCTCAGCAGAGGTGAACCGCTGTCCTCCTGGATAACCCGAAAAACGAACGTATTCTTTATTAACCAATTTTGTACCCGAAAATGCAATTTTCTCAGCATTGATAACAATCACATTGTCTCCGCAATCTGCGTGGGGAGTATAACATGTTTTGTACTTACCTCGAATAATTTTCGCCACGATGCTGGCTAACCTACCAACGTTCTGACCTTCGGCATCAACAACATACCATTTTTTATTGGCGGTTGCGGTGTTCCCGGAAACTGTTCTATAACTTAACGTATCCACTTGCTGTATAATTAGTGTTAAAAACCCATTTTAAGGGGTGCAAAGATAGGGTTATTGTTTTAATATTACAAACCGATGAAGAAAAAAGTTCTAAGATGATTTAAACTGAGCTATAGCCTCACGGGTAAAATCACTCAAAACCAGTCGTCCACTAATTTTGGCCCTATCAATAAGTAATTGATCCCAATGTTCTGTACCTTGCCAAAAAATGCCTTTTAGTTCTTTCATGGCTTCTAGGTTTGAACTAGCCAATCGCTTGGATAATTGACGAATGGCCTCATCCATTTC
>JBJOJZ010000073.1:0-2702 GCA_046046325.1 Bacteroidota bacterium
GTTTGGAGCCCTACCGATAGATCGAAAGTCTAATAATAACATGGTTCAACAGGCGGTAGAATTGTTCGCGAATAACGAATCTCTTTACTTAGTTTTTACCCCTGAGGGGACGAGATCAGCAAACCCAAATTGGAAAAAAGGATTCTATTTTATAGCTCAAAACGCCAACGTTCCAATAGTACTAGCTTACATTGACTACCGTAAAAAAACTGGAGGATTCCATGGGATATTCATTCCTTCTGGAAATGTTAAAGAAGATATACTCTCCATTAAACAACAACTCGCGCAGTATCATGCAAAATATCCCGAGCAAGGAATTACTTTTTAAGTTCTCCAGTCTTAGGTTGGTAACCGTATGGACAGTGCTTACAATTGCTTTTACAACAGTAACCTCTTTTCAAATGATATGCTTCCGTAAAAATGATAAAGCCTTCTTCGCTTAGATAATAATCATCCTCGGAAAGTTTCGACCTCTTTCCAAAATCAGAGAAATCCATGTTCAATTCTTCTTCTTTACCTTCCTCTTTTCCTTCCATTGATAATAGTGTAGTTGATGATATCTCCCACCTTAACAATACTCAACATCATTTGTTTACATTAAGAGATGATTTAATTCATAATATTATTTCAGGTAATAAATGGAGGAAATTAAAATTTGCTTTTGATCGCATTAAAAAAGAGCATCTTAAGGGGGTGCAGACCTTTGGTGGAGCTTTCTCCAATCATCTTTTGGCCGTTGCTTGTTCTGCAAAACTGCATGGATTACCAAGCAGGATGTTCGTTAGGGGAGAGGAGCTTACGTTTCTTTCAAATGAAGTATTGAACGCTTGCCATACAATGGGGTCTCAACTGCATTTTTTGTCGAGGTCTGAATACCTAGAGCAAAAAACATTTTACGGTGTTACTTCGGATGGTTTTTTTAGTATTCCAGAAGGTGGCGCTTGTGTAGAAGGTCTAATGGGGGTCTTTGAAATGGGAAAGACAATAACGGGGTATGATGTTATCGCTGTTGCCCAAGGAACTACCACAACGAGTTTAGGTTTATTATTGAGTACACCAACATCCACAACGATCTGGGTATTTCCAGTGTTAAAAGGATTTAATTCCCTTCTCGAAATGGAGTTGTTGGCAAACAAATGCGGTCTTTCCCTCGAATTTCAAGCTCAGAAGCACCGAGTTCAAGTAAAGAACGACTACACGTTTGGCGGATATGCTAAAGGGGAAGATTCGCTCTTGCAAGAAATTAAAGGTTTAGGCTACAAGATTCCATTTCCATTGGATTATGTTTACACTGGAAAAGCTTTTGTCGGGTTTATGCAAGAATCCGAAAAGGAAAGTGGGCACAAGAAAATGCTCTTTATTCATACGGGTGGTTACGCCTTGAATAAAATACCTTTGGACTAACTGAGTTTGGTTTTTTTCTTGGAATAAAGATGCGTCGATTTGAAAAATACCTCAACGGCACCTAACCCTTTGTTCGCGGAACTGAGTTTAGACACACTGATGTCCGCGGCTATACCAAATCTAAAATTGGAGGCTTTGTAATTGATGTTCAAAGTGACAGCGTCGTTCCAACGATAAAAGGCTCCATAATTCATGGTTTTTGATTTCAAGATATTCGTAATATCTGAACCGTTTTTGAGAATATTCTCAAACATAACTCCAGCAATAACATTGCTGTTGGGACCGTTCTTGAACGCCATGAACTGAGGCTGAATACGCAAATCTTTACGGTTCAAGGTTAAATCCACTCCTCCATTAACAACTAATTGACCGTACATTCTTCCACCGGTTTCGGTAAAACTGAACTTAGGTTTGTTAACGTGGTTCAAAGCAGCTCCACCGAAAAAACGAGATTTATTGCGGGTAGTATACTGATATTGAATCCCCGTGTTTACATTAAATGCTGCATTTGAGCTTCGACTTAGATTGTCATTGATGTAAATAGGGTCATTCACGTTTCCGTTGTAATTCCATCCCGTCCAGTTCGATTCCCAAGAGGGTAGTGTTGGGTCATAGCCTACCAAAATCATACCTGCGGAGGCTCCAATCGTTAGTTTCGCGAATTGATCAAGTTGTATGGAATAATTGATGGGAGCATTGATTTCTGTGTGCATTAATTTGCTTTCACCCATTCCTTCATTGATCGCTGTTAGGCCAATTCCGAAGTGATTTTTACTCATCGGTCCATCTGAAATCTTAAATTCAGCAATCAAACTATTGGTTCGTATTTTAGTCCCGTCCATGGGAATATTTTGCATCTTAAATCCGGTACAAAAACTAAAATCTTCAAAACCTGAAGCGATGGTTGCAGGGTTAAACAAGCCAGGAGTTTGGTAAAAAAGACTCGAATTGTGAGCATATTGAGCTAAAGACGTTCCAACCAATGAGGTTAATACGAATAGGAAGAGGTTCTTCATCTTGTCTAAAGTTTATTTATAAAGCATTACGTTACCGTTCACAGATCCCGTTAATCCATTAATTAAGCGATATTCTAACTTGTAGGGGAAATTGCCTACATTCAATGCTTTGCCCTTGAAAGTTCCGTCCCAACCTTCGCTTGGATCAGTTGAACGAAACACCAATTGTCCGTAACGATTGAAAATCTGAAAATTCATGGAGGCTATGGCACCACCATCACCATCATAGCCGTTCGCATAATTCATGTCTTTATCGACATTGGTAACAACGCGTAAGACATC
>JBJOJZ010000121.1:0-6413 GCA_046046325.1 Bacteroidota bacterium
GCTGAAATTGAAGGTTCATTCGCTCCAGAGCTTTACTCGTTTTTGCAAAAACCACCAAACCCGATGTGGGACGGTCCAAACGATGAATAACCCCGCAAAACACGTTGCCTGGCTTTTCATATTTTGCCTTTAAAAACGCCTTAATGTCATCCGCTAAACAAGTATCGCCAGTTTTGTCGCCTTGTACTAATTGGCCTACGCGTTTATTAACAATGATTAAATGATTGTCCTCATAAACTACCTGCCGCTCATCGAAAGATTCCATGTACGAATGAGCAATTAAACCGAAATGTTGGATTTTCTATACTTTAAGTACGAAAATATACTTAAAATCAAGAAGAAAATGATGGTGTAAATTAACCAACTCGGGAAGCTACCTAGTCCGTCACCTTGGGCGTAAGAATGGAGTCCTACCAACATAAAATTTACCCCGAAGTAGGTAAAAAGAATAGCGGAATATCCCCAAAATGACCACAAATTAAAGGTAAAAGGACTTTTCATCCCAGGGATAAATCGCAGATGTAGAATGATTGCGTATACAAGAATGGACACCAAAGCCCATGTTTCTTTGGGATCCCATCCCCAATACCTTCCCCAGCTTTCATTCGCCCAAACGCCACCTAAGAAGGTCCCAATGGTTAACATGAAAATCCCAACCGTCATGGTCATTTCATTGACTGCCGTAATCTGTTGAATATGGTTGCTGAGTTTTTCTCCACGTTTTGGATGCTGAAATAAGTAAAAGCATAAATTGAGTAATCCTAGAATGAATGAGAGTCCTAGAAAGGCATAGCTGCTGGTGATGATGGCAACATGGATCATGAGCCAGTAGGATTTCAATACGGGTACTAAGGGACTGATTTCTGGGTCGAGCAAGTTCAGTTCTGAAACGAAAAGCATCATTGAAGCAAGAATTAAGGCTACGGACAGGGCTACTTCTACCTTTCGCATGAACAAGCCCCCTGCTAGTACCGTTACCCAGGCAATGAATACGATGGCTTCATATCCGTTGCTCCATGGAGCGTGTCCCGAAATAAACCATCGAAACCCAAGTCCTGTTCCATGGTAAAGAAAAAGCATTGCGCTTAAGGAAATCAAAACCACTTTGATAAAGTGAAGAACCTTCTTGCGATTCATTGAGTCACTTCCGAAAAGCCCAAGGATGTACAAGATCAGTAACAACAAACCAAGGGAGATGTAGCCTTGATATACGGTTTTGAAAATCGATAGCTTGTTGTACCGTATCTCATACGCCACCTTACTTTCCGAGGGCACAATGGACTTGCTTATGGTTCGTTGAATGAGTTTTAAATTTCCGAGCAATGAATTGGAATTGGTGTAGTCTTGGTTTTTCGATGCCTCTACTAAAGAGTAAAAGTACTTCAGCGCTACGAGGTTTGAAATCGTATCCTCACCCTGAATTTCCATGCTCATTGGGACATACCAACGGTTATTTTTATCGTTCTTTTTGGGTATTATGGTTAGAAATTGCCAACTGATGGCACCTTGAAACACTTGGAAACGTTCTGTGAGTTTGATCAGTTTTTTCTCAAATTCATCTTGAAATTTTTCCGCTTTACCGTGAGCCGTGGCATATTCTTTTTCAAATTTATATCGGTTGTCGGCAGTGGTTAATTCTTCCAAGGAACAATACTTCTTTAACTTCAACCTTGCACGAACTGCACTGGGAACCAATATGATAGGTTGTTTCATCCAATACCTTCCATACATGTGCCAGCTTAATACAGTTTGCACAGCATTGTATTCTTTATATCGGTTAGCGCCATAAATTTTACGCAATAACTGATCGCTCAAGGTATGCATGGGCATGATTCTGCCACTTTGGTCTTGTACAAGAAGTGAGGCCAATGCTTCAGCATGTTCCTCTGATATAACATTAAATATTTTCGATGGATCCTCTTGAGCAAAGCTGTTGAATCCTAACGATAAAACTACGATGGTTAAACTCTTTTTTTTCAGCTTTGAAAGAGCATCGTTCAGTCCACGAAACCTGCTTTTAGGGGCAAAAATGGACAGGATCATTCCTATTGACATCAGCAAATAACCGAGGTAAGTAATGTTGGTGCCCCAAGCATCATGGTTCACGCTTAACTTCGTTCCTTCTTCGTTTTCAGGGGTGGAAGGATTATCGAGCTCATACGAGGATTGAAAAAAGCGATAACCTGAATAATCGGTAACATGGTTCATGAATATATGGCGTTTACTTCGGTAATTGTTTTTGGGATCTTCAATGCGAATATAACTTTCGAAGGAGGAAGGAGCGTCGGATCCGGGATATTTTTTCAGTTCAAATGCATCGCAAATAACGTTGAAAGGAATGGATCGCTTTACGGCACCATATTCCAATTGGATATAAAGTCCATTCAAGGAGAAATACTCAGGCACGGGAATGTTATTCTGCCCCCCCTTCAAGCGCACGGTTTTTTGATCGTTACCGCAACGAACCAGCACCGTTAAATAGTCCAATCCTTGGTTTTTGATGGCTGCTTTTTTGAGTTTCTTTTTAGCATGGTAAAACACATTCTTAAGCACAAATTGATCTGGACCCGATTGATATAAGGTCTTGATGTTAGCAGGCACCCATTCATTAGTGGGAATGCTTACGTACGCAGAATCCGGGATAGGCATTCCGGTCTGACGAGCCTCCATCATCCGTGTCATGGGTAACATGCGCAACGGAACTACGCTTTTTAGAAAGATTTTTCCCTCACTGAGCTTGAATGAGACACCCTCATTGTTTTCTTGAAGGTAGGAAATGGGTAAGGATCCGGAAAGCAATTTATCACCATATTCCAGGTAATTGGATTTCATCTGTCCAACTACGACATCAAGCACTGCATCTTTTGTTTTCGAATCGAATTCAAACGTGTCTATGGCATTCGATATAAAGTCTTTATAGTCAATAGACACCGATTTTTCACCGTGTTGTATTTTATGTGAAAACCAGTTGTTGATCCACGTCCAATCGGACAACCAGGTGGTAAATCCCTCAACCGTAGTTTTTTCGTTGTCACGTATGGACACTAGTAACTTAGGGTCAGCGGTATAGATATAGTCTACCGATTCGCCTTCACGAGCCACTAATTGTCCTTCAAAACCTCGGTACCGTGTTATTGCTGCACCGATCATAATGATCAAAAAAGCGACATGAAAACAGAGCAACGCCATTTTTTCACGTTGCCACATTCGGTACGAATAGATGTTATACATCATCGCGAGTGAAAGGTACAGAAGCAAGGCCGTAAACCATCCCGCATTGTAAATAGCTATCTTAGACGCCTGAACGCCATGCATGGATTCAATGAAGGTGGCAACACCAATAGATGTTAAAAAAAGAAATAGGCCAAGGGCCACCCATTTCATTGAAAAAATCAGCCTAAAAAATCGCTCCATGTTTTTTATTGCAAAAATACGGAATGACACGCTTATTCAGTTGCTTTTGCAATATTTGTAGCATGAAAAACGCTTTATTTTTGGTGATCATTTCGATTTCATTATTTTGCTCTAGTCAGGAGGATCTTTTTACTTGGAAACGCTCAAGCGTTCAACTCCCTTCGGGTTATCTTTTCGAATCAGCCTTAACACATGGTTATCTAAAAGGACGAACCATCCGGGTTTGGGTACCCAAACAATATGTAAGATCCAAGAAACGATTTGATGTCGTGTATTTTCATGATGGTCAAATGCTCTTCGATTCAAGTGCAACATGGAATCACCAATCGTGGGATTTGGCTAAGGCTGCAACTAAATACCTTAGCAAAAACCGCTGTATTTTGGTGGGAATTGATAACGATCCACCACATCGTTATGCCGAGTTTTTTCCATCACCCATTTATTCAAGCCTTCCTGTGAGTGTTCAGCTTACCTTGCGAGATTCTTTGTGGAATGGATTGCCACGGTTTGATCTTTATTCCGATGCGCTGATTAACGAAGTTTTTCCTTTGATTGAAAAGCAATGGAGGGTTAATTGTGGTGGAGCCTACCGAACCATGGTAGGTTCGAGTATGGGAGGTATTGTTTCGATGAGTTTTTTACTAAATTATCCTGATGAAATGTCGAATATTGCATGCCTTTCAATGCATCTTCCACTTATAAATTATTGGCAATTTGGTGACCGTTATAAAGAACCATTAGCGCTTGCATATAATGAATTTGTAGCATCTAGGTCAGCTAACTTAGAGGGTAAGCGGATTTATGTTGATCGGGGCGATCAATCCTTGGATGCATCGTATGCAGCTTATTTTCCTGCATTTGAAGTTGCTTTAAATTCTTCTTCAAGGAAAAATAAAATAACCGTGAGTTTTGTACCGAATTCTGATCATTCAGAACGCGCATGGGCTGCAAGAATAGGTCCGATTTTACAGGAACTTTTAAAATAGAAAGTCCCGCATGAAGCGGGACCCTATATTGACGTCTCCAACTATCCGTATTCCGGGAAGAAGGAAACGAGAAAGCGCCCCGCACGCGGGACGCTATTTCCATTAATGATTCAACTTAAGCTATTAACACTCCGAAGCAGGTAAACTTTTCCTGTATAGCTAAGCTTGTCGAACCTACATCATTCCGGGCATTCCTCCACCCATGCCTCCCATAGCGGCCGCAGGGTTCGATTCTTCCGGTTGATCAACAATCACACACTCCGTCGTTAATAACATGGAGGCAATTGAGGCGGCGTTTTCAACAGCAATACGCGTTACTTTGGTTGGATCTATAACTCCAGCTGCATATAGCTTTTCAAACTTGTCAGTTCGTGCATTGTATCCGAAATCGTCTTTACCTTCGCGTACTTTTTGGACAATAATAGCTCCCTCTCCTCCTGCGTTGGCAATGATCTGGCGTAGAGGTTCTTCAGCCGCTCTTTTAACAATGGCAATTCCCGTTGCCTCGTCTTCGTTTTCCGCTTTTAATTTATCCAATGACTCGATGGATCGAATTAAGGCAACACCACCGCCAGGAACGATTCCTTCCTCCACCGCCGCACGTGTAGCCGCTAGTGCATCGTCTACTCGGTCTTTTTTCTCCTTCATTTCGACCTCGGTTGGCGCTCCAACGTAAAGAACTGCAACCCCACCGGCTAATTTCGCTAAACGCTCTTGAAGTTTTTCTCGGTCGTAATCAGAGGTTGTAGTTTCAATCTGAGCACGTATTTGATTTACTCGTGCCTTGATATCATCTTTTTTACCTTTACCATTAATAATCGTCGTATTATCCTTGTCGATGTCTACTTTTTGAGCTTGGCCAAGCATGTCCATGGTCACATTTTCAAGGGTCATTCCGCGTTCTTCAGAAATTACTTGTCCTCCAGTAAGGATGGCAATATCCTCCAACATCGCTTTTCTCCTATCTCCAAATCCTGGCGCTTTCACCGCTGCAACTTTCAGAGAGCCTCTCAAGCGGTTAACTACTAAGGTGCCAAGCGCTTCACCATCGACATCTTCAGCGATAATTAACAATCCCTTTCCTGCCTGTACAACCGGTTCTAGGATTGGGAGTAATTCCTTCATGCTCGATATCTTCTTTTCCGTGATTAGGATTAATGGATTTTCCATTTCCGTTACCATTTTCTCGGTATTTGTAACAAAATACGGAGATAAATAGCCTCGGTCAAACTGCATTCCTTCCACCGTTTTTACTTCCGTTTCTGTTCCTTTAGCTTCTTCAACTGTAATTACACCGTCGTTTCCAACAACTTTCATCGCCTGAGAAATGAGTTTACCGATGGTTTCATCGTTGTTGGCAGAAATAGTGGCAATTTGTTCAATTTTAGAAGCATCTTTACCAACCTCTTTTGATATCTTTTTCAGGTTTTTAACTACTTCCGCAACAGCTTTATCAATCCCTCGTTTCAAATCCATTGGATTCGCTCCGGCAGCAACGTTTTTCAGTCCTGCTGTTATGATTGCTTGAGCCAATACAGTTGCAGTTGTAGTTCCATCTCCAGCAATATCCGCTGTTTTAGAAGCTACTTCTTTTACCATTTGCGCACCTAAATTTTCCATTGGATCTTTCAACTCAATTTCTTTTGCTACGGTAACTCCGTCCTTGGTAATGTGCGGCGCACCGAACTTCTTCCCAATAACGACATTTCGTCCTTTTGGACCTAGCGTAACCTTTACAGCATTTGCTAACGCATCTACGCCTGCTTTTAATTTTTCTCTTGCTTCAAGATCAAATAATATATCCTTTGCCATTTTATTTGTTTTTAATAATGTTTATCAGATTTTTAACTTAAAATACGCCATAGATATCGGATTCACGCATAATCAAATACGCACTCCCGTTTATTTTTAACTCTGTGCCTGAATATTGACCGAACAATACCTCATCACCAACGCGAAGGGTCATTGGTTCATCCTTCTTTCCTTCACCGATAGCAACGACTTTGCCTTTCA
>JBJOJZ010000041.1:0-3131 GCA_046046325.1 Bacteroidota bacterium
AAGACGAAACGAACGCCTTTCACCGACATGGCCTTATCAGCTTGAAAGCTCTTGACCTTTCCATAAATGTAAGGAGAGTGAATAATGCTCGCATAAAGCATACCCGGCAATTGAACATCCAAACCAAACACCGCACTCCCATCCACCTTGGCAGGAACATCTGGTCGCTTGGATGGCTTACCTAATTGCTTAAATTCCGAAAAGGATTTCAATTTCGGTTTTTGAGGAACAGGCAAATGAGAGGCCTCTTCGACTAATTCGCCATAGGTAAATTGAGCCTTGCTTATCTTATTGATGACGACACCATTGTTCGTGCTACAATCCGATGGACTTACTTTCCATCGATTAGCTGCTGCCTGAACCAACATCTCACGTACTGCAGCGCCGGCAGTACGCATGGGAATCCAACGGGTACGAACGGAAGAAGAACCTCCGGAAAGTTGGGAACCAAAGCGGGCCGAACCATCCGTCATTTGAATTTCGACATCCTCCAATAAGACATCTAACTCTTCAGCTAATAACAAAGGAAGTGCTTGGTAAGTCCCTTGCCCCATATCGGGACGCGGATTAAATAATGTCACCTTACCTGATTCATTAATAATGATGTAAGGATTGATTTCCACGCCTAAAGCGGGATTATATTTTTGAATCTGGGGTGCGCTTCCTTTCGAGGAAAATCCCAATGCCAATATAAATGCAGATTGCGAGCTAATGCGTAAAAAATCGCGGCGAGAGGTTTGTGTTTTCATGGCTTAGGATTTTTTAGCGTTTTGAATCTTTTTAGCGGCAGCGTGAATGGCTTGACGCATGCGCGGATAGGTACCGCACCGACAAATATTTCCAGCCATGGCAGCATCGATGTCGTCATCACTCGGATTCGCGTTTGATGCAAGTAAAGCAGAGGCAGCTAAAATTTGTCCGGATTGACAATAACCACATTGAGGAACTTGGGCCTCTATCCATGCCTCTTGGACAGGATGAGTTGCCTTTTCGGATAAACCTTCGATGGTTGTAATTTTGTCGGTCGGCTTCAAAGTCGATACCGTCGTTGAACAAGAACGAATGGGCGTACCATTTAAAAGAACGGTGCATGCGCCACAAAGACCCATTCCACATCCAAATTTTGTACCCGTGTACCCAATGGTATCCCGAATAACCCAAAGCAAGGGCGTGTCAGAATCCACTTCCACTCGATGCTTTTTCTTGTTAACGTTTAGTTGATAAATCGACATAAGAAATTGTTTATACAGCTAAATTTACAACAAACATTCTATTTTTGCTGTATGCTTCAAGCGGAAGAAATAAAATTCATTCAGGAACACCGACAGCAAGATCCATCTAGCCTTGCGTTAACAGCTAAAAAATATCCCACGTTGGATATCAAAAAGCTCGCAGCACAGGTACAGGCGCGTCAAAAACTAGTTGACAAACTACCTACCTGGGTAGCTAATCCGGCTATTTATTTCCCGGCACAAATCTCGCTGGAGCAAGCATCCTCCGAGGCAACGGCCTTATTTAAAGCAAGCTTAGTAAACGGAAAATTAATTGATATTACCGGTGGTATGGGGGTCGACGTTTGGGCCTTTTCACAAACCTGCGAAAAAGTCACTTATGTAGAACAGCAAACTGAATTAGTTCATCGAACGCGCTATAATCATAGCGTTTTGGGTTTGTCAAATGTAAATCATGAGGAGGGTAATGGAATGGATTATATTTCAGCTGATTTTGATTGGATCTATGTAGATCCGGCTCGACGGGATCAGCAAGGCAATAAGGTGATTTTATTCAAGGATTGTCAACCTAACGTTTTGGACTTATTGAACTACACAAAAAATAGTAAGTTATTAATTAAGACGAGTCCCGTTTTGGATATTCAACGTGCCATTAGGGAATTGGAGGGGGTTGAAAAGGTGTTTGTTGTAGCCTATCAACAGGAAGTTAAGGAGTTATTATTTGTTAAGTCGGAGATCAACCTCCTCAACCCACCCATTGACTTGATCGAATTGGCCATTGAGCAAACTCTCCTATTTTCGAGTACCCTTGAAGCAGAAAAAAAAGCTAAAATGAACCTAGGCGATGCGGGAAGGTATATTTATGAAGTACACCCATCAATTCTAAAAGCAGGATTTTTCAAAAAGGTGCAAGAATTGGGAGTTTGGCAATTAGGTCAGCATACGCATTTATACAGCTCCAATGAAAGAGTTCATGATTTCCCCGGAAAGGTTTATGATAAAATTTCTTCCGGGCCCGTGCAACGAGAATGGTTGATGCCGCATCTTATAGACTCGCGCGTCAACATCAGTACGAAGAATTTTCCACTGAAGGCGGATGCGCTTCGAAAAAAAATTAAACTTAAGGATGGCGGAGATTTAACGCTATTTGGAATTCAAAACAAGAATGAAAAAAATGAGCTCATCTTGTGCAAAAAATGTCCTTAATAATTTACCTTTGCTCATTGCAATCAACAAATCAGTCCGTATGAAAAGATTCATTTTCGCAATTGTACTAAGTTTCTCGTGTGTTTCACTTTTCGGTCAGGTCTTTACGGGCATGGACGAGATTGAAAAAGCGAAGAAAGAAGGTTTTTATACCTACATCAATTCAGAAGAAAAATACGTAATTGAATCTTGGAAAAAGTTTTTGAAAAAATACGGATCCGTAGAAGCTGGGCGTGGCGGTGCAATCAATGTCTACCAAGCGAAAATTTCAGATATTTCTAGTTCTCCGGTAACCTTGTTGTCCAAAACAGGTGAAGAAAAGAACAAAACAAAATTATTTGTTTCTATTGCAACAGGCCCAGACAATTACATTCAAAACGGGCATGAAAAATACAGGGACGCGAGTAATTGGTTAGAAGAATTCGTAAAACTAATCAACTTAGAAGAGGATGTTCGTACGCAAGAAAAGGCTTTAAATGAACTAATTGCGACGAAAACAAAAAATCAAAAAGCGGCAGAACGCATGATTCGTGAATTGGATTCCAATCGTCGGCAAACCGAATTATTAACCAAGAAATTGGAGGAAACGAAGATTGAAAAAGAGAAGATTTTAGCCAATCAAGAGCAAAATAAATTGGATCAAAAAGCCAATGAAGAGGCTATTTTAAAGCAAGCACAGAAATTTGAGGAGGC
>JBJOJZ010000160.1:0-6171 GCA_046046325.1 Bacteroidota bacterium
TTTTGCTGTATCATGATGGTGGTATGATGACCCCAGTCAGTCAAAGCGTTTTTATCTTTACACCAGCCGATCAAGGGTATTTTCTGGGAGATTACGGAATTCAACAATTGGACAGTATCCAATTTATGGTAGGCGTTCCTTCTCGATTTAATACCCAACAAGGTGCGGAAGCACAGGATATTTCTTCTTTTCCTTTATCACACCCTTTAAGTTTTCAATCACCAAGTATGTACTGGGGTTGGCAGTATGGCTATATGCACATGGTGGTTGGAGGAAACGCAGATTCCGACAACAACCAACAACCCGACGCATATTTTGAGTTGCATAATTTGGGAAATAATAATCAGAGATTAGTTCAAATGCCTGTTGTAGCAACACAATCTTCTATCGATCAACTGGATATATATTTAGATTGTAACCTTGACAAATGGTTGCAGAATATGCCATTAGGCACCCTAGGGGTAGTTCATGGAGAATCGGGACTCAACAACAATGTCATGGCTAATGTCAACATTTATCGTGTGTTTTCTCAACCGGAGGATGCGAGTGTATCAGAAGTTTTAACCACCAAGTTTTACGTATTCGAAAACACGGTTTACCTAGAAACCTCGGAGGCAGAACGATTAGAAGTATATGACTGTTTAGGGCGTAAAGTTCATGAGCTGACCATTCGTGAGTCTAGTGCAAAATTGCCACTTAATCTAAGCCAGGGTATTTACACCATATCAATCTACGGATCTAAAAACACGCCTATAGGTTCTCGGAAATTTAGAGTGCTATAAATATGGTTTTTCGCCTGTTTTTGGTGGTTTTGACGATTTGTGTAATGTTGTCATGTGAGGCTCCTGAAGCTCTTGCATCCAATGCGCCATTCCCCTCAGATAATCCGACTACTAAAGATAAAATTGCGCTTGGAAAGGCCTTGTTTTTCGATCAACGTTTGTCGAAAGATGGCAGTGTTTCGTGTGCTACATGCCACATACCAGAATTTGCGTTTACAGATAGAAAGCCAATCGCACAGGGCATTGGCGGACAATTTGCTGAACGCAATACTCCCACCTTATTGAACAGTGCTTTTTTACAAACAGCCATGTTCGATGCTCATTTAAAAACTTTAGAGTTACAGGTCATTGTTCCTATACAAGAGCCGACGGAAATGGGACATAATATGAAAGAACTCATACCAAAATTGCGCGAAATTCCAGCATATCAAAAAGCCGCAAAGGCTTTGTTTAACCGTGATTTTGATGCATGGGTCTTAACGCGCAGCATTGCCGCTTTTGAGCGAAGTTTACTTTCCTTAAACAGCCCTTACGATCAATACATGAAAGGGAATAATAAAGCAATGAGCGAACAGGAAGTGGCGGGTTTAAGGTTATTTAATTCTTTGTACTGTGTGCAATGCCACCCAGCCCCGTACTTTACCAATTTCCAAGCAGAGAATAATGGGCTTTACGCTATCTATGGGAAAGACAAAGGCCGGTTTAGGATTAATTTAGACAGTTCTGACATAGGGTTTTTTAAAACCCCCACGTTGCGCAACATTGCATTGACTTTTCCTTACATGCATGACGGGTCGTTAAATACTATTGATGAAGTAATAGATCATTACGTTCAAGGAGGTAAGCATTCCAAAGGCCAAAGTAAGCACATAGAGCCAATTTCCCTCACAAAGGTTCAAAAGCAACAACTGATGGCTTTTTTAGGGACACTTACTGACACCAGTTACATGAAAAAATTTCGAAAAAATGCACGTTGATTCCATTGAACAGCTATTCAACGTTAATGTTACGCGTATAACTTGGAAGGAAGAGGTTCTGGGTCTTCTATCCTTGAAAGAAGGACGAGGCCAGATGCTCTTCACCACCCATTTATCGGATTATACCATGCCTGTTCCAGAAAACCATAAGGAATTTGAACGAATTGAGTTGTATTTTCTTCTACCAGAATATTGGAGTTCGGATATGAATGACCCCTTATTTCAATGGGCAATGGACACGCTAGTGGCCATAAAAATCTATTTAACTAAGGGCCGATGGGCCATCAACGGCCATACCTTTTCACTGAAAGATGTGCCTGAAAGTCGTTTCAAAGCCACAGGATTTGAAGCACTATTGCTTACGGAACCCATATCGTTGAATGCTTTAAATCAGTCCATTGATTCTGCGAAAGGGCCCGTGTATTTTAAAGCATTAACCCCGATTTATAAACGCGAAAAAGATTTTAAAGTAGCACGTGGTATACAAAAGCTGATGGGTAAATTCTTGGATAAAGGGGTGAATGAAAAATGGGATGAATTCAGGATATCAGCGGTAAAATCAAGGATCTTATTTTGGAAGTAAAACGTCAAAAGGTGCAGTGGTCAGCAGTTGCACTTCTTTTAGTCAACATGATTTATGGTGCAAGCCATGTATTAGCGAAAGGGGTTATGCCGCAATACCTAAGTCCTACTGTTTTCATTGGATTTAGGGTATTTGGTGCTTTGTTGTTGTTTTGGTTGTTTTCCTTTTTTATCCATAGAATTCCGATTGAACGCAATGACCTTCCGAGATTTATTGCATGTGGTCTCTTTGGGATAACCGTGAATCAATTACTTTTTTTTAAGGGACTTAACGCCTCTTCTCCAATGAATGCAGGGATCATTATGGCTATTAATCCGATTATGGTTGCGGTGCTTTCATTTTTTTGGCTTGGTGAACGGTTGGTGCTTAAGCAATGGTTTGGAATCCTAATTGGATCAATTGGGGCAACAGCATTAACGGTCTATGGTTCCAGCACTTTTGAGGCACGGCTGGGAGATTGGTTACTTTTTGGAAATTCGTTGAGTTACGCCGTTTACTTAATTTTAGTAAAACCCCTCATGGCGAAATATCCTCCGATTCAAGTTATCACTTGGGTTTTTACGTTTGGTAGCATTTTTCTTTTGATGTACCCGCCACTGTATTTCGACTTGGCTGAAACATCCTTTAATCCTATTCCTACGGATGCCTGGTTGAAAATTATTTTTGTGGTAGTTGCCGTTACCTTTATAACTTATTTATTAACGGTTATAGGGCTAAAATACGTGAGTTCCACAATTGCTTCGGTATTTATTTATGTTCAACCTATTTTTGTGGTGGGCTTTACGTTTCTTTTTGCAGCTATCGGTTGGTCGAAGGATTATACCCGTTCCATCAATTTTACAACACTATGTTTTATGATGATTGTTTTTATTGGAGTATTTTTATCCAAAAGTTCTAAAGCTTAAAGTTAGCATTATGATAAAGAGACTAAAAGTAATTTTGTGCTTATTAATGTTGCAAAGTGTTTCGTTTTTTGCTCAACATAATCAAGGGCTGGTTGAATATGCGATTACCGTTAAAGCGGCAGATACGACAGCTTTGCAAAAGCAACGAGCGGCTTTGCTTTTTGACAGTAAAATGGCGTTGCAATTTAACGATTCCTTAGCAAGAATGGACTTTAAAATGGGTAAGGGGATGTTGACAACCATCATTGTAAATAATGCACTGAAAGAAGGTATTTCACTGAATTCCTCTTCTAACGGTAAGTTTGCTTATTATTTGAATAAAGAGTACTTTAACAAAAATGACAAAGCAGATGAAAATGTTGTTGTGAAATTATTGGATGAACAAAAGATGGTTTTGGGATATCGCTGCTCCAGAGCGGATTTGGTTTCGGGTAGCACCATTACGACTTATTGGTACACCAATGAACTTTCATTCGATGTGAAACAGCAGTCGTTGGTTAATAAAAACATTCCAGGTTTTCCGTTGAAATACAATACCGTAAGCGATGGTTTGTATATGGAGTTTGAGGCAACTAATATTGAGTTTGAGTTAAAGAATCCTGAAGAAGCCTTTTCATTAAAAGTCCCAGAAGGGTTTAAAGTGGTAAAATAGTTAAGGTTTAATTATATCCAAATTCACAATCCTGTTTTGTGAATTCATTAATTCACTGCAAGGATTACATCGGATTACAGGATCTTTTTCTCCTTTTGAAACAACTTTTATTTTATCGGATCCCACCCCTTTCGAAACCAGTAGCTTTGCGACGCTTTTAGCTCGCATTTCTCCCAAATAAGCATTGTATTCTTCGCTTCCAATAACGTCCGTTTTTCCTACTAATAAAATTTGATGATTTTCTAAGGTATTGAAAAAGGATATTAGCCGCTCTAAGCTATCGGGAGTGGTCTTTACTGTGTAACTATCGAAGTCAAAAGAAAATACCAGGTTCTTAATACTCATGACCTTACTTGTATCTTTTGGAATCGTATCTTTTTGGGGTTCAGACGGTCGAAATTCGGTGTAAGCATAAAGGTCGTCATCACCGGTTCCACCATATCGGTTAGATGTGAACCAAAGGGAATCTTTGTTAAGTGAAACCAATCCGAAATCATCGGAAGGACCATTGATAGGGAAAGGTAGATGGGTGATTTTTTGATTTGAGATAAAAGGCAAAGAGGTTTGATAGATATCCAATCCGCCGTAGCCCATACGGCCATCGCTGCTGAAGGAAAGTATGCTGTCTCCCGAAAACACAGGGAATACTTCATGTCCCATGGTTGAAAGGTTAACGATACGTTGCGGTTGGGTCCACGTATTGTTAATTTTTTCAACTTGAAATAAATCGGCGTCTTTTTTTAAGGCGGATTTTGCACTAAGGATGATTAAATTTCCGAGAGAGTTAATGCAAATACTGTTCGAATATAATGAATCATTTAGTGGAAACAATGCCAATTCACCCACAACGCTATCGTTCATCATTTTTCCAAGGTAATTTTGCGGATGAAAATATTTTCCATTTTTCGAATAACCGCTTATGTTACAGACTACATCATTGTTTTCGGCGATGCTGAATGAATTGAACGTTGGATATTCCAAAGGATTATTTAAAAACCGAACAGGAAATAACTTCCCATCAGGTTGCATTAAGTAAGGGGTTTTAAAAAGAAATTCGGATTGTGATAAATCTTTGTCGTTGTCTTTTTTGAATTCAGTATTGATACCTGATTCAATGAGAATGATCGTATTTTTTTTCCATAGCCCTTGTGTGCTTTCTGCTTTACGGGTATTCATACCAAGGACTTGAAGTCCTTCCATGGGTTTTTTATTCCACAGCTCTATATACTTAATGGATGCCAAAAGGGAATCCAAATCATGGTTTTTTTCTCGTTGCTTATAGGACGAAAACCTTTGGTTTGCAATTTCATACCTGCCAAGGGCAAAAGCAGAATAACCATTGGCGTATTCAAAAAAAGGTTCAACGGAAGTTGTTTTCATAATAGAATCCGTTAATTCGAATGCCTTTTGAAAATCACCAACGCTAAAGGTGGCGTAAGCCAAGTTTTTATATTGCTTTAGGCTTAATTTCTTCTGTGATGCCAATTTTTGATAGCCTGTTATGGCCGAAGGGTATTCAAACTTCTCGAATAATGCATCAGCGGATAGGTTGGTTTGAGACCAAACGTATTGGCTCAAAAGACAATACAAAAAAACAAACTTGCGCATCAATTACCGGAGTTATAAATCCTATTTCGTTTTAGCCATGGAATGGATTCATTCTTTGCATTCTTTTTACCAACCTGCAATTCTAAAAACACTTCATGCGACCCATTTGAATAGCGTGCAATATCGGAAAGAGTGTAGTCGTAGGAGTATCCGAATTTCAAAGGACCAACCTGACCGCCAATCAATCCAACGACGTCGGCATTGTGCCTGTAGGAGGCACCTATCCAAAAATACTTATTAAAGGTAAATAGCAAAGTTCCATCGAATTGAAATACTCCGGCCTCAATGGCTTGAACCATCACTGTAGGTTTAATCCCAAAGTTCTTGGTTATTTCAAAATGATATCCTCCCAAAAAGTAATAGTGACGAACCAGTGGGCTGTAAATACTCGAATCAAAATTGAACAAGTCTCTGCTCTTTTGAACCATATTATAGGCAGAAATTCCTGCGAATCCCTTGTTTTTGTATTGGTAAAAAATCCCGGCATTCGCATCAGGCACAAATTGAGCATTAAATCCTTTAAGGACCGTTGGGTCATTGTCAATGTAGGTGTCCAATTTTGTAACATCGATAAAGTGTTGTGTAAACGACAACCCTAATCCAAAACCCAATTTGTGGTGGTACGCTTTGTCGAGTTGTAAATGATAAGCACTGGAAAAGGTGA
>JBJOJZ010000001.1:0-6413 GCA_046046325.1 Bacteroidota bacterium
TCCATAATTCACGGTGGTTGAAAGGCAAGGAACATCCTCCAAATCCGGTGGCCCACCGCCTAAGCCGTTGACCCGCAATTGAAAATAACCGTTATCGTTAACTTGATCCGAGGTAAACTGAATGTAGTAGGTTTGTCCAGGAATGAGCTTTTGATAGCTGATTAAAGGAATGGGATTGCAGGAATTTAAGGTGATTTCTGCCTCAGGATCAACCCCGAGTAAATCGATTCCGTCCGAAAAATCCACGTGGGATAAGTACTCAAATTTATCCTTGATCAACGCTCCTGTTACTGCATGAATTCCATCGGTACAATTCCCGCCATCCGCTGCGTGATAAATCTGAAAATAGGTTCCAATTTGCGTTCCAGCTAAATCGGAGGTAATTTCCACGCTGCCCGAGGCTGGAGCAACAAATTTTGACCAAAGAGATCCTGCATTTTGCACATCGTTGGCGGCAGGTTCATTGGGTTCCAAAGTGCCTGGACACCAGCCAAAAGTATAGGTCGTGTTGAGCGCCAAAGGATTGGCATTGCACACATTGTCCTGCATATAATTCACCACGATGGGAATGCGATCGACGCGTAAATTGATGGTGTAAATTTGATTGCACCCTGGGTCAACGGAATTGGCGGTAAACGTGTAAAAAAGGGAACCCGCGCCAACAGGAACCGCCATTACAGCATTTTGCTGATTGGTTTGACCATCGACGTTGTTGAATACGGCATAATTTCCAGGTTCGTCGTTATCGTAGGCTTCCCACGCCAGGTTGATGGAGCTCGGAACATTCGTAGGGCAGAGGTAATCGTGGTCAAAGAACAGTCCGTTGTTGGGCGAAAAAGTACCCCCCGGACTGAACATCGTGTAAGGACCGTTGTCGTTGTTTTTGTAGGCGTAATTAAAACCAAGGATTCCAAACAGGGCCGGATTGTTGTTGGAGTATCCTACGGTGTTATCGGTGGCAGTAAATTCCCACACAAAATCGGAATTCCCCGTAAATAATCCATCACAATCTTGGTAAATTCCCGTTTGAACCGAAAGTACGGTTACCCGAATCGTTGCCTGTCCATGGGCCATCCATGTTACCAAACATAGAACAGCACAGGGTAGGATTCGTAGTAAGTTCATGCGTTGATTTTACAACAACATCGACACAGGATTTTCCATGCATTCCTTGAAAGATTGCAGGAAAGCAGCTCCGCTGGCACCGTCAACCACTCGGTGGTCGCACGATAACGTAACTTTCATCACGTTGCCGGGAACAATGGCTCCATTTTTTACAACGGGAACCTCCTTAATTCCGCCGACGGCTAGAATGCAGCTATCGGGTGGGTTAACAATTGCGGTAAACGATTCAATGCCAAACATGCCAAGGTTGGAAATCGTGAAGGTGTTGCCCTCCCAATCGCTGGGTTGTAATTTTTTGGTTTTTGCTTTTTCTGCGAAGTTTTTTACTTCGCCAGAAATTTCCATAAAACTCTTGGTGTCGGCAAAACGTACCACGGGTACTAAAAGGCCTTCATCCACGGCTACCGCAACTCCGATATGCACGTGTTGATTTCTACGTATGAAATCTCCCATCCATGCCGAATTTACCGCAGGATGCTTCCTCAAAGAAAGCGCTACCGCTTTGACAACAATATCGTTGAACGAAATCTTATACCCTTCCACGTTATTCACCGATTTGCGAAAAGCAATGGCATTATCCATGTCGATGTCCAAGGTAAGGTAAAAGTGAGGAGCAGTAAATTTACTCTCGGCTAAACGTCGTGCAATGGTTTTACGCATTTGCGTAACGGGTTCATCGGTAAAAGTCTCAGTGGTTAAGCCGGAGCGAGACCCTGCGGCGACCACGGTGCCGTTAGGGTGGGGATGGTAGTGTTCAACGTCGCGTTTGACAATTCTTCCGTTTTCGCCGCTTCCCGCCACGTACTGAAGATCGATGCCTTTTTCGTCGGCCAGTTTCTTTGCAAGGGGAGAGGCATACACGCGATCGTTGTTGGTTACTGCCGCTACCTTTTGTACCACAGGTGCAGGCGTAGCAACGGGCGAAGGCGAAGGCACAGGCGCAGGGCTTGGAGCAGCAACGGGAGCAGGGGCTGCAGCCGGTTCCGGTGCCGATTTTTCTTCCACGGCGGGTGCACTGGTTAAAAGTCCGGAAATGTCTTCACCTGCTTGACCAATAATTGCCAAAAGCGAATTGACCGGAGCGCCTTTGCCGGCTTCCACTCCGATATGAAGTAAAACTCCGTCGAAAAACGACTCAAATTCCATGGTCGCTTTATCGGTTTCAATTTCAGCGATAAGTTCTCCTGATTTAACGGAATCCCCCACTTTTTTTAACCACGCAGCCACCACACCTTCGGTCATGGTGTCGCTCAATTTGGGCATGTAAATTACTTCAGCCATATGCTTTTAATACTCTTTAATGTAAGGATAATCGGTTTGAATGTACACATCTTGGTACAACTCTTCTGCAGCAGGGTAAGGTGAGTTTTCTGCGAACTCAACGCTTTCCTCCACTTCTTTTTTCACCCATTGGTCGATCGCTTCTATTTCTTTGTCGGTTAACCACTTACGGTCCTTAATGATATCTAACACGTGGTCGATGGGGTCTTTATCCATCCAGTCGTTGACTTCTTCTTTGGTGCGGTATTTTTGAGGATCCGACATGGAGTGTCCTTTGTAGCGGTATGTTCGAATGTCCAATAAGGTAGGTCCGTCACCTCTTCTCGCCCGATCAGCTGCCTCTTCAATCGCGTTGTGAACGTCTTCGGGACGCATTCCATTGACGACTTTCGAGGGCATGTCGTAGGAAAGTCCAATTTTTGAAAGGTCCGTCACGTTGGTAGTTCGTTCCACGCTCGTACCCATCGCGTAGTTGTTGTTTTCAATGATGTAAATCACAGGAAGCTTCCACATCATCGCCATGTTGAACGTTTCGTGCAAGGCGCCTTGACGTACTGCTCCGTCTCCCATGGATACAATGGCAACGTTATCGGTTCCATTGTACTGTTCGGCGAATGCTACCCCCGTTCCCATGGGAATTTGAGCACCCACAATTCCATGACCTCCCATGAAATTCTTTTCCTTGTCGAAGAAATGCATGGAACCTCCTTTTCCTTTCGAGCAACCCGTCGTTCTTCCGTACAATTCTGCCATCAATACCCTAGGATCCGTGCCAAGAGCAATCGGGTGGGCGTGATCGCGGTATGCGGTCATGTGCTTGTCTCCGGGTCGTACAGCGCTTGCAGTTCCAACCACAATGGCCTCTTGTCCGATGTACAAGTGGCAGAATCCGCCAAATTTCTGTTGAATGTACAATTGCCCTGTCTTTTCTTCAAAACGGCGAATTAAGAGCATGTCTTTATACCACTTAACGTACGTTTCTTTTCCGAATTTATCACCGGGCTTTGCGCCTTTGTCAACCTTGCTTGTAGCTACTTTTGGCATTGTGTAAATATTTGCACAAATATAAGGAGGATTGCCCTTATATTCGATAGGATATTATGGTTTAGCAACTATTTTTTTTTGGCGCAAGGCACGAACGATTAGAGCAATTCCGACCAATACCAAGGGTATGCTCAACCATTGTCCCATGTTCAGTCCCGTGCTTACAAATACCGAGTTATCGCTGTCGGTTTGGCTTTCTTTGAGGAATTCGATTAAAATTCTAAATCCGAAAATCAACACGAGAAAACTTCCAAAAACCAATCCGGATTGTTTCCAAGCTTCTTTTTTCCAATACAAATACATCAATACGCCGAAGGAAAAGAAATACGCCAAGGATTCATAAATGTTGGCAGGATGTCGAACCGGAATGGTTGACCAATCGCAGAGGTACTGACCGAACTCATTGGGAATACAATCGTTATGCAAAAACCTAAACCCCCATGGAACATCGGTAATATAACCCACCATTTCGTGGTTAACTAAATTACCTAATCGAATGAATGCGCCAGCAATGGCGATAGGGGCCGCAATCCTATCGAGGATCCATAAATAAGGTTTTTGTACCACTTTTTTGGAAAAATACCAGAGAGCTAAGAGAATAACTACCGCTGCACCATGGCTTGCAAGTCCACCTTCCCATACGTAAAGTATGCGAACAGGATTTGAAAAATAACCTTCAGAACCCCAATAAGGACCGTAAAACATTACATGACCTAGCCTTGCTCCAATGACTGTAGCAGGAACCATAAAAAGGACCAATTTATCAAGAATGGCCTCGCTGATGCCTTCTTTTTTGAACATCCGTTTAATGACAAAATATCCCAAGATCATTCCAGATACGAACAATAAACCATACCAATTCGGGGTTCTATATCCGGGTATGATTTCCGCATCGAAGGACCAATTTACAAAGTACAAAGGGTTCATAACGCTCGTTTGTTCAAAGATAGGAAATTAAGCTCTTCAACGAGACTAAGATAACTTGAACCTGCCTTTTTTAAAGATTAAATTACTTTTAGTTATTTGTTGTCGGAGCTTCTTTTGCTCTTCTTCAGGTAGGTGAATAATGCTTTGACAATCCGTAGAACAACAATTTTCCATCGTTGTTTTACATTTCGTACATTGAATAAAAAGCAAGTGGCATCCTTCGAAAGCACAGTTGGTGTGGTCGTCGCATGGTTCACCGCATTGATGACAATGGCTGATGATGTCTTCCGAAATGCGCTCGGCTCGTCGTTCGTCGAAAACAAAGTTCTTTCCAAGAAATTTATTCTCCAATCCTTCTTCTTTGCAATCGTTGGCGTACTTTATGATTCCGCCATCCAATTGGTAAACGTTTTGAAATCCTTTGTGTCGAAACCAAGCCGAGGCCTTTTCACAACGAATTCCACCAGTACAGTACATAATCACTTTTCGGTCTTCGTTGCCTTTAAGGATTTCTTGCTCTATAACGGGCAGAGAATCTCGAAAAGTATCCACATCAGGTAAAATGGCGTTTTTAAAATGTCCTACCTCGTGTTCGTAGTGGTTTCTAAAGTCCACCAAAAGACAGTCATCTCCCGAAGTCAATTCGTTGAATTCTTTGGCCGTTAAGTGTTTTCCTTTGTTAGTTACATCGAAACTTTCATCATTCAGCCCATCAGCAAGGATTTTATCCCTTACCTTAATTTTTAGCTTAAGGAAGGGGAATTCAGTTGTTCCTGAGTCGACAGCGACGTTTAAGCGAATACCGTTCAAAAAGGGATAAGCGTAAAGTTTTTCTTTGAATTCCGCAAAATGCTGCTCGGGTACTGCAATTTGGGCATTAATGCCTTCCTTTGCGACATAGGTTCGCCCAATGATATCCAAAGACGTCCAAGTTCTGAATAGTTCATTTCGAAATTGGGAGGGATCGGATAAGTGCGCATACTGGTAAAATGAAACCAACGTATAGCGATGGTTCTTAGCGCGCAGTTGCTGCTCCAATTCCTCTTTGCTGTATTTATTCCACAGTTGCATGCTATGTATACTTTAAAGAGACAACAAAGTTAGGCAATTAGCCCAATTACACAAAGTCGGTATTTAGATTATTAGCCGATTTTGCCTTGTAAACTCGACCACCCTCCACCGTTGTAAACTTCCTTGAACCCGTTGTTTTGAAGCATGGACTTAGCAGATCCGCTGCGCATACCTGAAGCACAACAAGTGATGATTGCTTTGTCCTTTGGTAAATTTTTCATTTGTTGCTGTAAGTTTTGCAATGGGATGTTTTTTGATCCCTTGATATGTCCACCTGCATATTCTCCAGGCGTTCGTACATCCAAGATCAGTGCACCGCTTTTAACCAATTGTGCGTAATCGACACCCGGTCCAAAAATTCGACTAAAAATTCCCATGGTTATCGGTTGAATTGGTGATTCACTTCCATCCATCCTCCACCGTTTTCACAAATTACTCCAAGAGATTTGAAATATTGTGTAGCCTGTCCACTTCTTCCTCCTGAAGCACAGCAGAAAATGATGGGGCTTTTCATTTGTTTAATCTCCTCTACATGTTCCATGATTTCTTGCAGGGGAATGTTGACTGAATGGGCCACGTGCCCACCACTGAATTCTGCTCGCGTTCTTACGTCCACGATGGTTCCGTTAAATTCACTCATGATTTTTTTGTTATTAAATCTTTAATTAAGGTACTTCCAAGAAAAAAAAGAATGCCAAAGTAGAGCGTTGATCGCCATGGGTTACCCGTAATGGCGCAACCTTCAGAACATCCGTAAAATCGATAATAGGCATAACCGAAGGCCATTCCCAATAAGGTTGTACTTGCTAAAATAAGGTGTTCTTTTTTCATCTTGGTACAAAGGTAAACTGAATAGTCCACTAGTTATGTAGCCTGGGTTACATAGGCATAGTCATTTTATTGCCCTACCTTTGCGACAATTAAACTAAATTTTATGCAACATATTCAATTTGAACATATCGACA
>JBJOJZ010000078.1:0-4425 GCA_046046325.1 Bacteroidota bacterium
TATTGGATTATGTTCTCGCTGCCCCAGCAGAATACGATAACGAAGCTTTAGAAGGTTATTTACTTTATTACTACTGGGTCATTAACGAAAGCTACCTTCAGGCAGGGATTCCAACAACCATGGTTACGGAAGCCATGATCGAACGATTTGAGCAACCGTTTGAAGACATGTTGGAAGATTATTTCGGTACGGAAAATGACGAAGAGGCGAACGAACGCATTGAAGAATTTTGCGATCAGCCAGAATTGTTGAAATTCATGGCCATTGAAGTTTCAACGGATGACGAAGACGGCTCCAGCATGGACGACGAAACGGCTACGCAACTTTATGTTACGTGTGCAGCAATGATTGCCTTACTCAACGAGAGCACTAAGGTTACAGCTTAATCACACGAAATACGTGTGATTCCTCGTTGCGTGTTACGCGCAGCATGTACATTCCGTGTGCGAATTTTGAGATATCTATGGGTTGAATGGCAATGGGATTGAGGGTTTTCTGCACGGATCCTTCCATGAGGTATTGACCACAGTCATTGAAGATGGTATAGGTGCTCGTGCCTTCCGCTAACACATTTAGGACAAATTCCCCGCTGTTTGGGTTGGGATAAACCCAAGCCCATTCCTCGTTCGGGATTTCGGGACAAGGACTATAAGCTCTTCCCGGTGAGCCACCAATGCACCCTGCAAACCATTGGTCCGCTAATGTTTGGTTCGTGCCGAATTCTTGGTATTCAAAGGTGTAGTCTTCGTTGAAAGGAGCTGTTAACCAAGTACCTAAAGTGTCGATGAAAATACTCTGTACGATCACTCCGTTAGCATCAAAAATGCGTATTGCATCGTTTTTCGAAATACCAAAAGGAATTTGATATAGGGCCTGACCGGTAAAATCTAAATGACGCTGATGGAATAGGGTTGAATCTTTTACTAACACGGCATAGTCTCCGGGTTGTAAGGAAATACCTGATAAGGTAAATTCATGCTGGTTTCGTTCGTCTTTCAGCACATATCCATTAAGGTTCAAAACATCTGATGTATTATTCTTTACTTCAATCCAATCCTCTGCGTTGTGTAGAATTTCAACTTTGCCGAGGTTGAACTCGCTCACGATGAGTTCCTCCTTGCACGGTTGGTACGCTTCACCAGGGGAGCCTCCGATACACCCGCAAAACCATGAAGTGGAATCCAGTATTTGTGCATCGGTGAATTTGTTTTCCATCGTGCGACCATACCCATCTGCGCAACGCGGATAGGGGGCATCGTCATTGTAATGCATTGCAACGATGTTTTCGTTGCGAGGACCAAGAACATAAATGGAATCTTCGTTATTTTCCCAACCAAAAACGGTTCCTCCTGTTACGTTGTCGACCTGGGGATAAATGCTTTTGAACAACGCTGTATCTTGGGCAACGACCAAATAACCATTTCCCGGCAAGATGGTCCCGTCGTTAAATTCGAAGTTGTCGTAGAAATTGCTACTTTTAATGCGGTAACCTGTTAAATCCATCGCGTGATCGCCATAATTGTGCAATTCAATCCAATTCCCACCATCTAGCGAAGGATCCGGATTGTAGTGTATTTCGGAAACGGTGAGTGTTGTATCCCTTGGGGTCCCTTCGAATATCGCATGAAAATAATCGTCCGTAGCAATGTTGACCACCACACTGGATTGGGTTAATTGATTGGGATCCAAATTGATATTGTATTCCCAATGATCAAAGGTGAAACCCGGATTTGCATGGGCACTAATTCGAACAGGATTTCCATTGAAATAAACCCCCGTCCAAGGTAATGAATCCGGAATGATTGTACTTATTTTGATGTAGCCGGCATTTTCGGGGATGGTTTTTAAGGTGACATTCACGGTGTTATCAAGGCCATAATTCCCGAGCATCTGACTTCTAACCACAGGGCTTCGGTTATTAAAATGGTAAAGAATGTTGTTTTTTTGATTTTCGTAATTTGCCATTCCTCCAGGTATATCCCCTGTCCACAATGCAAAATGTCGGGGCATTTCAGGCAGTAATTGTTCGTACATTCCATTCACGATAGGGGTGTAGCTGTTCGGATGGAGGGTGGTATTCATGAGATCAGCAAATCGATTAATAAAGTAGTTACGGTAAGTACTATCTTGAATTAAATGACTGTAAATGGTGTAATAATAATTTGGTTGATTTGCATTTTGGAACCAATCGAACATGTTGGCATCGTAACCTGTCCATCCACCTAAGCCCCACTCAACATCCTGTAAGAAAAACCGCCATTTATTGTTATAGGTCCTAGGCCGTGCCATTTTCATGTTATTGTAAATCCAATCGGTATTGGCGTACCAAAATTCCCCGATGAGATAGTCCGCATAGTTTTTGGTGTCCAGTTTCCGATCACAGTAAAAAAGGTATTTCGGATCGGATTTATCCAAGGTTGAAATGCTGGAAATCATATCAAAAAAGGACGAATCGGAACCTTTAACCGTTCGAAGCACCATGCCGTACCAATAACTCACGGACAGCAAATCCAGGCTATCCATGTGGTTGCCGTAGTTTTCATTGAAATAACCTTCATTCGCTTTTTCACGAAGTTCGTACAAGCCAAAATACTTTCCATTGATGAATACGTGAGCGGGTTGATACGCTTGCGAATTGGCATTGGTTTTTCGCATGACCCTCATGAAGGTGGCATCACGTTGATGGTATTGATTCCAAAAGTTGCTTCCGTTGCGTATGTATAGGGCGTAATAATCATCCACATAGGGTTTTTCTGGTATTATCGGGAAATGGATAGGAAGGCCGGTTCCAAATGTGTTGTTGGCCGGCTCAACGGTAACGCTGTGTTGGGGATTAGAGCGGCTGCCTCCAGCACCTCCGTCCGGTTTTACCGATGCTTTGCTTTCAAATCGTTTTACCCCTAAGGTGTCGAAATACTCGATGAAGCACGGACGCTTCCAATCGGTCCACCAATTGTCGAAAATGCCTGTTGGGCCTACCAAATCGTTGGAATCAATGGTTAATGCAATGATGGGTATGGTGCTGCTCTCGTTGAATAAAAAGGTCTCTGCCTCAATGGGACTTGGGAGTAAATTGGTGCCAACGGGAAAACACCGTACTTTGATTACGCAATGGGTATCCAGGAAAATGGGGCCTGTGTATAGCGTTGAATTGGTGTCAGGATCATTCCCGTTCAAAGTGTAACGTACGATGCCGCCATTGGACGAGGTATTCGTTACCGTAACGCTTAGGCTTTGAAGGTAAATTCCACCCGTTTGTTGGATGATAGGCATCGCTTCATACCCGCTAAATCCGATACCAACGTTGTTGCTGGAATTGGGAGTGGGAACAGGGAAAATAACCGTTGGGCCCGTCCCGTCTTGGTTTTTACCGACCGACATTTCTGCCTCAAGGTCAGGAACTACCAAGGAATCTAGAATTCCAGAAGCGTTACTTAGGTAAAGCGTTTCTCCGGCTGTGGCAATTCCAAAATTCGTTTCGATGGAACCTCCTTGGTTACCGTTGTTAAAATACGGATGCGTGGTACCATTGAATTGGTTTTGAGCAGATCCAAATCCAAAAGTTAAAAAAGGCCAACAGCTTAAGTCGGAACTGTTGGGGTCGCTGTTGTGTACTTCGATGGCCAATAGATTGGTGCCATTTACTAAAACATTCATCAATAAACTCATATCGATTTCAATACTACTCAATTGGCCGCCTTGGTATAATTGAGCCTCATGATCCGATGCAAGTTCATCGAAATTTGGTGGAGTACCGACCAATCCAGCACGTGCAATTTCGATTCCATTCAAGTATGCAACGAATCCGTCGTCGTAATCGATGTCGAATATGGCCCGAACGATGTCTTGATATTGACTTATTTGAAAGGTACTGCGGGCATAATAACTGGTGATAGGCCCTCCAAGCACGGTGCTATCATCGCCGTCGCCATATCCAATGCTCATTTTTCCATTTGACCAACCGGAATCATCAAAACTCAATCCTGTCCAGTTTGGAATGTTGGCGTTGGGAATGGAATACTTCCAAACCATGTTGTGATCAACCGCCGTTTCAAAATGGTTGACCAAAAACGTGCTGCCTTTGCCGTTCGCCAACACGGTTAAAAATTGCTGGCTGCCCAAGCTGTAGGGAGGGAAAACCCACTTCTGCAGAGAGTCTCGCCGATCGCTTAAAAAATGTCCTTGGAGCGAATAAGTAGAAACTCCGGCATTGTATAACTCAATCCAATCCGGGGAACTTCCATTGGGTAAAACATAGTGGGTTCCATTCGAATTGCTCGCTTCGTTAATGAAAACTTGTCCATAAGTATAGATCGTACTAAGTATCAGCAATAAAGCGGTTGAAATTTTAAGCATTTACCAAAGGTACGAAATGTTAGATGAAAATTGCTTCAAACGAAATAACCGACAAATACAAGGCTAGCA
>JBJOJZ010000164.1:0-5466 GCA_046046325.1 Bacteroidota bacterium
CAGAATATTTATTCTAACTATGGAATCGTAATGACTTTGCTGTATCGTATCTCCGAGGTACAAGACCCTGTGAATCAGGTAAATTGCCTGCTGAAGAAACGTTCTCAAAAAAATTAAAAAACATCTTGGGGTCAAAGCAAAATCTCCTATTTTTGCCACCCCGAAATAAAAATCGGAAACTCCCAAATAGCTCAGTTGGTTAGAGCATCTGACTGTTAATCAGAGGGTCGCTGGTTCAAGTCCAGCAGGGGGAGCGAAAAGCCGGTCAAGTATGATCGGCTTTTTTTATGTCCGTACCCTCCGCCTAGGCGGAGATATACCCTTCAGGCTACTCAAGGTGCGAAAAATTTCTTTTTTAAGACGAACCATTCGAGTGATGAAGGATCGTTATCGTTCTTTTCACCGAGGTGCTCTCCCCTATCTGTGCGCATATACTTTAAACGAAAATCAAGGGTGCAGCAAAAGAAGATATGTTGAATTCCCCTAGGTTCTTATTATTTTCGCTGCAAGAACCTTGAAACCCAACTAATGCAAAACAATACCGGCATGGATTCTTCTTCTGCAGTTCGCATCAATAAATACCTAAGCGAAATCGGTTTTTGTTCGAGGCGTGCCGCCGATAAACTCATTGAAGAAGGACGTGTACGCATCAATGGCAAAGTTCCGGAAATGGGCACTAAAGTTATGCCCGGTGATGATGTTACAGTCGACAACAAACCCACGCAAGCTCCTACAGAGGATTTCATTTACCTAGCTTTCAATAAACCCATCGGAATTGTCTGCACCACCGACCAACGCCGTGAAAAAGACAACATCATTGATTTTATCAATCATCCGAAGCGCATTTTCCCGATTGGGCGCCTAGATAAACCCAGCGAAGGATTAATTTTTCTTACCAACGATGGCGATATTGTCAACAAAATTCTTCGCGCTCGAAACCATCACGAAAAAGAATACTTGGTCACGGTAGATCGCCCTATCAACGAGGCGTTCTTGCAAAAAATGAGGAGTGGCATTCCCATTTTAGATACGGTTACTCGTGCTTGTGATGTACAGCAGATCGATCGCTTTACCTTCAAAATCATACTAACTCAAGGCTTGAATCGGCAAATTCGTCGCATGTGCGAATATTTAGCATATGACGTGGTCCAGCTGAAACGGATACGTATCATGAATATTCCGCTTGATGTACCTTTAGGAAAATGGCGTTATCTCACTTCGGATGAAATTTCGGGATTACGCGCAATGGTTGCCGACAGTGCCAAGTCGGTTGATGGGTGAATTTGATTTAATAACCGATCAATTCAGTAGTTATTCATCTTGTGGAACATTCGCTTCGTTTTGAACCAAAAAATTATCGATCGAAAAGCGAATACCTCGATACAACTTGTATCCCCACATTTGGACACTTGATGCGAAAAAAACTCCCTTGTCATTCTATGATATCAGTGGATTAGGGGTGTTTAGCCGTAATCAACCACCTACTCCTCCTTTGCAGTTGCATAAAACACAACCAACGTTTGGATGACTTGTAGGATAATCCAATGTTGTATGCCATTTGTATGATAAATTTGTAATTAAATTAGCTAACATGTTCAAAATCATACTTATCGCATTTTGTTCCATCCTTTCGGCGAGTTCTTTCGGTCAGGTGGAATACCGAGATTCCATCTTATTGAAGAACGGAGCCGGAATCCTTTGTCGTGTTGTAGAAGTTACGGATGAAGTGGTTTTTTTCGAGCAAGAAACAACGGCCATTGTGTTGTCGGCCAGTTTGACCGAAGTCCGTGAAATACGGTGGAACGTTCTAGCTTCAAAAATCCCATCAGATACCGTTCAAGTTTCACGAAATTCTCCGGCATATCACCAAGGAAAAAAAGACGCTTTAACCTACTATCGAAAAAAGCATAAAACCAATTATAACACTCCATACAACCCTAATAATTACCGCTTAAATGAACCCGATTATCGTGCAGGTTATAAAGATGGAGCTGCAGAGAAGAGAGCTGCCATGCATGTTTTTGCTGCATCATCGTTCATTTCCGTAGTTATACTGGGGGTGCTTGCCTTGGCGGCGATTGTTGTTTCAATCGTTGTCGTCCTGATTAACGCTATTAAAGGGGGCGGAGGATTTTCCGTTTGGTAGTCAATTAAACCGCCATAGTCCACATATGTTAACCCGTTTAATACCTTGAGAACATTCATTATGAATTTTTTTTACTTCCTATTTTTACAGCTCTTACTGTTTCCTGTTGCCTTTGGTCAAAACAACGGTGAATCTTGTTCCGCACTATTCAACCGAGATGTTGTACATTTTATCAACGGAGATTCCGTGTTTTGTGAGGTTGTAGAAGTGAACGATGGCATCGTTTTCTACGAACAAATCCCGTCCTCAGGACTGCTTTCTGCCAGTTTAAGCGAGGTAAAGGACCTCAAGTTATGGAAACAAAACGGGTTGTCCTTGGCTGATACCAGCACTTCAAAAAAACGCGATCCCTTATACCAACAAGGAAGGATGGATGCAAAAAAATACTATTTGATTCATCTTAAAAACAATTATAGCAACCCCAAAAACCCTCGAAATGCTCTGCTTTCCAATCCCTCGTATGCTGCAGGATATAAGGATGGAGCTCAATCAAAAAAAAATCGGCGTTTGGCGTTAATTTGGATATGTTCTCCCTTGATTTTACCGATGATACTCGGTTTTATTTTCTACTGTCTTATAATGGTAAGTTAGTGAACCCTACATGCCAAACAACTATAATTTAACATTGTCCTATGAACACAATTCATATAAAACTCTTTGCTGTCGTCTTTTTCCTGATCCTTTTTGTGCCAAAGTCCAAAAGCCAAAGCAATCTTGATCAACCATGCATTTCAACCAATGGTGACATCATTCATCTTAACAACGGAGTATCCTTGAATTGCGAGGTCGTTGAAGTCTCAGATAACATTGTATTCTACGAACAATATCCGAGTAAGGAGTTGTTTTCGGCAAGTTTAAGCGAAGTATCGGAAATCGAAATGGGTGAACTACGCAACCTAAACCTGTCCGACTCAACCAAGGCTAAGCAAGTTGATGCCTTATACGTGCAGGGAATGAAGGATGGTAAAAAGTACTACAGGATAACGCATAGAGGTTCATTTCAAAACCTTAAAAATCCTCGAAATGCTTTACTTTCAAATCCAACATATGAAGCGGGATATGAGGCTGGTGCGAAGAAAAAAAAGACGTGGTCTTGGGTGCTTATTGGATTGTTCTCTCCGTTATACATCCTGTTAATCCTGATTTTATCCTCTATTTGGACCTTATTGTTTGCTGGAGCTTTATGACACAAAAACCGGTTCATCGAATGATATATTTCACAACTGCCTGAACCGCTTGTTGCACATAAAATAAATCCTCTAGCAAAAGAACCCTTAATTTTAATTATTCCTTCTGCGCCTCATGAAAATTTTTTACTTCCTTTTTTTTCAGCTCTCACTGTTCCCCATTGCCTTTAGTCAAAACAACGGCGATGCTCACTCCGAGGTATCACACCGAGATGTGATTTATTTTAACAACGGAGTTTCCGTGAATTGCGAGGTCGTTGAAGTTTCTGAAAACATCGTTTTCTACGAACAAACTCCTCCCTCTGGGCTGCTTTCTGCCAGTTTAAGCGAGGTGAAGGATTTCAAGTTATGGAAACACAACGGGTTGTACCTGGCTGATAGCAGCAAATCAACAAAACGCGACCCCTTATACCGACAAGGAAAGAGGGACGCAAAAAAGTACTACAAATTAAGGCATAAAAGCTCTTTTCAAACGCCCAAAAATCCGCGAAATACGATGCTTTCAAATCCAACGTATGCTGCCGGTTATCAAGCAGGGGCGAAATCCAAAAAAGCAGGAGTAATTGTTGCACTATGCTTTCCGTTAATCCTACCCTTAACCCTTCTTTTATTTCTTGCGATTCTCTCCATCGGTTATTCAGGAGGTAGCGGATGGTTGTAAAAGATGCTTGCTGTCCTTCAAACCCAGCAATTGCAAAATTCGCAACTAAGTATCTAGTTTGTTGCGTATAAATCTTACACGAGAATAATTATGCGTTAACTTTGTAGCACTAATTTTAACCTTATGAAAAACTTCTTACTTGCACTTGCTGTTTTCTTTTCTGTCCAAGCGGCCAACGGCCAAGACATCCTTCGGCTTAAAAACGGAAGCGAAATGAACGTTTCAATTTCGGAGGTTAACCCTACCTCCATTAAATTCAAAAAGTCTGTAGACGGCCCTGTTTACACCATGAACATTTCTGACGTTAGTTCCATTACCTATTCCAACGGGACGACCGAAAATTTCGCGCCTGCTCCTGCTCCTGTTTCAAACAACAATAATCCGGTAAAAAACAATCCGAAAAAAGAAATTCCGGAGGACGAAATATTAGCACCTTCCAAGAGGTACGGAGGACCACGGGTAGGAATTACCTACTTGGCTGCAGGAACTACACGAACTCGTATTGCCGATGCATTCAACCGTGCTGATATTACGCCAGTTGTTTCCCAATTTGGATGGCAATTTGAAACGCGGATATTCACCTTGGAAAACGGCGCTGCAGGCTTGGTGGAATTTGTACCCCTCATTGGAGGACTTGAACAAGGATTATTTCTACCGAGTGCCAATGTCTTGTTAGGATTCCGAGGAGCAAACGGTGTGGAATTTGGTGTTGGTCCATCTGTTTCTTTGGCGGGATTTGGGCTTGTCCTAGCTGCCGGTGCATCATTTAAGGTTGGTAAAATAACCTTCCCCTTCAATGTTGCCTTTTCACCAAACATTAAAAAGATGAGTCAACCAACCCAACAGTATGACTACAATACTGGTCAATACATAACGATCCCTGGTGAAACAACCAATTCTGGGTTTCGCTTAAGTTTTTTCCTAGGATTTAATTCTCGTAAAGGCTGATGAAAGCATTAATAAACTTCGTTGTTCTAAGTTGCATAATATTCACAGCAAACCTCAAGGCGCAAGACTCTCTCGTAACCTTAGAAGGCAAGTTACTGACAGGGAAAATCATTGAGTTTTCTGCGGATTTTACCAGTTACGCTATCGACACAACTGGAAATGAGGTTGCTATGATTCCCAGCCAGCAATTCATACTAATCAAACAAGGAGAAAAGGTGATTAAATCCTATAAAAATGACACCTTAATTACCAAAGAAGGACTCATTATTCCTTGTAAAATAGTAGCAATAGACCCTGACATCGTTTCCTTTTTTCATTACAATTACCGTGTAAACAATATTCAATCCATCATGAAAGGAAACATTTTAATGGTCAAATTTTCGGACGGGACAACCGAAAGGTTCGATCAAGTTATTAAATCGCCTTTATCTACCAGTTCCTATGATCTTGGTATGCAAGACGCTAAAAATTATTACAAACCTGATGGAGGAATGATTGTAGGTGAGGTCCTGTTGGGTTTAACG
>JBJOJZ010000007.1:0-10733 GCA_046046325.1 Bacteroidota bacterium
TAGTTGAAAAACAAAAAATGCAACAATACTAATCAACCATTTTGAAATCGAATACATGTGAAAAATCAATGGTTAATGGAAAATATCATCGTACATTTATTAATTTGCCTGACTCAAATAGAATTTTATCCCCAGACTTTAGCACTTCCAAATTAATCTCACTGTAATCCCCTTCGCCCAATAAATTTCTATAAACGTTGTAAGTATAAATCCCTGTTTTAAAGGAAAACACATGATTTCCTCCAGTTCCTGAGGACTCAACCGTTCCATCGGTTAGCACTAGGTCAGGTTGCTCTGTTTGCGATTTTCCTTTTTTCCAAGACGCATAACGAAAAGAATGATCAGGCATTTGATCAATACGAACCAGAAATCGATCGGTAATCGACAATAGTTCTGGACGTTCAAACATTGCAATAGATTCATGTACATGAGCTTTCTGATCGGCAATTAATTGTTTTTGATATGCCTTCTCTTTTAAAGTTTGATAGTTTATACCGGAAATTAAAGAAGCATCGTCACTTAACCATACGATTCCTTGGTCTAACATGATGCCGCGCCAACCTACCGTGGACCAATCATCTGCGTTTGAGCTTGCGATTTCTTCCATTAATTTTTCATCAAACACCTCGGAAAAACGAGCACGCATTTGTTCTTTATTTTCGATGGCAGGAATAGGATAATCACGATCAAATGGGTAGGCAACTCGATCAACGATGCCATTGGTGTCCTGACTTTCGAACAATTGGATGAGGTGTAAAATTTCTCGTTCTTGTTCTTTCGAAATGGATCGAATAAAATCCTCTCCAGCGCCAACGGATTGCTTATGTGGTCGGTTTTTCGTTGGTTTCGAAATTTCTGCGTTACAGGAAATCAACAAGAAGGTAATAATCGAAACGATGATGATGTTTTTCATGGGCTTGATTAATACTCAAAATTAACATTTACTTTCAATGTTAATTAACAGGCCAATTAATTAAAAAACACCTGTTCGAAGCCCTTCTTCGTTGCGTGAATTTACGATGCCACCTATTTTCGTTTTTGCCATGAAACTTCAATTTTAATGCATTCTACCGTATACTCAATACCGTACCAAAAATCTCGCGTCGGTCGTCGCCTTCGAGCAATTTGAATTGAATGCGCCATGTGTAAACCCCTTCTTGCGCAATTCGATTGTTGTAGGTTCCATCCCAACCAACTTGGGTGTTCCTCGATTCAAAGATCAATTCTCCCCAACGGTCAAATATCATTAAACTGTAGTTGTAAGGGTCGAATCCCGAAGTGAATACCGGTTTGAAGGTCTGGTTGAAAATATCCCCGTCCGGTGTGAATGTGTTGGGAACATAATAAATCAAGTTATCTTGCACCGTAACCGTGGCACTCGCCGTGTCCGAACAGCTCCCCGAACCGATCGTTAGGGTTACGGTATAACTTCCCTGCGAAGAGGAATAGGTATGAATGGGATTTTCTTCCGATGAGGTTTCACCGTCTCCAAAATTCCATGAAATACTGCCCGCACTCGAAGTGTTGTAAAAATTCACCGTAGGATTGAAGATCGAGGGTTCGCTGGGGCTGTACAAAAAACTCGCTGTTGGGCTCGCGATGACACTGCTCGTGGCGGTGAATACATCCGAACACCCGAGGTTGCTGACCACCGTTAAGGTAACGTTGTAGGTATTTTGGCTGGCATACGTATGCGATGGGTTTTGTTGGGTGGAACTCCCTTGGTCGCCAAAATCCCACGTCCACTGAGCGATGCTTCCACTGGAAATGGTAGAATTCTCGTTGAATTGGGTCGGAAGCCCCAAACACGCTTCCACGCTAGAGAAACTCGCGACAGGGTTTGGGTTTAGTGTAACAGAACTGGTAGGACTATAACAGTTGTTCGCGGCATCGTAGAACGCGGCGTAGTAGATACCTGTGGTAACGTTCGTAGGACTTGCAATTGCATTTGCGGCACTGGGCGTGCTGCCGGAAAACCACGCAAGTACGGTTCCGGCTGGGGTATTACTGGCGTTGATTGTTGTTAAATTGTAAGTTCCGGAAATGCAAGCCGTTGCTTGGCTTAAGGTTGGGGCGGTATTGCCCGCGTTGCATGGTGCGGGAGCGGATAACGTAATCGTTAAGCCATCCACCGAAAAATACGAACCATTTCCCGAAGGTAAAGAAGTAGTTGAGGCATCGATTTGAAGTACCCCGCTCGTGGTTGATGGAACAAAGGTCGCCGAAACGGGAACCCAAGTATTTGCAAGTAAGGGCAGGAGAGGACTCGAAGCAATTTGCACTCCGTTGAAATACATCCGAACATATCCTTCGTCGTCGAAAGGTGCCCCACCGAAATTTGCGGCGTAATACGAAATGGTGTACGTCTGGCCCACCACAAATCCCGATACGGTTTGTTGAATGGCTTCGTTTTCACTGTACATTGGTAAATCGCTCAATCCCACCCAAGATCCGCCATCCGGGGAAGGAATGCAGGGCACTGTGGATGTGCCCGAGTAGGAGCTGAATCCAATGTCCAGAACATCTACGGATGGCCAACCTCCAAAACTGGTGCTGGGATCATACCCCAAGCAATTGGTCCATGCTGCTGGAGTAACAGAATTACCGGTAACGTTGGTAAAGGATCCATTGGTCGGGTTTTGCGCTAGCATATTGAACGTTGAAATTCCAATGAATAAGAAGAGTAAAAGGCGTTTTTTCAAGGATTTCTAATTTAGAGAGATACAAGAACGTTCCGAAGTCTAAAAAACATCGCAAGATAAACGAATTGCAGGCTTTTTGGTTGTCTCAAAATTAATATAAATTTAACGGATGATATTTTAAATACCCTTTTTTTCTAAAGCGACTTTTAAACCTTAATTATACTGCAGGACTAATCATTGTTGTTGGATGCTTGAATTCATTCTATTTTTGCACTTTCAATTCAAGTCGAATGGATAAAGCTTTTTGGAACGAGCGCTTTGCAGAACCAGGGTATATGTATGGAAATCAGCCCAACGATTTTTTGAAAGAACATGCATATGTTCTGAAGGAAAGCGGAAAAGTACTTTGTTTGGCAGAAGGTGAAGGAAGAAATGCCGTTTTTTTAGCGTCTCTCGGGTATGATGTGTCCAGCGTTGATTTTTCCGATTCGGGTTTGAAAAAGACCCAAATATTGGCGACGGAGCATAACGTAACGGTTCGAACCGTATGTGCTGATTTAATCGATTATGACCTCCAACAGGAAGCTTGGGATGGTATGGTGATGATTTTTGGGCACTTCAGCAAGGAACTGCGTACGTCTTTGTTTCAACGGATTGAATCGGGGTTAAAAAAAGGAGGAACTTTTCTCATGGAAGTGTATGCCAAAGAACAATTGTCACATGGGACAGGTGGTCCGAAATCCATCGAATTCCTTTACGATCAACTTGAGCTTGAGGAGGCATTTAGAGGGTTTAGTAAGGTTGCCATCCAAGCGGTAACAAGGGAAATCAAGGAAGGAATTTACCATCATGGGATTTCGTCAACGCTGCAAGTGATTGCGACGAAATAAGATTAAATTACCCACCATGCATCACTTGAATTCGGTAAGTTCTATTGCCAAGCATGAATAGGTAGAGTCCGTTAGGTAAAGCGCGGGTATCAATATGACCCAATGCGTTGGTTTGTCCCGATTGAACGATTTTTCCACCGAGGTTCAGTATGTTGTATTCGAGGGGAGCTTGAACTTCAATTTTTAGCACCTCATCGCAAGGATTGGGTCCCAATATTAAAGTGCTTTCTTCCTTTCCACCTAGCATTTCAACGCAAAGCGGTTCGTTGGTCCACGCTTCGTTGTTAAGGAAAGGATAATTCAGAGGGTTTGGCGTATTTCCCTGGCTAAGGGTAGGCGAAAAATTAACTCTAACAGGTACCAATTGATTCGTCGGAGGTTCATTGCTCGGGTAGGTGCAGAAAGCATACAAGGCATCCAAGGAATCTGCCGAGGTAATTGCGTAATGTTTTTGGAGGACCAATTGGTTTTTTATGCCGTAAATGGGGCCCGATGACAACCACTTGATGCTCGTATCCTGCTGCAGTACGGTTTGGAGGTTGCCAACGTGGTTGACAACGTTGTAGGGTAACATGTTCGTACCGTCAATTTGATAGCCCATGGATCCGAAATGACCCCCATGAAAGAACCAAAAATGGCTTGAATCAATCACAGACAGCGGCTTTAATGCTTGGTCTTCAGGCATTTGCGCCATCAACGGATAGGATTTTTGGTCCACGATATTTCCGGAAAAATCCATTTTTATAAGGGTTTGGTCGGAGGAAGGACCACAATTGGCAAGGACCAAGTGCATCCCCTGGTTTATGACCTGAACGAAGTCAGGAACGTTGTTGTAGTTGTATTTAAATCCCTCGATTAAATTGCCAGAAGTATCCAATTTTAAAACAATACCTGAGAAGCTGCCCGATTCATTGAGGGTTCCACAAACGAACAAGTTGCTGTCAATCCAACATAGGTCGTTCAATTGAAAACTCTCGTTGTTGGCGTCAAAATTTTTGCTCCATTCAACGTTGCCCAATCGGTCGATTTTGCTCAAGGCATTGCGGGAAGTCCCAATGCTCGAACTCAGAACGAAAAGCACACTGTCGTTATACCGTTCAATGTCGTTGACGACTACGTCTTCCACCGGACTTGACACCTCGTGGGTTAGGGTCCAGAGAACAGATCCTTGATCGTTAACGGCGACGGTAATTCCTTTCCACAACTCGATGGGCCCTCCGGCAAGGGATATTTTGCCTCCGATGATGGCCATTGTATCGTTCATTTTGACGATTTGATTGAAATCGGAATAACTCGATAACGCTGATTGGCTTAAAAAATAGGTTGCAGTGCATGTCCCAGTCGCATTGTGAACGCTCAGAAAACCGTTCGAAAACGCCTGAATTCCCGCTACGAGAAAGTTTCCGTTTCCCATCTCCACCATCGAACGGGCCTGGACGTCGTACAGGTTGCTGTAGGTTCTGTTGACCCACGTTTGACTAACACCTAGCAATGGAAGAAGTACAACAAAGAGAAGGTAAAATTTCATTTTTCTTTCAAAGTTAGTCAAAATGAACAGCTTTGTTGCTCAACCTTTCTACCTTTGCTTTGTTCTACATGCATGCCCCTCATAGAAGTTCAACATCTTCAGAAAAACTTCGGCGCTTTTCAAGCGGTTAAGGACGTTTCGTTCCACGTGAATGAAGGCGATGTTTTTGGTTTTCTTGGACCGAACGGCGCAGGCAAAAGCACCACCATTCGCTGCTTGCTCTCCCTGATTCGTCCCAGCGGTGGAACCCTTAATTTTTTTGAAAAATCGCTGAACGACAACCGCTCCGAAGTGCTTTCAAGGGTGGGGTGCATCATTGAAAAACCCGATTTCTACAAATACCTTTCCGCGCAGCGCAATTTGGAAATTTTCGCACGCATTTCCGGTAAAGACATTGCTCCTCGTCAAATTCAAGAAATGCTCGATTTTGTAGGACTCAATGGCCGAGAAAAGGACAAGGTTTCGGGCTTTTCGCACGGTATGAAGCAGCGATTGGGCATTGCACAAACCCTGTTGCACAACCCTGATATTGTCATTCTGGACGAACCGACCACCGGCCTTGATCCACAAGGCATCATTGAGGTGCGTAATTTAATTTTGAGGTTGCGGGACGAACAAAAGAAAACCGTTTTATTGTCCTCGCATCAACTGTCGGAAATTGAAATCATAGCCAACCGAATGGTGATCATTAACCAAGGTAAAACCATTGTAGAGGGCGAGGTACACGAACTGTTGGAAAAACAAAGCTTGAATTTAGAGGTCACGGTGGAAAACGCGCCGAAATTTGAGGAAATGATGCAGCAGTATTATCCCAATCTCGTAACCCGTTTGTTGTACAAAAGCACCTACCATATCGAAATGTTAGAAGACGTACGGTTGGAAATGATCCAACGCATGGTCGAATCAGGTTGTGGACTTAAATCGGTGATACCCAAGCGCAGTTTGGAAGATTTTTTCATTAAAATGACGGAGAAATAATGCTCTTGAAGAACACGTACAACGAACTGTTGAAGATCGCAACAAAAATCCGGAGCTACATCGGAATTGGCGCATTGACCTTGCTTATTTTTATCGTACTTTTTGCGATGAAAGCCGATGGAAAATCCTACGTGGGTTTTGTTACCGCCTCCTTCGAGCAAACCCTCAGTTTCAACGGTAAAATACTCAACGGCAACCTGATTGCGTTCATCATCATGCAAATGCTGATTGTACATGTTCCTTTACTTATTGCCTTGGTTACGGGCGATTTGCTTTCTGGGGAAGAAGCATCAGGTACGATTCGCATGCTCGCTACCAAGCCGATTTCGAGAACGGGAATTGTGCTTTCCAAGTGGATTGCAGCGACCATTTACACCTTAGTCATGACGTTGTGGTTGGGATTTTTGTCCTTGTTCGTTGCCAAGTGGATGTTTGGTACAGGAGATTTGATCGTATTGAATTCCAACGGTTTGCTCATTCTACCCGAAGCGGATTTGGCATGGCGTTTTGGTGCCTCCTTGTTGGTGGCGTTTTTGGCCTTATGGACGGTCGCTACCTTGTCGATGGCATTCTCGGCTTTCGCTAAAAACAGCGTGGGTCCCATTGTTTCGACCATGTCGGTCATTATTCTATTCACGATCATTGGAACCTTGGACGTAAGCGTGTTTGATTCCATTAAGCCTTTCATGTTCACCACCCACATGGCGGCATGGCGTAGTGTGTTTGAAGATCCATTTCCCACCGCTGATATCATCGAGTCTGTTGTGGTCCTCGTCCTGCACATCGTCGGTTTATTGGCGCTTACCTTAATTCGGTTTAACAAAAAAGACATTACGTCATGAGAATTTTCTTCCTTCTGCTTGGGTTCATTTGCCTTGGGCAAATTCATGCTCAGACCGCGGACGCATTGATTCAATCGGTGGTCGCCAAAATTAACAGCGTGAACGATTACAAGGCCGAACTTCAAATCAAGGCGGCCATCCCTTTTATCAAGGTACCGATTGCTGATGCGACCATTTATTATAAGAAGACCGATAAGTTTAAAGTAGAATCCAAGGGAATCGCCATTCTACCCAAGCAGGGGATGAGCGATTTAACCGGCTTTTTATCCAATACGAAGTCCTATTCTGCGGTCTTGGGGGAGGATAAAACCATCAATGAACACAAAACGAAATTGGTTTCCGTTTTGCCCAGCGCGGAGAACAGCGAAATAGTCCTTGCTAAAGTGTATATTTCGCCTTCCGATGCGTTGATTTATCGAACCGTGCTCACCACGAAAAGTAGCGGAACAGTTTCCATTGACTACGAATACAACCATAACAAGCAATTTGCCTTACCCAGTAAATTGACGTTTACCGTGGATATTAAGAAATTTAAAATGCCCAAAAGTGTGGCTTCGGATATTCGGAACAACGAAAAAAAGAAGAAATACAAAGACAACGAAAAAGGGACGATCTTGTTGGTGTTTACGAGTTATGAGGTCAATAAAGGCCTTTCCGATGCGATTTTTAAGGAAGATTAGTAAATATTCACTTCCCGTTCGAGGCTGACCCCAAATTTCTGTTGAATATCCTCTATGATTTCCTGCGAAAGGTCGTATACTTCTTTTCCTGTTCCGCCTCCGTAATTCACCAAAACTAAGGCTTGCAATTCGTGGACTCCAACCGCTCCAACCCTTTTTCCTTTCCATCCTGCTTGCTCAATCAGCCAACCCGCAGCTAATTTCACGGTTCCTTCTCCGGCGGGATAGGAGGGGACCTTCTCGTAAGTAGAACGTATTTTATCCAAAACAGCCTCGGGTACTACTGGATTTTTGAAGAAACTACCCGCGTTTCCAAGGACTGTTGGGTCGGGTAATTTGGACTTTCGAATGTTAATTACCGCCTGACTTACGTCCTTAATGCTTGGATTAATAACAGACATCCGTTCCAATTCCGCTTCAATCACTCCATAGGAAGTATTCACTTTGGGATTCAAGGAAAGTCGAAAGGCAACGCTGCAAATGATGTATTGGTTTTTGAGTTGGCGTTTGAAAACGCTCTCGCGGTAACCAAAAGCGCAATCCTCCAAATGGAAGCGTCGGAGGGTTCCCGTGGAAATTTCAACCGCGTCCAAGTATTCGAAAACATCCTTGATTTCCACACCGTAGGCACCAATGTTCTGCATGGGGGAAGCACCCACACACCCCGGAATTAAACTGAGGTTTTCAAGGCCTCCATACCCCAAAGAAACGCAATGTTGCACGAACTGATGCCAGTTTTCTCCAGCACCTGCTGACACGACAACCTCGTTTTCGGAACGAACCACCTCTTCGATACCGAGAATTCGGTTTCGTACAAAGATGCCATCGAAATCTTGGGTAAAAAGCATGTTGCTACCACCACCGCTGAGTAGAAAAGGAATTCGGCGAAGGGAAGGAAGCAAGTCCTGTAATTCTTCCAAGGAGTGGAATGCTGCAAAGAGACGTGCCTTGACATCGATGCCGAACGTGTTGTAGGGTTTGAGGGATACGCCTTCTTGCATGGTCAAAACTAACAAAAAAACCTTGATTCAACGGGTGAAATACCCATAATCTCCTGGCCGAATATCAAAAAACCAATCGAATTTCGACAAGTGATGGCTCCAAACGGTACCTCGTGCAGCGCTTTTCGGGACAAAAACCCTTCCTCCTTTTCCGGGGAGTAATTGTTCCAAATTTTTTACAGGAGCTTGAGGGGCAATACCGTCTTGAAATACGATCAAATCCGCCTTTTTTTCTCCCAGGTTGCTCCCATACTGCCAAACTTCTTCAAAACGGTTCCAATTGTAGCCCATTTGTTGCGGCGACTCAGGGGACAAAATCAAGATTTTACCTAACTGAAAAAGGGTGTCAACTTGGGTTAAAATACCTAAAACATAAGCATAACCCATGCTGTGGCAAACGATGTCCAAGGTGTCGTTTCGTCCGATGTTGGGCAGCGAATCGTTCAGCAATTTCAGCAGGTTTTGCCCGCAAATTTTACCGTTTTCAAATCGAATATTGAATCCCTCCGGGTTGGGACGGGTGTTTAAGCCAAACCCTTTTTTACTGCGCACCCACAAGCATTTGGAAATCAACCACGAAGCCGCAAAACGCGCTTTGGATCGGTGCATGGAGGTGCTCATGGGATGGTGCCCGGACACATAAAGAGCTGCCGTGGGATGGAAGCGTTTTACCAAGGTGTCATCGTAGCTATACCAGTATCCCTGAGGTTTCATGGTTACGCCGTTATTCCGTGGAATCTTGTCTTTATCAGGTCCTAAATAGCCGTTGGCGAATAGCAAAACGCGTTGCGAATGTGCTTGAAACGTGCACAGCAGTAAAAAAATCCAGAGTTTATTTGCCATATTGGTAAAATAAACCTCCGGCAAAGGCGGTCCAATAACAAGCTGTTTGACCACTGGCTTTTAAGCCTTCGTTGACCCACGTATTGCACGACGAAATTAAGCTGTAGGTCCCCCGAGCGTCGTAGTAGCGGTCGTAATCATAGGTGGTCCCTTCGGCCGATTTCAGCAAAACCGGTTTGCCATCTCGAAAAATGACCGTGTTTTTAATATAGGTACACAGTCGATCATATTGGTTTTTGGTTAGGCTTAAGCGCGCTGTGGGTTTGTCTACTGGAAGCTCATATTCGTAATAAGCATGAATGGCGGCACCGTTCAATCCGGTCATGGCTTTTGCTGCTTTAGAAATCGTGAGGTCGCCCCAGGTAGGGCAGGTGAGAAAAAATGCTTTGTCGCCAAAACCTATGCGGATCCATCGGAAGGTGGTGTCCACAACTTTGTTGTTGGAATAAGGAAAGTGATGGGACCAATCTTCCGTGGGGGTGTTAACCGGCAGCATGAAATCGGTGTGAACCCCGCCCTTGAACAAATAAACCGTTATACAGCGTTCGTCGTTGGTTTTTTCTTTCGCTACAGGAATAGCTGCTAAAACGAAGCATAGAAAAAGGTAGCAAAACACCGTTAATCCGATGATTATACCTGTGTACCGTAGAGCGGTTCCAACCATTCCGAATCGGCTTCGCTGTTTCATCAAACAAATTTGCCAATAAAATCTAAATATCCCTTGTTTCTCGCTTTTTTTTACGATTAATCCCTCAAGTGTTACTATTTTTGAAGGATTCGTTTCATTAAATATATCTGCATGCGACACCTTATTTTCTCCTCATTTCTTCTCGGTGTATTCGTCCTTTTCGGACAATACGACCCCGCAACCGTATCCACCAGTCAAAAATTCAAAGAGGTCATTCAGCAAATTGAACGCAATTATGTGGACGAGGTCAATACCAAAAAACTTACAGAAACGGCCATTGTCGCTTTGTTGGAGGAATTAGATCCTCACTCCACCTACATTCCTGCGGAGGAGGCCCAAGAGGCCCAATCACAAATCAACGGAAGTTTTGTTGGAATCGGTATCCGTTTTCAAATCATGAAAGACACCTTGATGGTAGTGGCCACCATTCCTGGTGGACCGAGCGAAAAGTTGGGCATACAAGCCGGAGATCAAATTGTGGAGGTAGATGGAAAATCCATTGCAGGTGTTGGGTTGAAAAACAACGAGGTGCGCACCAAACTCATGGGAGAAATGGGCACCAAGGTCCAGGTTAAAGTATTGCGTAAAAAAAGTACGGCCTTAAATTTCAACATTACCCGTGATAAAATTCCGATATTCTC
>JBJOJZ010000009.1:0-15601 GCA_046046325.1 Bacteroidota bacterium
TGCGCAAAGTACCCGAATGAAAACCGAGTTAAATTTAAGCGATGACCAATACGCTAAAGTGTATGACATCAACCTTGGCATCGTTCAAAAAAACGACGGCATTAAAAATTCGACGTACTCGGAAGAAGTAAAAAAAGAAATCATCCGAAGCAATGAAATGGCTCGTCGCGCTATGCTGAAAGACGTTTTAACAGCTGCGCAATACGAAACGTTGGAGAAAAAAGCAGCAAAGGCGATTAAGAAAAAACGACGCGAAAAGGCAGAGAAAAAAGAGGTAAAAGATTAACCAGGACAAGCAAAATATAATCGATGAAAACAATTCTTCTCTCCTTGATGCTTTTGTTAGGCCTAGGAACCAGCGACAAAGTCACCAAATGCGTTGAAATCAACTGCAAGAACACCAAATTTGTGGTCTCCATGACCGGAACCAACGAGGCAGATATCGCGAAACAAATCAAAAAACAGTACCCGAATTGCTCGTTCACCTATGTGGATAAGTCCCGTTGCAAGAATTAATGTTGGGTAATTCACCAACTGCGGTTACGTAACTGTTCCTTGGTTTAATCGAATTACCTTTATTCAGCCCTCTTACAGATACTTTTCAACCTAGCTGAACTTATCGCAGTCCCTCGTGTTTAGATACTCAACAAACGCATGGCACGAACAGGTTACGTATTTACTCCTTTTGAAGCTCCCGACCAAACACCCTTTGAGCGCCTCTTAGAGGTATTCAACGAGCTAATTACCCATACTTCGGGTGACGTGGACGAAGCCTTAGAATGGTTGGAAATCATTGATAAAGAATACCGTTTAACTACCGAAGATTATACCCTGGAAGACTTCGTTGAAGACCTGAAGAAAAAAGGATATATACGAGAAGAACCCAAAACTACCGGGAACGGAAAACGCTCCATCACCGCCAAAACGGAACGCGCGCTGCGCAAAAATGCCATGGATCAACTTTTCGGTAACATTCGCAAAAACGGCATGGGAAATCACCGCTCCAAGAAAAGTGGACATGGGGATGAAGCCACCGGCGAATTCCGGAGTTATCAATTCGGAGATTCCTTCGAACAAATTTCCATAACAGAAAGCCTCAAAAATGCGCAAATCAACCACGGAGCGGGAGAATTTCGGCTTGCTGAAAACGACTTAGTGGTGGAAGACACCCACCATAAATCCCAAATGAGTACCGTTTTGATGATCGACATCAGCCACAGCATGATTTTATACGGCGAAGACCGCATTACTCCTGCCAAAAAAGTGGCGATGGCCTTGGCTGAGTTGATCACCACCTGCTATCCGAAAGATACCTTGGACGTTATCGTGTTCGGCGACGATGCTTGGCCCATCAGCATTAAAGAACTGCCTTACTTAAACGTCGGTCCTTACCATACCAATACGGTTGCTGGACTCGAACTCGCCATGGACCTGCTGCGGAGAAAACGGAATACGAACAAACAAATCTTCATGATAACCGACGGTAAACCGAGCTGCCTTCGAATGCCGGACGGACAATACTACAAAAACAGCAACGGCCTCGATCCAACCATCGTGGAGAAATGCTACAACATGGCTTCTCAGGCTCGAAAAATGCACATCCCCATTACCACCTTCATGATTGCCCAAGACCCCTATTTGCAAGCATTCGTGGAAGAATTCACGCAATCCAACAAGGGTAAGGCTTTTTTTACCGGATTAAAAGGCTTGGGGGAAATGATCTTTCACGACTACGAAAACAACCGAAAAAAACGAATTTCTTAAACCATGAACCAATCCACCTTGGGCGAATTAAAAGCCTCCGGCTATGTGCCGAAAAACATTAAAACGGAACTAAGGGATAATTTAACAACCAAATTGCGCAACGGCGAACCGACCTTTCCGGGAATGCACGGCTATGAGCACACAGTTATCCCGCAATTGGAACGGGCGATTTTATCCCAACACAACATCAATCTTCTCGGACTCAGAGGACAAGGAAAAACGCGCATTGCCCGAAGTTTAACCCAGTTATTGGATGAGTACATTCCCGTAGTTCAGGGCAGCGAAATGAACGACGATCCCTTCCACCCCATTAGCCGCTACGCCAAAGACCTCATCGCGGAATTGGGCGACGATACCCCCATCGCTTGGATGCATCGAACGGAACGTTTTTTTGAAAAATTAGCCACCCCGGATGTGACCATCGCCGATCTCATTGGCGATATTGACCCCATTAAAGCCGCGAATCTAAAACTCAGCTACGCCGATGAACGTGTTATTCATTTTGGTATGATTCCACGTGCCAATCGCTGCATCTTTGTCATCAACGAACTTCCCGACTTGCAAGCAAGGATTCAAGTGGCCTTGTTCAATTTACTCGAAGAAGGCGACGTTCAAATCCGCGGTTTTAAGGTGCGTTTACCCTTGGAATTGCAGTTCATTTTTACCGCGAATCCCGAAGACTATACCAACCGAGGAAGCATCGTTACCCCGCTCAAGGATCGCATCGGATCGCAAATTCTCACGCACTATGCCCACGAAATTGCCATCGCTAAAAAAATAACGGAGCAAGAAACCGTGAAATCCTCCGAGCGAGGCATCACAATTCATGTTCCAGAATTGGCCAAAGACCTCATCGAACAAATAGCCTTCGAAGCTCGAAAAAGCGAGTATATCGACCAAAAAAGCGGAGTAAGTGCTCGGATGAGCATCACCGCTTACGAGAATTTAATCAGTACCGCAGAACGTAGAGCTCTGCTCAACCAAGAATCCTCGACCTGTATTAGGTACAGCGATTTAATGGGGATGATTCCTTCCATCATTGGAAAGATGGAATTGGTGTACGAGGGAGAACAAGAAGGAGCCGCCTATGTTGCGGAACACTTGATTTTAGAGGCGACAAAAACCCTGTTCCTACAGTATTTCCCGAAAATCGAAAAACTCAAAAAACAAGACCAAGAGTCCCCCTACGACGACGTCATTGATTGGTTTTCCGAAGCGAGTTCCTTTGAATTAGCGAATGAAACGAAGGAGAAAACCCACGTTAAATCCTTGCTTTCCATTGAACCATTAATTCTGCTATTGCAGAAGTACCAACCAAAAGTAGCGACGAACGATGTTCCTTTTCTGTTGGAATTCATGATATGGGGATTGGTCGGATTCGAACAGCTTTCCAAGAAACAAACCACAACAGGATTGGCATTCAACGACCCTTACGACGAACTATTGAGGGGGATTTAATAGAATGGTAAAAGGTCTTATTTGTTCGATTTTACCCTGTTAGCTGCATAAAAATCTGACTAAAAATGCAGCAATTGCGCGTATTTGGGTAATTGAAAGGTAAACCCTGCGTATTTTTGCCACAACCTCGAATCGATGAGCACAACCCATATTGAAGACTTTAACTACAATCTACCGGATGATCGCATCGCACGCCACCCAGTTTCACCAAGGCATTCCAGCAAACTGCTGGTCTATCAACGAGGTAAAATTTCCACGGATGTATACCTGAATCTTCCGTCATATTTGCCGAAAGAATCCATGCTCATCCTGAATAACAGCAAAGTTGTTCAGGCTCGTTTGAACTTTCAAAAAGCATCCGGAGCCATGGTCGAAGTCTTTTGCTTGGAGCATTCGGAGAAATATCCTGACGTTCAGACTGCCATGCAAGAAAAAGGAAGGGTTGAGTGGATTTGTCAGATTGGTGGTTCAAAGAAATGGAAAAACGGTCCACTCAAGATCCCCTTTCAACATGTAGGAAAAGAGCAGCACCTCATTGCAGAACAACAAGACCGATTGGACGACTATTTTAAGGTACAATTTCAATGGACGGATCCCGAACTGTGCTTTGCGGAAATCCTACACTTGGTGGGTGACATTCCACTTCCCCCCTATTTAAAACGATCCAGCGAAGCACGAGACGAAGTCGATTATCAAACCGTTTACGCAAAAGAACCTGGCTCCGTAGCAGCACCAACTGCCGGGCTGCATTTCAGTGAAGAATTGATGCAAAAACTCAGTACGGCCGCGGTAGCAACCGTGGAACTTACGCTCCATGTGGGTGCTGGGACTTTCAAACCCGTAAAAAGCCCTACTGCAGAGGAGCATGACATGCATGCTGAATTCATTGAAATCAACATCCAAGCCCTTCAAAAGCTCATAGAATCCCCGCACGTTCAACGAATAGCCGTTGGGACGACCTCATTAAGAACCCTCGAGAGCATTTATTGGATGGGAGTTAAATTGCTTCAAAACCCAACGACGGAATGGAGTGAGCTGGATCTTTCGCAATGGGAAGCATACAACCTGGATCAAAACGTACCATTTTCGGAAGCTATTACCACATTAATTGAAAAAATGCATACGTCTGGTACACCTCACTTCTATTCCAAAACAAGTCTCATGATAAAGCCCGGATATCGCATTCGAAGTGTGTCGGCAATTCTCACCAATTTTCATCAGCCAAAATCAACCTTACTGCTCCTAATTCATGCATTTGTTGGTAACGATTGGAAGCGAATTTACGATTTCGCATTGATGCATGATTTTCGTTTTCTCAGCTATGGAGACGGCAGTTTGCTCTGGTTGGACGAAAAAAAAGTGTATTCTAATCGAGGCGCTACCCTTTCTGCCATTACTCAGTAGACCGAAGGACGTATCGAAGGCAAGCGGGAGTATGTTTTTTGTTGTTAGTCGCTCAGGATTACGCTTGCGCGTGTTCCGCGTTGGGCGTTACATAACAAGCTAAAACCCTTCCCGCGACGACTGAGTAGACCGAAGGACGTATCGAAGGCAAGTGGGAGTATGTTTTTTGTTGTTAGTCGCTCAGGATTACGCTAGCGCGTGTTCCGCGTTGGGAGTTACATAACAAGCTAAAACCCAAAACTACTGCGTAGTTTATGTTTTTTGTTGTTAGTCGCTCAAGATTACGCTAGCGCGTGTTCCGCGTTGGGAGTTACCCAACAATCTAAAACCCTTCCCGCGTCGACTGAGTAGACCGAAGGATGTATCGAAGGCAAGCGGGAGTATGTTTTTTGTTGTTAGTCGCTCAGGATTACGCTAGCGCGTGTTCCATGGATTGGTTCATACCAAGCATAGAAACCCGAGCCTTGTTTCACAAGACTCTGTTTTGTGTTTTTATTTGTTTACTCGAATTGTCGACACAATACAAAACACAAAACCCTGATGTAACCATCAGGGTTTCCTTTTGTGACCTTGTCAGGATTCAAACCTGAAACCTCCTGAGCCGTAATCAGGTGCGCTATTCAGTTGCGCCACAAGGCCTTCCGTTTTTCAACTCTGCAAAGATAGTACAATTGTAAGTAATTGCAAGTAGTAAGTGAATTTATGCCTATTTTTAAAGGCTATATTACACCAATTCATGCGCTATAATTTATCCGAAATTACCGAAATCATCCGCAACAGAAGGACCATTTACCCTGAACAATTCAGCGATCGAAAAGTCCATAAGGAACAAATTGAACTCATTCTCCAAAATGCCCAGTGGGCTCCTACGCATGGCAACACCCAACCATGGCGCTTTCATGTTTTCATGGAACAAAGCAAAGAGCGCCTCAGCCAGTTTTTAGGTACAACCTATCTCGCCCTCACCCCGAAAGAACTTCAAAACGACGCCAAATTGGCTAAACTCATGCGTAGACCCATCCTTTCAAGCGCGGTAATTGCGGTCTCTATGGCGCGGCAAAAAGAAAAGAAGATTCTAGAAATTGAAGAGGTTGAAGCGGTGGCTTGTGCCATTCAAAACATGCATTTAACCTGCACAGCTTATGACCTAGGGCTTTTTTGGTCTACCCCAAAACTGATCTATTCGAAAGAAATGAACGACTTTTTAGGGCTCTCTGAAGATGATAAATGCTTGGGTTTAATTTACCTCGGCTATCCAAACATCGAATGGCCAGAGTCCCATCGCATACCGCTAGAATATCACACCCATTGGTTCCATGCGTAAAATCGTTGAACTTCTGTTTTTCATGTCCATGCCATTGTGGACTTTTTCCCAACTCGGTGATACGCGTCTGCCCTCCTATTTTGGGATTCAGCTGCGAACCGTTCTTCCGACTTCTTTTGTCGGAAACCCAACTACTGAGGTCAAAAAGGATCTTTTGAAGGCTTCAATTACTCAAACACCCGGATATTCTTTTGGAGGCATTGTTCGCGTAGGACTCACCGAGTTAATTGCGTTGGAAACAGGCATTAATTTTACCCAGCGTCACTTTAAATTAAACGGGTCCATCGCGGATTCAGGAATTTACGTGAGCAATTCCCTGGACTTTATTCAGTACGATTTGCCAATCAATGGACTTATTTATATCAAACTTTCAAAAACCACCTTCGCCAATGCAAGCCTTGGAGTTACCGCAGGTTTTAAACCTACCAGCGTAGCAACCAGCAATAACGTAAGCGGTTCCAAGTTCTTTTACCATACTGGTTTCGTAGAAAAAAAAGCCAGTTTAGACCTCAACGGTAATCTAGGTTTTGAATTCAGAAGCAAAAAATCCGGATTCTTTTATTTGGGAACCACCGTTCGTCTTCCAACAGCCCCCTTATTCACGTATATCGCAACTTACCGCAACCAAGGATATAAGGTCAGCCAATACGGAGATGTATCTGGAGCTTTTCTTGGAATCGACGTACGCTATTTCTTCAAAAACGTAAAGGCCCGTAAAGAAGAGCAACGACCAATCGAGTAATTAGGGAAGGCAAATAACCGTGTCCATCCACGCTGAAAAACCTGCCCAAACTCCTAAAGCGCCTCCTTCGATATTGCTAGGAATGTTAATCGGGGTCGCAAATGGACTTCCTGAAGAAAAAATTTGGTTATACTTTTTGTCAAAAAACTGATATTCCGCTTTACCCAACTTTGAAAGACGTAGCACCACCGTATCACCTTCTCGAAAAAATCCTCTTTCCGATTCTGTGTAGGTACTATCATTGAACGACATGGGATTGTATAAGGTGAATTCAAACGCCAAACCGTTAAAAAACTGATCGTTGAAAAAAGGACCAAAAGGCTTTGAATAAAAAGGGTCTCCGATGTGCTTCATTTCCCACATGAAATTGTCTGAAGTACTCGGATTGTCCGTCATAAAACCATATAAATTACCAAGATTGGGTGTATTCGGTTCCGGCTTCCAATTCAAGTAATCCAAACCGACCGGCGTTTCAATTTTTGTGGAAGAGGTGTACGTTTTTCCCTGGTGGCTGATGGTTAACGCATAGGTTTTTCCAATTTGACCAAAAATACTCGGGTCAAAAGACGTATAAATGCACAAGGGGGAAGGCAGCGCCTGCAATTCCTGAATGGACATGCCAAAAATAGCCTCTGCATACGCTTCCGTTCCGGGAGGTAAATCGTTCGTACATACTTTCGTGAGTGTTACCGTATTGGTGCCATCAGAAACCGTTACGACGGCATCTGGGACGAAACTGGATAAATAGGCACTGATATCCGTGGGTGCATAAATGTTTTGGGTCGTGGACAACAGCACTATCGGTGGTTCACCTTCCCGGATGCTTCCATCTACTACCAACTGTTTTTCATAGCCAGGGATGTCAATCTTGACTTCTTTGGTACAAGCATTTAGGACGAACAAGCCGCACAAAAAGATTAAAACTCGAAATTCCATGTTACACTTGGGATTATTGGAAATAAAGAAACTTGTTTGACGGTCAGTTTAAAGTTGCCATTTAAGAAATCACCGTCATTATCCACGAATAAAAAGAAAGGATTTGCGCGGTTGTATACGTTGTAAACCGAAATCGCAACGTTGTTTCTCAGCCTTTTCTTCACTTCAATTTCTTTCCCGGTTGCTGGATCGGTCTTGGTTTTAAACGCCTTATCATACCACGTTGCTGATAGATCCAATCGGTGGTAAGGTGCCATCCTTGTTGAATTCCTTGCGCCATAATTGAACAGTAAATTTTGATCTTGAACGTACCACGAAGTTGGTAAGGTTAAGGTGTTGCCTGTTGCATAAATAAAAGCGCCTGAAACCGTCCACTGTTCGCTGAATTTGTACATCCCAACGACGCTTAAATCATGCCTTCTATCGTATTTTGCCGGATAAATTTCCCCGTTATTGATGTCCGGAAAACGGCGTTCTGTCTTTGCCCAGGTATAGCCAATCCAACCCGTGAATTTACCTGCGGCCTTTTTAATGAAAAATTCAGCCCCATAAGCCCATCCTTCGCCAAACACCAACAAATTATCGGTATTATCGTTGACATTATCCCCTGGAAGAGCACCCTCTTTGAACTCCACCATGTTCTTCATTCCCTTGTAATAGATTTCAACCGAAGTCTCCAACTTATCGTCGAAAAAATTCTGAAAATACCCAAGCGAAGCCTGGAAGCCTTTCTCAGGTTTGGCAATGTCCGTCGTTGGATACCATATATCCGTTGGCAAGGATACGGCACTGAGGCTTGTTAAATGGACAAATTGATAATTGTAGGCATAGCCTCCTTTAATGGAACTATGATCTCCGGTCAAATATCGAAATGAAATTCGAGGCTCAAGGCCATGGTAAAACTTGATTAAATCTCCTTTTCCGTAGGTAATTGTCGTGTCGGGTTTGCTAATATCTCCTTTAACATACCGTGTGAACGATCCCACGTGTTGAAAAGCAGTGTAGCGCAATCCCGCATTAATGCGCAATTTATCGTTGGCATCGAACTCATCCATGAGGTAAATGGCCTCTTCGTGGGAATACAATTTTTGCGCATTTCCGGTATTAAAAACAATGGTATCTTGAGCTGCTGATACACTCGACGGTGTGAAAATGTGATAGATATGGTTCGCACCCCATTTAATCCGATGGCGATCGTTGGGGTAATACGAAAAATCAACTTTGGTGCTGTAGTCTTGAATTCCCGATAAAAATTCAATTTTAAACTCGTCCTGCTTCGATCCAAACTTGAATTTATAGTCGGTAAACGTTGCCGTAACGTTCATAAACAACTTACTCGAAAACAAGTGATTCCATCGAAAGGCAGCAATTCCATTGCCCCAGGGCATATCGGCACTGAATCCTCCCTCCCGGTCGGCAAAGGTAAAAACATCCTTCCCGTAGTATCCGCTGAAAAAGATGCGGTCCTTTTCGCCCAATTGATAATTGAATTTCGCATTCAAATCATAGAAATAGTAACCGGACCCTGCAAAAGGAGAAGTATCGGGAATTGCGGCCTTGGCCAAGATGTCAATGTAGGTACGACGTCCAGAGATGATAAAACTTCCTTTATCTTTTTTCAACGGACCTTCCACCGTTAACCTGGATGAAATCAACCCAATACCACCTTTAACACCAAAGCGTTTCTTATTGCCTTCGTTCATATTTACTTCCAAAACAGAAGACATCCTTCCCCCGTAATTGGCTGGCATCCCTCCTTTGATTAAATTCACGCTTTTGACCGCATCGGAATTGAAAACGGAAAAGAAACCGAACAAATGTGCCGCATTGTACACAACACCTTCGTCTAACAAAACCAAATTTTGATCCGGCCCTCCTCCCCTTACGTAAAATCCTTGTCCTCCTTCTGAAACAGAAGACACTCCAGGCAACAATTGGATAGTTTTAATAACATCCACTTCGCCCATGAAAGCAGGAAGTCGCTTAATTTGTTCAATATCCAGCTCAATTTGTCCCAACTTTGTAGAATTGACGTTGTCGCCCTTCTTCCCATTCACCACCACTTCATCAAAAGATTTTTCTCCGTCTTTAAAACCCAATTCAACGTTGAAACCAACATCTTGGGTTGTTAAATCAAGCGTTTTTCGCACCGTAGGAAAGCCAGTATAGCGAAATTCCACTTCATGGATCCCAGCGGGGAGTGTCAAAGAATAAAACCCATAGGAATTAGATAATGCTCCTTTACTCACTGAGGCTACATACACTTTGGCGTTTGCAAGGGCCTCACCGGAGGACAAAGCCGTGATGTAGCCACTAACGGTGTGACGATCCTGCGCCAAACCTACCGAAAAAGACGTAGATGCCAGTAAGAGAAGAAGGCAAACTAAGTTGCTCAATAAGGAGATTTTATGCATCATAGCTGTGGAGGATAACCGAGCGCAAAGGTACTAACATTGAAGAAATGAAAAGGTTCATCCATGTTAAATTATGCACAACAGCAGATATTTTTTTACGCATTTAGATCGTTTGCCTTAGTGAGCATTTATTCACAAAAAAGGTTGCTCTGATTTCACCAATTCATGGGATTGTTTTAAGCGACAATGCGCAAAATATGTATCTTCGCGACGACACAACACTTATGAAAGTTTCATTCCATTGGCTTAAGGATTACCTTAATTTTGATAAAACCCCCGAACAACTCAGCGAGATTCTCACCAGTACTGGATTAGAAGTTGAAGGAATTGAATCCATTGGCGCGGTCACCGGAGGCTTAGAAGGGGTCGTAACAGGTAAAGTAACTAGTTGCGAAAAACACCCTGACGCGGACAAACTCAAAGTTACCATGGTCGATGTCGGAGATGAAACCTTGCAAATTGTTTGCGGTGCCTCCAATGTTGCGGTAGGCCAAATGGTCCTAGTAGCCCGAGCCGGAGCCACCATTTATCCCCTCCACGGAGAGCCCATTACCCTACGCAAAGCAACAATTCGCGGCATCGAGTCTAATGGTATGATTTGCGCGGAAGATGAACTCGGGATCGGTTCATCGCACGATGGCATCATGGTCTTGTCCAATGATATATCGGTTGGAATACCTGCTGCTGAAGCGTTAAAATTGGATGTTGATCATATTTTCGAAATTGGGCTCACCCCTAACCGCTGCGACGCCATGGGGCATTTTGGAGTAGCCAGGGACTTGAGAGCTTACTTGAACTTTCATGAAGGATTGAATTCCCCAATGATTAGGCCTGAAACGGTTTCATTAACCGAGCACATCGAGGATACCATAAGCTATATGGTGGCCAAGGATTCGGGGTGTTCTGCCTATTATGTAGCTTCCATCAAAGGAGTCAAGATTCACCGTGAAACCACTGCATTGGGTCAACGATTGCAATCCATTGGCGTTTCCAATATCAACAACGTTGTCGATTGTGCCAATTATGTAATGCACGAATTTGGGACGCCGCTTCACGCTTTTGATGCCCAATATTTCAACCATGAATTACAGGTGAGATTCGCGCAACCAGGAGAAGAGTTAACCACCTTGGATGGCATTACCCGAAAACTTCGCTCAGAGGATGTGGTAATTGCGGGTGATGGCCGTGTGCAATGCCTCGCAGGTGTCATGGGTGGAAAAGAATCAGGAGTTGATGAAACAACGGTTGATCTTCTGATCGAATCGGCCATTTTTGAACCTTCGTTTATCCGAAAATCTGCCAAACATCATGGAATCCATAGCGATGCCAGCTTTAGGTTTGAAAGAGGAGTCGATCCGGCATTCACCTTGCTTGCTTTACGTCGCGCCGTTTCCTTGATTTTGGAACATGCCGGAGGTACTTTTGAAGGAATTCGCGAAGTTGTTCGAGAAATACCAAAAGCCGTCAGGGTTGACTTTGAGCTAGACTATGTAAACCGGATTTTAGGTAGCCACTTGGAAAAAGAAGGGATAAAAAACATTTTGGAATCGTTGGACATTGTTCCTGTTGATCAAGGTCAATGGGAAATCCCAAGGTACCGTCACGATGTTAAACGGCCCATTGATATCGTTGAAGAGGTTGCACGGATCGCAGGATTTAAAAACATCCCGTCCTTGAAAAAGTGGTCTTTTTCGGTGCCAGTGTCTGAAGGGATTTCCTCCAACAGACTTCGTCATCAACTTGCCATTACCTTAGCATCGAAAGGTTTTTCGGAAATCCTCAATAATTCCCTCACGAAATCTAAATACAGCGAATTATCCTTACCTAAAGAGGCTGGAGCGGCAATACCCCTGCAAAACCCCTTAAGTAAAGATTTGTCCATCTTGCGGAATTCGATCTTTTTCGGAATGCTAGAAACCGTTGCCTACAATCGAAACCGTCAAGCCAACAACCTAAAGCTCTTTGAATTTGGTCAAACATACCATGGATTTGGAAAACAACATTCCGAAAAATCAATGCTTGGCATCGTGATTTCAGGTACTTTTCAACCCGAATCTTGGATAGGAAGTCGTCCCTTCACCTTTTTTGATCTAAAAGGTCATGTTCTTGATTTAATCCAATGTTTTGGCTCGCAAGCAATTACCGAAAAAGCATTTGAACAAGAGGGAGCCTTTCAAGAAGGTGTTCACATATCCCTTCAAGGAAAAAAATTGGGATCGGCAGGAGTTATTTCCTCCACATGGGCCAAAGCATTTGGACTTAAGCAAACGGTTTATGTAGCACAAATCGATTTAAAAGTGCTTCACGAAGCGGTAAAACAACTGAAAGTGGAGTTTCGAGAACTACCCAAAACCTTTCTGGTCCGACGAGACTTTGCATTAGTGGTTGATGAAGCCGTGGAATACAACGAAATCATAGCAACAGCGAAAAAGGCTGCCTCTGGAAGATTGATAAAATGTTCCCTGTTTGACGTATATCAAGGGGATAAAATTGAAAGCGGTAAAAAATCCTACGCCATTGCTTTCTACTTTCAAGACCCCATTAAAACACTAACCGATGTGGAAATTGATGGAGAAATGGAGGCGATTAAAAACGAACTTTCAGCCCGTCTGAGTGCTACCTTGCGTTAATTAGCATTTTTTATCATATCCGAGGATATGCAAATAGTCGGCTGCTGTTTGCTCTTCACTAAACAGACGCGTCACAATTTTCTCATTTTCGTCTCGAGAAATCAATACGTGTCGAGGTTCTGGGATCAAACAGTGCTTTAGACCACCGTAGCCTCCAATCGTTTCCTGGTACGCACCGGTATTGAAGAAACCAATATACAAGGGCTTGTTCTTTTCGAATTTAGGCAAATAAATGGCATTGCTGTGCTGCTCAGAATTGTAATAGTCGTCGCTATCGCAAGTTAAGCCCCCCAAAAGTACCCGCTCGTAGTCATCGTTCCAACGGTTCACAGGAAGCATGATAAAGCGTTGGTTAATGGCCCATGTATCAGGCAAATTGGTCATGAACGAAGAATCAATCATGTTCCATTTTTCCCGGTCATTTTGCTGCTTTTGGTGCAAAATATTAAATATGGCGCCACCGCTTTCGCCCACGGTGAACGATCCAAATTCCGTGAAAATATTGGGTTCAGGAATTTCACTATCGGTGCATACCCGTTTAATTTGCTGCAAAATTTCCCGAACCATATAGGCGTAATCAAAATCAAAGGCTAACGATTTTTTTATAGGAAACCCCCCGCCAATGTTTAAAGAATCTAACTCGGGGCAGATTTTTTTCAAATCGCTGTATATGCGCAAACATTTGGTTAATTCGTTCCAATAGTAAGCGGTATCGTTAATTCCCGTATTAATGAAAAAGTGGAGCATCTTCACCTTGATGCGCGGATTATCTTTTAATACCGACTTGTAAAAAGGCACAATTTCCCGGTAACGCATCCCTAACCGAGAGGTGTAGAACTCAAATTTAGGCTCTTCTTCAGCTGCAATACGGATTCCGATGGAAATGTCTTTTTCCGTTGCTTCCAACAGGTTAAATACTTCTTCCGCATTATCCACCACAGGGATTACTTTGAGAAAATCCTTCTCGATGAGGCTCTTAAGATTTCGAATGTACTTTTCCGGTTTATAACCGTTGCAAATTACATAAGATCCCTCTTTGAGTTTGCCTGCATCTACCAAATTATTAACAATATCGATATCGAATGCTGATGAAGTTTCAATATGCACATCGTTTTTCAAAACCTCGTCCAAAACAAAGGCAAAATGGCTGCTTTTAGTACAGTATGAATAATAGTATTTACCTGCATAACCTTGGTTATTGATCGCTTCGCGAAACCATCCTTTGGCCCTTTGAATGTTGTTGGATATTTGAGGTAAATAATTGAATTTTAAGGGCGTTCCATAGTCGTTTACCAAACGCATTAAGTCGATACCGTGAAAAAACAGACGGTCTTCCCGCAGGTTAAACTCATTCTGTGGAAAATCGAAGGTTTGGTCAATTAAATCAAAGTATTTTGTTCGCATTATTCAAAGTTAAACGATTCTAAAACCCCTAAATCTCGAGCCACCACTGCTCGACCGTTGTATTCTACGATAGGTCGCTGCATTAGTTTCGGATGCAACGTTAATATTTCCAACAACTGTTCTTCGGAAAGGAGTTGTCCTTTAATGAACGTTTGGAATTCAGACTCCGTTTCTCTTAACCACTCGTTAACAGGCAGCTGTAAGGCTCTCTGAATATCCTTTAATTCCTGCATGGACAAGGGATGCTCCAAATAAAGTCGCACCTCCACGTCGTGCGCATTATCGCGCAACCAAGTCAAAGCGTTTCTGCTTTTTTGGCATCTTGGATTATGGTAAATATGAACTTTCACGGCGCAAAGTTACGCAAGTGTCCTCGTTAATTCTAACCCTAAAATTGCTTCTTTCTAATGTTGAGAACTTCTATGAAATCGTATTGCTTTGCCACGATCGCGCAGAAAAAGTTTGTACCTTTGGTTCTTAGCCCAATTGTATGTCATACCTGGATGAACTTAACGAAAGTCAGCGCGTTGCTGTAGAGCATATTTATGGCCCTTCGATGGTCATTGCAGGAGCTGGATCGGGAAAAACCAGGGTATTAACCTATCGTATTGCTTACATGATTGAACAGGGTATTGATCCCTTCAACATCATGGCACTCACCTTTACGAACAAGGCCGCTCGCGAAATGACCGAGCGAATTGGTAAGATTACCGGAGCTTCAGAAGCTAAGAACATTACCATGGGGACCTTCCATTCGGTTTTTTCACGAATCCTTCGGTACAACGCAGACCGTTTAGGTTTTCCTAGCAATTTCACCATTTACGATACCCAAGACAGTAAAAGTTTAATCAAAGACATCATCAAAGAGTTTGCACTGGATGATAAAACCTACAAAGCGAGCGGAGTTTTAAATCGAATTTCAGCTGCCAAAAACAACTTAATATCTGCAGAGTCTTATTGCAACAACGACGAAATTCAAGGCGAAGACCGAATGTCACGTCGTCCAGAACTTGGCAGAATCTATGTTCAATATACGAACCGGTGCCAGAAGGCTGGGGCTATGGATTTCGATGACTTATTGTATTTTACCAACGTATTGCTTACGGAACATCCAGATGTACTCCATTATTATCAGCAAAAGTTCAAGTACATTTTAGTAGATGAGTACCAAGACACCAATTTTGCGCAATACCTCATCGTGAAAAAACTGGCGGCTGCCTACGAAAACCTGTGCGTGGTGGGTGATGATGCACAAAGCATTTATTCCTTTCGAGGAGCCAACATTGAAAACATTCTCAACTTTCGGAAGGATTACCCAGACTTTCAACTGTTCAAGCTAGAACAGAACTACCGGAGTACGCAAACCATCGTTGATGCGGCTAACAGCGTAATCCAGCGCAACCAAGATCAAATCAAAAAAGTCGTTTGGACCGAAAACGGAAAAGGAAAGCCGATTACTGTCGTCCGAACACTTACCGACAACGAAGAAGGCCGCGTCATTGCGGGAAAAATCTTCGATGCGAAA
>JBJOJZ010000088.1:0-46376 GCA_046046325.1 Bacteroidota bacterium
TAGCAATGGCCGTACCTGAATACCCTTTGCGCTCGGCTTCATTAGCGAAAATCTCATAACCCGATAAGGCTCCCAGGGCTTCTTTCACTTGTTCCACCGTTGCCTTGGTCTCTTGCAAGCAAAAGATATCGGGATTCAAGTGTTGCATGTCTTGAACAAAGGTTTTAGCCGTGATGGCGCGAATGCCATTGACGTTAAATGAAATTATTTTCATAATATTGTAAATCAATGTTTTAATTGCTATTAATTAATGTTCCACTTCCATATTCGTTAAGTAAAATACCCGAAGGCGTCCCCCAATACCGAACGTTACCTACCCCATCGATTTGAACCTGCAGGGGTATACCATCGGCTCCAATTTTTTGATCGCGTGAGGAAACCGTCAGGATTTTTAACGCATTGGAAACCTTGAGCCCCTGAAAATTAAAAGCACCGTCGCCCATGAGGTTGGCGCGCAGGGATTGCGTACTACCGTGCAATACTAGATTTCCCCAACCGTAGGTGTTTTCTGCTTTGATATCGATGGCTTTGACCTTGAGATCTACGGTTCCACCTCCGTCTTTTAAGGTCAAGGTTAGATAATCGGTGATTAAGGTATCTTGATTATATAGCCGCTCGGTACCTTCGAACTTCAAGTTAATTAATTGCGAAAAGTGGATTTCTACCGTTGGCATGGCATAATTTCTCCAATAATTGCAACGGTTTTGGTTCAACACGGTTACAAGACCCTCGTTTTCCGTTACTTCAACGAAGTTGAGCAGGTTTTTTCCACCTTGGATAACCACTTTATTGGTTGAATCTTGTATCAACACGAATTTCATGCGCTCACGGAGGTCTAATCGGTTAAAATTCCCAAGGAAAACGGTGCGTTCTGACAGTTCGCCGCTGCGCTTAAAACACGATCGATCTTCGGGCTTTTTACAAGCGCTTAGCCATAACGCGCCTATCAATACAACGGCTATTTTCCAAGTCTTCATTTCGTTCGATAGTTAAAAGTATAGCCAATTCCGTACTCCAACACATCCGCCCGCGCAAAATGGGTTTTTAGGGTTAAATTGAACATTAAACCGTTGTTCAAATAGTACCTCGCCCCTATTCTATGATAAACCGGGTCTTCAGGACTGTACTTATCCCTAAGGTAGGCTCCCATACCAAAAACAAAGTGAAAGCGGTCCAGCGGCACAAGGTAGGCGGCGTAAGCTCCTACTTGAAGGATATCCCATTGCGATTTATGAATGTAAGGTTGGTAATCCAATATAGCTTGTTTAGAAAACAGGTCCAAATCAAGTTCCAAACCTGCTTTGTGGTTGAAAAAGCGCTTGGCCGACAAGTTCAGGCCAAATACCGGATAGCGCCTGCCGCCAATCGGCATCATTTGCTTACCGTTAAACGTAAAGGTAGCGCTGTAGAGCCAACGCTTGTAGGGCAAACTCATTGGAACGGTCGGTTCGCCTTCATAGGGATCGTATTTCAAAGGATTTACAGCAACCAGGGTTCTAGCATATCCCAAGGAAATAAAGGGCATGTTAATGCCAAAATTGGGCACTTTGAAAGCCGCATTGCTGAAATGGGTGATATCCAAACTTGCCGTAATAGTGTTCTTCCGGAATTGGTAGGAACTTTTGACCGCCAAGCACATCAAGCCATTGATTTTGGTCGCCAAAGCAACGTTCATGGGATTGTTTGCGGGGTCATAGGCATTGCCGTTATATCCTAATCCTAAACCCAATTTAAAATCCATGCGGTAGTTGCGAAAGGAAATCATGGGCAATTCAGCATAACCATAGGTACCCACAAAATTTCCGAGCAAGGCTTGGTTTCCCACTTGACCGTAAAAGAGTGTGACGCCATAGGTGGGAAAACGATAGGCTTTTTGATAGACCTTGTGGCCTCGGGTGCGGAACAACAAGCTCAATTCGCCGGCAAGTGCAGCGTTCTTTGGCATGTGAGCCATTACGCCTCGGTGGGCTGCTAAAAATCCGATTTTTTGACGGTATTCCAAGGCTTTTTCGAACTTCCCTTGACCAAAACTCACCCAGCTTAGCCCTAATACACCAATAAAACAAATGGCTCGCATGAAACAAAGTTAGCAAAGCAAACGGATCCAATGGATGATTCAAAGTACATTTGTACATGGATGAACGATTAAAGGCCTTTGAACGGCTATTGACCATCATGGACGAACTGCGAGCGCAATGTCCTTGGGATCAAAAACAAACGTTTGAAACGTTGCGAAACCTCACGATAGAAGAAACCTACGAACTGGCGGATGCTATCACGAAAAATGACATGCAGGAAATCAAAGGGGAAATCGGCGATCTTTTCTTGCACATGGTTTTCTACAGCAAGCTCGGGTCCGAAGTTGGCGCCTTCGACGTAAGCGATGTTCTCAACGGGATTTGCGATAAATTGGTCCACCGACATCCGCACATCTACGGCGATGTAAAGGTCTCCGGCGAAGAAGAAGTGAAGGCCAATTGGGAAAAACTCAAGTTGAAGGAAGGTAAAAAATCCGTGTTATCGGGGGTACCTTCTTCCCTACCTGCTTTGGTTAAAGCCACGAGAATTCAAGAAAAAGCGAAAGGGATTGGTTTTGAATGGGATACCAAAGAAGACGTTTGGGCGAAAGTCAAAGAGGAACTGGAAGAATTCGAGGCAGAGGTCAAGCTAGGCTCTAATAAACAAGAAGAAGAATTTGGAGATTTGTTGTTTTCTTTGGTCAATTACGCACGGTTTATCAACCTCTCTCCCGAATCAGCCTTGTCCGTTACCAATCAAAAATTCATCACCCGATTTCAATGGATGGAAGAGGCTGTAGCAAACGATGGCAAAGCCCTTTCCGACATGACCCTCGAAGAAATGGACGTCTACTGGGAGCGAGCGAAGCAAGAGTTGAAGGGAATGAAATCCTAAAGTCTTAATATTCTTGTGTCCTTAAATCTTCAACTTAAAATGCTTATCGGCTTCATCGGCAACGTAATCTCCAATGGCTAAGGAAGCTGTGGCAGCGGGCGATGGAGCGTTCAACACGTGAATGGAATTGCCGTGGTATTCAATCCTGAAATCGTCACGTGTATCGCCGTCTTCCGCAAGCAGTAGGGCCCTCACCCCAGATCTGCCCGGCTTGATGTCGTCCATCGTCAAGGAAGGAATCATGCGCTGCAAGGTTTTTAAGAAAAGTTTCTTGGAAAATGCACGGCGGTATTCGTTGATACCAAAGGACATGTTCGAGAAGAATAATTTCCATGTGCCTTTATAAGTTAAGGCATCCCAAGTATCGCGCAGCGAAAAATCGGTTTTGCCGTACCCTTCGCGTTTGAAAGTGAAAACTGCATTGGGACCGCACTCAATTTCACCGTCCGTCATTCGGGTAAAATGTACACCCAAAAAAGGAAAATCAGGATTTGGAGTTGGGTAAATCAAGTGCTTGACCTTGTGTTTGGCTTGGTCGGTTAATTCGTAGTAATCGCCTCGAAAACCCACCACTTTTTCCTTGAGCTTCACACCGTCTTTACGCGCCAAGCGGTCGGCTTGCAATCCTGCGCAGTATACGGCATACGTGGCCTCGAAATTCCCTTGTGAGGTAATGAAACGTGATCCACTGTCCGTTTTTTCAATGCTCAACACCTCGGTATTCAACATTAATTGAGAGGTGGGATTGATGGCTAAGGCCAGTTCCACCATCTTCGCGGTTGCTGCTCGGAAATCAATGATTCCGGTACATCCAACGTGCAAGGCAGCAATGCATTCAACGTGTGGTTCAATTTCTTTAACTTCCTCGGGCGTAATTTTTCGCAAGCCTTCGATTTCATTTTGTAAACCGGTTTGGTATATTTTCTCCAAAAAGGGTAATTCTTTTTCATCGGTGGCTACAACAACTTTTCCACAAACGTCGTGTGGAATACCATGTTCTTTTGCAAAAGCCACCAATTCCCGTCGACCTTGAATACAATTCCTGGCCTTGAGCGAACCGGGTTTATAGTACAGACCTGAGTGAATCACGCCGGAATTGTGCCCCGTTTGGTGGTCGGAAAGTATATCTTCCTTTTCAAAAAGTACCAACTTCAGGGAAGGATTTCTCTTTTGCAGCTTATAAAAGGTGGCCGCTCCAACAATCCCTCCACCTACGATCGCGATGTCAAAACTCATGGCACAAAAATACGTCAAAAAGGAATTCGTATGTTGCATTCATTCATCGGAAAATGAACCTAAGTCTCTTAAAGCGGTATCTTTGATTTTCTTAAATGCAAAAACCATGAAAACACCAGCCATCCTTGTACTTCTGTGTATAAATTTCTCCTCCTTCTTTTTTTCCCAAAACAAAACCAGCGAAGATGCACCGTACATTGAGGTCGACGGTTATGCGGAGAAGGAAATTATTCCCAATGAAATTTACATCGGTATCATCTTGCGCGAGCGCATGGAAAATAAAGAAAAGGTTACGATTGAAGCGCTAGAAAAACAATTACGAGAAGCGCTAACTACGTTAAGCATTCCAATTTCCAACCTATCGGTCGCGGATGCCAATGCCGATTATGTGAAAGTGAGTTGGCAGAAACGCGATGTGCTCACCAAAAAAGAATACCAACTCAAAGTAGGCAATGCTACAGCGGTAGGCAAGGTATTTCAGGAACTCGAAAAATTAAAAATCCAGGATGGCTATATTGATCATGTAAGCCATTCTGCTATCGACAGCTTGAGGAAACAGGTTCGCATTGAGGCCATCAAAAACGCGAAGGAAAAAGCCGATTATCTGCTCAACGCCATTGGACAATCCACTGGAAATGCCTTAATCGTTAGTGAAACCTTGAAAGATGTCGTTTTGCGTCAGGACATTTCCCGCATGCCTGCAAAAGCACTTACTAAAATCAGTGGAGTTATCGTCAGTGATTTTGGAAATTCCCCGCCAGAAATTGAATTTCAAAAAATTAAACTGAGTTATTCGATTTACACGAAGTTCTCTATAAAATAGCCAAATGAAATGCTTGAATTATAAAGCTAATTGCCTTGCATTCGCGTTGGTATTTGGATGTGGCCCATCACCAAAAAACACCAAAACCAGGTTGGAAAAACCAGTATACAAGCAGCAGAAAAATAAGACCACGCATCAACACGTAGCGCTCAAAACCCAAGAACCGCATAAACACGAGGAAATCGCTGAAGTGCATGGGGACATCCGAAGGTACTACACCCTTTCCTATCGCAATATTGTGGGATACGATACTGTGATTAGTCAATTATCCATCTGCAAGAATGTATTCACATTTTTTGTGGAGAACCTTAATTTACCGGCATTAAAACGGTTTAAAGACGCCGGATTCCCGATGGAATTTTGGAGTACCTCGATGTGCGCTTTTTACGGGGTCCCCGTGGCTCAAGTACCCCGTTATTTAATAAAAGCCCAGGGCTTGGGGTATCAACGGGTTGGCTATGACGCAGCACTGATCACTAAAAAGGATACGACAGCCCTCGTTCTTTCCAACATGATCAACGTGCATTTTGACCGACGTACAGCGCAACTAAACGTTCATGAAGTTATGAAAGATATCCCCGGAATCCGCTTGGAGGGTGGTAGTTTGGATTATGCTTTTGTTGTTTCTGTGACTTCCAACAGGCTATCGGATATTATTGCTCGATTTAATGCACTAAAGAGCCACCGTCTTGTGAAGTTTGTAGAATTTATTCCAGAGACTTGTGAGATAATGCTGTAGTTTTTTAAATTTACGTAAAATATACACCATGAAACACCTACTTCCCTTATTCGCTCTTATTTTATTAGCCACGGCATGTAAAAAAAATGAGCCGAAAACCTATGCCATTGGGGATGAGGCCTTCGGAGGCATTGTGATTCAAGTAGATGAAACAAAAGAACATGGCCTAGTGGTAGCAAAAACGGATCAAGTAACGTTTGCCATGCACAAGAATTGGAATGACTCTAAGGCGATCGTTGAAGCGTACAGCGAAGGCGGTGAAGGGTGGCGTTTGCCTACTCAAACTGAACTTGAGTTAATATACAATTCCAAAGCTTCCTTAACGGGATTCGATAACCGGGATTATTGGTCATCAACCCTTGGAAACGGTACCGCTTGGTCCAAGTACTTCGGAAGTACCATGGGAGGTTTTACCTCCAGTCCTTGGAAAGCACTTTCGAATTGCACCCTTTGCAGCCGAGGCGTTAAAGCGTTTTAATCCTATGTAACACGAGTTACCTTGCGAACCATTGGCCCGATTTACTTTTGTTCAAAAACTAAAACATATGCCAACGATTCAACTTACCCATCAAACTTTCAAGAATGAAGTGTTTGATTACACCACCCAAAAAGAATGGAATTTTAAAGGAAAAAAACCTGCCATCATTGATTTTTATGCGGACTGGTGTGGTCCATGTAAAATGGTCGCCCCCATACTAGAGGAACTGAGCAACGAATTTCCCAACATTACCATGTATAAAGTGAATACGGAAGTGGAACAAGAACTTTCAAGTCTTTTTCAAATTCGCAGCATTCCAAGCATCTTATTCATTCCTTTGGGGAAACAACCCATGATGCAGGCTGGAGCTATGCCCAAAACCGCTTTGAAAGAAATAATTCGAAACGAACTATTGGGAGCATAATTTACACTGCAATTACGAACAAAGTCCTCGAACTATTTGTTCACCTTATATTAAAATTACACCGTATGAAAAACAAGGTTTTATGGTTCACTGTTTTTGCCACATCGGCGTTATTCGGTCAAGGAAAATGTCCATTTAATTATGACGCCAAACCAACGAATACCCCCTCTGCCACAGTGCAGGAAATGCCCACAACAAGCACTGCAGAGAACCCCTCGAAAAACAGCCCCCTTTTGGGATCTACTTCATTTAATAACAACCAAGATTGGTGGCCCAATCAATTGGATTTAAGTGTCTTACGTCAGCATTCTGCCTTGTCAGACCCCATGGACCCCAACTTCGACTACACCAAAGCATTCAAAAGCTTGGATTACGTTGCGCTAAAAAATGACATCAAAGCGGTTCTTACCCAATCTCAGGATTGGTGGCCTGCAGACTATGGAAATTATGGTCCTTTTTTCATTCGCATGGCATGGCACAGTGCGGGAACCTATCGCACGGCAGATGGTCGCGGCGGCGCAACCGAAGGACAACAACGCTTTGCTCCATTAAACAGCTGGCCTGACAATGGAAACCTAGACAAAGCCCGTCGTTTACTTTGGCCCATCAAGCAAAAATATGGGAATAAAATCTCCTGGGCTGACCTTATGGTCCTAGCTGGTAACGTTGCCCTGGAAAGCATGGGGTTCAAAACCTATGGATTTGGCGGCGGAAGAGCCGATGTATGGGAAGCTGAAAGCAACATCTACTGGGGTTCTGAGAAAAAAATGCTAGACGACCAACGCTACAGCGAAGGAAGACAATTGGAAAATCCATTGGCAGCGGTACAAATGGGATTAATCTATGTAAATCCGGAAGGACCTAATGGAAATCCTGACCCAGTTCTTGCAGCGAAAGATATCCGAGAAACCTTTGGCCGAATGGGAATGAACGACGAAGAAACCGTAGCCTTGATCGCTGGCGGCCATACCTTCGGTAAAACACACGGTGCAGGTCCAGCAAGCAATGTAGGTCCAGAACCGGAAGCAGCACCGATTGAAATGCAAGGTTTCGGATGGAACAGTACCTACAAAACAGGAAAAGGTGCGGATGCGATTACTTCCGGATTAGAAGTTACATGGACCCCCACCCCGACGCAATGGGGCACCGGTTATTTTGATATGTTGTACGGTTATGAATGGGAACTCACCAAAAGTCCCGCCGGTGCGCATCAGTGGGTTGCGAAAGATGCTCCAGAGATTTTACCGCATGCATTCGATTCTACAAAGCGCCTTAAACCGACCATGCTTACCACGGATCTTTCGATGCGATTTGATCCAGCATACAATGTGATCTCCAAAAGATTCCATGAACATCCTGAAGAATTTCAATTAGCCTTTGCCAAGGCATGGTTTAAACTCACCCATCGAGACATGGGTCCAAAAGTGAAGTATTTAGGGCCAGAAGTTCCCAAAGAAGATTTAATTTGGCAAGACGCTATCCCTGCGTTAAATCATCCGGTAGTAACGGCGACGGACGTAACGGCCTTGAAAAAATTAATTTTGGCCTCAGGTTTAACCATCGGTGAAATGGTGGGTACCGCTTGGGCTTCTGCTTCAACCTTTAGAGGTTCAGACAGCCGAGGTGGCGCAAACGGTGCTCGTATCGTACTCGAACCACAGCGGCACTGGGAAGCCAACAATCCTGCGCAATTGGATAAAGTCATTGCGGCATTAACGAAAGTTCAAACGGATTTCCACAAAACATCAGGAACTCGTAAAATCTCTATGGCCGACCTTATAGTATTGGCAGGAAATACGGGAATTGAACAGGCAGTTAAAAATGCGGGATACAACTTCACGGTCCCCTTCATTCCCGGACGCACGGATGCAACCCAAGCACAAACGGATGTAAATTCCTTTGCCTTCTTAGAGCCAATGGCTGATGGATTTAGAAATTATAGCAAAGGGAAGTACACGTTTTCCACGGAAGAACTGTTGGTGGATAAAGCCCAACTGTTAACGCTGACGGCCCCAGAAATGACGGTATTGGTTGGAGGATTGCGTGTTCTCGATGGAAATTACGACCACTCTCGTCACGGAGTTTTTACGAAAAATGTTGGTACGTTAAATAACGACTTCTTCGTGAACCTGTTAGACATGAGTACTTCTTGGAAGGCCATCGACGATTCGCAAGAAATCTTTGAAGGAAGGGATCGTAAAACAGGTAGTGTAAAATGGACCGCTACCCGAGCAGACCTTATTTTTGGATCACATTCAGAATTGCGCGCCATTGCAGAGGTTTATGCAAGCTCTGACGCAAAAGAGAAATTTGTGAAAGACTTCATCAGCGCATGGGATAAGGTCATGAACCTGGATCGATTCGACGTTAAAAAATAAAAGGTTGATTTATCCAACCAACGAAAAGCCTCATGTTTACGGGAGGCTTTTTTCATATCAGGGTTTTACAAAAGGACTTAATTTCATCGCGTACAGAACGGAATGCGTTCATTACCTCTTCTTCCGTTCCCTTCGCTTTAGCAGGATCGGGAAAATTGCGATGAATGCGCTTTACCGCACCCGGAAAAATCGGACATTGTTCGCTGGCGTGGTCACACACGGTAAAAACCAGATCAAAGTGAATGTGCGTGTATTCGTCCACATGATTGGAGGTATGCATGGAAATATCGATTCCATCTTCAGCCATCACTGCGATTGCGCGCGGATTCACACCATGTGTCTCAATGCCCGCGCTGTAAACGGTGGCAACGGCACCATGAAAATGACGGATATATCCCTCCGCAAGCTGACTTCTGCAGCTATTGCCGGTGCATAAAACTAAAATATTCATGACTTACTAAATTTATTCTTTAAGGCTAAACTGGCTCTTACCAAGAGGATTAACGCAGGAACCTCCACTAAAGGTCCAATCACCCCGGCAAAGGCTTGACCTGAATTCAAACCAAAAACTCCAATGGAAACGGCAATGGCTAATTCAAAATTATTCCCTGCAGCCGTAAAGGCTACCGTTGCGGTGTTCTTATAAGAAGAACCCGAGGCCTTAGCTACAAAAAACATAAGAAAGAACATCACCAAAAAGAAAATTACCAACGGAAATGCTACTCGAAGCACATCAAACGGCAAGGTCGCAATGAGTTTTCCTTTTAAACTGAACATAACCACAATGGTAAAGAGTAAGGCGATCAACGTGATTGGAGATATTTTCGGTAGGAACTTATATTGAAACCATTCTTGTCCGAATTTTGGGATTAACAACGCCCTAGTTAGCATTGCAGCTGCAAAAGGAATTCCTAAATATATTCCAACCGTTTTAGCAATCTCAAGCATGCTGATATCTATGGCGATGGCGTCAAATCCAAACAAAGGAAGCATGATCTCCAGATAGAAATACGCATAAAAACTGAAGAAAAGAACCTGCAATAGGCTGTTGATCCCCACTAAACCCGCCACCAACTCTCGGTTACCTCCAGCAAGGTCGTTCCAAACAATGACCATAGCAATGCACGGCGCAAGACCAATAACAATAAGCCCCGTTAAATATTCAGGATCATTTGGGAGAAAGGTAATGGCCAATAAGAACATCAAAAAGGGTCCCACAATCCATGTGATGAACAGAGACGAAAACAACAAGCGCCTATCACTTAACGTTGCTGGAACTTTCGCAAAATCCACCTTGGTTAAGGGGGGATACATCATAAGAACGAGCCCAATGGCCAGGGGAACATTCGTAGTGCCAATGGCAACGTTCGATAATAAACCTTCTACATCAGGTATAATATTTCCAAGCAGTACCCCTACTCCCATCGCTAAAAAAATCCAAAGGGTTAAAAAGCGATCTAAAAATTTAAGGCGCGTTTTCATCGTTCTTCGTTTAACAACATCCAGTACTTGGAGAACAACAACTTGTTTTTGGCAACTGCGCTTCGGGAATACCGCAATGATCTGGAGCCAAACACTCAGTATACAACGGAGTTAAATGAAAGAAGCCCTCAGAAAATGAAATTCCATAACGTTCAATGGTTTGTCCTTGATATTCCATTTCAACCGGTTCATCGGTCAAACCGTAATCCAATTCCCCTTTTTTTATAATACCCAACCACTTAAACGACGTTAGTCGATGATCGATATCGTTGGCCACCCAGAGTTGAAACGTGACCTTTCGTTCAACACGCGCTACTCCGCCACAATCCATAAAGTTCTTGCTGATTAACGCCAATTCCGTGACATGGAAATGGGCCGGGACCAAGGTCCCGTTGGGGAGCATGAATTTAAGTTGCGTTACTTCGCTTAGGGTAGATTTGAATTCAGACAGTTTCATCGCAACACGTTTTTGGAATGGATAATTTAATGGAATGAATCAGGGTTAACATGGTTTCAAGGTGTTCGTCCGACAAACAATAACACACGGAGGTGCCGGAAATTTGTCCTTTGATTAATCCAGCATTCTTCAGTTCTTGCAAATGCCTAGAAATACTGGCCTGAGCAAGCGGAAGTTCGTCTACTATATCCCCGCAAATACACGTTCCTTTTTGTAGCAAGTACGATATAATCGACAAACGTGCCGGATGACCTAAGGCCTTAAAAACCTCCGACAAGGCGAGAACGCTTGGTGAATAAGCATCAATTTTTGTAACTCCCATGTTTTAATATATCGCAATATTACGATAAATAAACACACCAATTTAATTTATGCTATTTTTAACCATGATTATTTCAATAACAGGACTAAAGCCTCGGTCTTTTTGGCATACCCTTCCCTTTTGGTTTCGGGCCATTCCATCGTTCAACCAAGCAAAAAATGCCAACGGAAATATCTTTTGCGAAGTCAGGCAAATACAGGGAATTCAACATACCCTTACCGCATGGAAGAACCAGGAGTCGCTCCGAGCTTTCGTGGGTTCCGGACCTCATTTAAAAGCGGTGAAATCCTTTCGAAAAATCGCTACCGGAAGCACCTATCATTATGAAAGTGATGCTGTTCCCTCATGGGAAGAAGCGCGTCAATTGTGGGAAGCAAATTATAAGGAGTATTAAAATTCAAAGGGTGCGCAATGAATTCCACACCCTGTAAATAAAACACTTTCTACTCTTTTATCACTTTATACACTCCTTGCTGGCCATTCACGTTTATTCGCAACGAATATACTCCGGCACTTAATCCTTGTGTGTTCAATTGAGTTTTACCCATACCTTTCCCGAATTGCACCAAGCGACCGCGGGCATCCAACAGCTCGTAACTGAAGGCATTCGCCAAGTCAATGGTAAGACTGCTGTTCGTAGGATTAGGATAGATCGAGGCGTTGATCATTGATTCGCTGAGTCCAGCACCGCAACTGTTCACGATGATATTAGCGGATACAACGGCTTCACAGGTACCATCAGACACCAAACACGTGTATTGACTTGTTGCGCCCGGGGTTACCGTAATACTGGCAGTATTACCAATAACGTTTGGACCATCATACCACGTGTAAATGGTACCACCTCCCGCCGTAATTGTCGCGGATTCCCCAACGCAAATGGTCGTTCCAGGAGTAATTGTAGCTGACAACTCCGTTGATGCTGAAATCGTTCGCGAGTAACTCTGTACGCACCCACTTCCTGAAGTACGTATCCGTGCAACGTAATTCCCTGCGGGTAAATTTCCGAAATTCGGTGATGCTTGATAGTTCACACCGTCTAAGCTGTATTCGTACGTTGGTGTTGGTGTTCCACCGGATGGGTTGGTGAAAACGATGGTCCCATTATTCAATCCACAAGTTGTATTGGTCTTCGTACAGGTAGCAGAAGGCTTTGCACTCACGGTAACAGGAAGGTAAATTCCCACGGTTTTACACGAACCATCTGCAAATAAATAAATGCGACGATTTGCCACTTGGTTAAAACTCAAGGTAGTTGCGGGCGTTGAATGGGTGCTAATTACGGTTGTGAATGGATCATCTGTCACATACCATAAGTACGAGTTGGTATTGGTGGAACTCGCTCCATTAACGGTAATCTGTCCTCCCGTGCAAATCGCCGATTCAGAAAAGGTGAAATTAGCGACTGGATTCGGTCCATTTGATGTTAGTACATCCATCCATAAACTGGTTTTAATGACTGGATTAATGTCGGTGGTAGGATGCCAAGTACCCGTGGTATTGGTCAATCCTCCGTAATAACATTTCATCGTACTAAGTCCATTCGCAATGGTTCCGTTTCGGTAGTCCATGTCCACGCACATGAAGGCCACAGAATCTTGTGGAGCCCCATAGTTGAATTCAAAACTCACCCAGAAATTTCCTGTTACTGTTGGCGGGTTAGTGAAATCAAACTCGTTAAAGAAGCCAGCATTCATATCCGCAATCAAAAAGGTATCTGTCACTAAGACATTGCCCGGATTGTTAGCATTATCTTGATGAACTCGTACTTTGACAAGACCCGCACCTGAGGAATTTACCGCTTTGATAATGGGCAAACGCAATCTTCGAACCTGGGTTGAAGCGGGAGCAGTATATTTATCGGCAATTTGGTAAATCAACGAAGTATTCGTAGAGGAAAAGCGACCTGTTCCGGGCAAAAAGCCCCACCCAGTAGACCAATTGTAGTAAGCATAATCTTCCGCTGGTAAGGGCAAATAATTCCGTAAGGTATCGCAAGCAATTCCGGGAGCTGCACCTACGACCTCCACAAAAGCCACCTTGGTTTCCGTATCACTGCCGAAGGCATTGGTAGCGGTCAAACTCACCGTATACGTACCGAGGGTATTAAACACCGCCGTCGGATTTTGAACGTTGGAATTGGGGGCGCCACCTCCAAAATTCCAAGACCACGAGGTAGGAACGTTTGTTGATGCGTCGAAAAAATTCACGGCCGCTCCTACCGGAATGATGATTGGACTTGAAATATCCGCGGTAAAATCGGCCACAGGAGGAGTATTGGTGGGGTCGCAACCCGGCGATAGTAATAATGATGCACGGGCACCGGTGAGGGTGTTGAGCATGTAGTTCGCCTGAAGTTGGCTGAACATCACCGTACAATTGCTATAATCCATGTAGTTCTCGTATTGAACCTGAGTATTGCCACAAGTCGTTTGATTTCCAGAACAAGAACCCCCGTAGTTGAATGAGGGACCTGCCGTATTGGGTGTATCGTTGAATCCATCGTCCAAATTACAACTGCCCGAACCTCCCCAGGTATGGTCAAGCCCCAAATAATGACCTACTTCGTGGGTGAGCACGTTGTCGTTGTTCATCCCGAGGTTGTAATCCAAAACAATACCGTCAATCGATGCTCCGGGCAACATGTTATTGGTTGGACGGTAGGCATAACCTGCGGTACCTGAGTTTGCACCGTTGGAAATATCACAAATCCAAACGTTTAAGTATTTGTTGCGGTCCCAAATCTGAGATCCTCCGGTAGCAGAAGCTTTCATCTTATTCTCTTCACCCCCATTGTGGTTGTAATAATCTTCGTTGGTCGAAACACGGACCACACCTTGCTCAGCTAAAGGCACACCTGCCGGATCTTTGGTGGCTAAACAAAAACTGATGTTTACATCTGCTGGAATGAAGCCAAAATTGGTCCGTGCATTAGCAGCGTCTTGATTCAATAACTGAAAGTCCTCCTGTAGGTCGTTGAATACTTGCATGATGAGTGCGTTGGATACGTTTTCCGCCGGATTGTTCGGATTATGCACTACGTGAAAAATTACCGCGATGGTATTAACTCCTGGTGTTTTCTCAGGCTTGTAAGGCTTAGTCTTGGCCGCTTCTTCCAAATAGGATTGATTAAATTCTCCCCATTTACCGATGCTTTCGTAATACTTCTTGGTTAAATCATGCGTAGCACATGCATTGTTGTGCAAACCACGCCCTCTTTCTTTGGGGGGAGCGACCGCTTTTTGCTCCAAAGCAGGGAAATTTCCAATGGATTTGACCGCTTGTGAAGGCCGAGAAACAGAATTCAATATAGGTTGTTGAGCGAAAGAATTCAGCCCCACTAAACCCAAGAAAACGAATAGATTGAGGTAACGATTTATCATAGTAGATTTTATTTATCAGTTGTAAATTTAATAAAACCGAACAACTATACATGGTTTGCCTTAATTTTGACCTCAAATTAACACCATGCAAGACAATCTAGAATGGATTCGAAACAATAAAACCAATAAATCAACGGCATTTACGACCGAGGAGAAAAAAAAACTTGGCCTTGAGGGATTATTTCCATACCAGACAAGCTCACAAGATCTCCAAATAAATCGAGTGCTTCAGAACTTGGAAAGAAAACCCAACAATATTGAAAAATACCTTTATTTATCAGCACTCCAGGCACGAAACGAACGGCTATTTTTCCGGGTGATCAACGAACATATCGACGAATTAATGCCCATCATTTACACCCCTACCGTGGGTGAAGCATGTAAATCATTTTCCCATGTTTACACCGAGGCAAAGGGATTTTACATAACACCTGAACACAAAGGTCGGATGCTCGATGTGTTGGATAATTGGCCTTCGAAAGACGTCAAAGTGATCGTCGTAACGGACGGTGAGCGAATCCTAGGATTAGGAGATTTGGGCGCTAACGGCATGGGGATTTCCATCGGAAAACTCGTGCTTTATTCTGCCTGTGGTGGCATCGATCCATCCGCGTGTCTTCCCGTGATGATCGATGTTGGTACGAACAACGAAGAACTCATCAAGGACCCCTTGTATTTGGGAGTCCCTGAACGAAGAATTTCCGGTGCGGCGTATTTGGAATTGTTGGACGAATTCATGGAAGCTGTTACGCAAAAATATCCCGGAGTATTAGTCCAATTCGAGGATTTCTTAACCCCTAACGCCTTTGCGTTGTTAGATCGTTACCAGTTCAAATACCGCTGTTTTAACGACGATATTCAAGGTACAGCAGCGGTTGCCCTTGCCGGCTTGATTTGCTCCACGCGCATCACGGAGATTCCTCTATCGAAAAATCGGTTTCTATTCCTAGGAGGAGGTTCAGCCGCTACCGGTATTGCAGACCTATTGGTTAACAGCCTCGTGTTACACGGCCTTCCTAAAGATCAAGCTCTTGAACAAATATCCATTTGCGACATCCATGGCCTAATGACCACGGACCGCACCGATTTACAGCCACACAACCTTCCTTACGCGAAGTCATCTCCGGCGAGTACTTTTTTAGAAACCATCCATTCGTTTAAACCAACGGTCCTTATTGGAGCCACAGGTGCCGGTGGGGCTTTTACCCAAGAAATCATTGAAGCCATGAGCGAGATCAATTCTCGTCCAGTCATCTTTGCGCTTTCCAACCCAACCAGTAAAGCGGAATGTACAGCAGAGCAAGCGTATACATGGAGTAAAGGAAAGGCTGTTTTTGTCAGTGGAAGTCCTTTTGACAACGTAGTTTATGAAGGTAAAACCTTCGACCCAGGTCAAGGAAACAATGCCTACATATTTCCTGGACTTGGCCTTGGAATTGTTGCAGGACACATTGAACACGTCAATGATGAACTTCTCATTACCGCAGCAGAGTGTCTAGCAAACTTGGTGGAAAATCATGACTTGGACCTCGGTGCCCTGTACCCTCCTATTCAAGAAATACGTTCGGTTTCCTTAGCGATTGCCAAAGCGGTCATGCTCAATGCGGTGCAACAAGGCCTAAGTTCGATTGATCCAAGCACCATCGACCAACGGATTCAAAACGAGCTGTACGATCCAAGGTATTGAGGATTGGTATTACACTTTCAGTTTCCCCATCCCACCGTCAACAGGAATCACCTGTCCGGTTATCCAAGCACTTTGTTCGGACAACAAAAAAGCAATGCACGAAGCAAAATCCTGAGGGTTTCCTAGGCGTTTCATTGGATGACGTTGCGCACCTGCCTCTATTTTTTCGGGGGTATTGGTTAATTTTTCCGCCATTGGGGTTATCGTAAGCGACGGAGCCACCACGTTCACCCGGATTTTCGGAGCCCATTCTGCGGCCAATGAACGTCCTAAGCCTTCCAAAGCCGCTTTTACCGAAGCTACCGAAGCATGAAAGGGCATTCCAACATTCGCTGCAACGCTTGAAATCAATACTACACTGGCTCCTTCGTTGAGTTGAGCTTGATACGCTTTTAAGGAATTAACCGCCCCTAGTACGTGAATGTTAAAGTCGTCCTGAAAATCCTCGAGCTTCAAGGATCGAAAAGGTTTCAAGTTAATGGACCCGGGAAAATATACTAAACCGTCAAATCGCTGCTCTATACTTGGCATAACACTCACATAATCAAGTATTTCTACATTGCTATAGGAAGCATTTCTTGAAATTTGAAATACTGAATCACCTTCGGATTCAACTTTTGTTTTAGTGGCTTGTGCCAAGGCGGATGAAGCACCTAGGAATAAATAATTTCGCATGGCTTTACAACAAGCCATTGAACCATTGGTTCATTAATGGGTTTCATTCACGGCAACAGGTACATCTTTTTTCGCATTCCGTACCAGATAAACAACTGGAAATAAAATCAACACAATAAGCGCAACCATAAAAAACCCTTGGTTATAACTCACCATCGCTTGTTGTTTGAAAATGATGCCTTCCATGGAGCGATTGGCTAACATTTCAGCTTCTTCCAACGAATAACCACGGGCTATAAACCCTTGCTTCATTAAGGTTAATCGTTCATTGGTTTGCTGCGAATAATCGGTAATGTACGAGACCATTCCGCCACGTACTTCCGCATTTTTTCGGGTTAGAAATAAATTAATCAAAGCAATTCCAACGGCACCACCTAATTGGCGTATTGCATTGGATAATCCAACCGCTTGCCCTATGTCTTTGGCCGCTAATCCCGCCACGGAAAGGGAAATAATGGGAGACATCATGCAAGCCATACCTATGCCTCGAAGAATAAAGGCCGGATAGAAATTCGCAGCGCTTGAATTGGGTGAAGAAAAAGAAAGGATCAATAAAAAAATAAACGTCAAGCCCCCTCCTAACCAAATGATGTTCTTAGGATTTACTCCATTACCTAAAAGTTTCCCAACCACTGGCATGGAAAAGGCAGCAAATAAGGCTCCTGGAATCATAAACATTCCTGTTTTTGTTGCGGTCCAACCCAATGAAATTTGGACAAACAATGGAAAAATAAATACAGATCCAAATAAAATAAGTCCTAACAGGAAATTTAAAATAGCCCCTAGGACTAAATTATAATGTTTGAACAGTTTTAAATTTACGGCAGCATAATCGATGGACAAGGACCTAACAATTAGTAAGGTGAACCCTACAATAGCCATTAGACTAAAAAAAATAATGGTTGAGCTTTCAAACCAATCTTTGGAATTACCTTCTTCTAATACATATTGAACACTTCCCACCCCAATGATCAGAAAAACGATTCCCCAATAATCAATGCGCTTGGGTTTAATGGCTGCTGGGTCATCGGTGACGAAATAGTACGACAAAAATGCAGCGATAATACCAATGGGCACATTGACAAAGAAAATCCAATGCCAACTCATGGAATCTGTGATCAAGCCTCCGATGGTTGGTCCAAAAGTGGGGCCCATAATAATACCCATTCCAAAAATAGCGTTGGCCATCCCCATTTTTTCCCGAGGGAAGGCTCCTAAAATAATGGTCTGTGCATTGGACAACAAACCTCCCCCACCTAAACCTTGTACAAATCGCCAAAAGACCAACACCCAAAGATCGGTTGACAAACCACACATCAATGAAGAGAACGTGAAGATGATCACCGAAGCGGTAAAGTAGTTTTTCCGGCCGAAAAAATTTGAAAGCATACCTGTAAGCGGGATGATAATCACATTTGAGATGCCATAGGCAGTTACCACCCAAGCAATTTCGGTAGTTGTAGCTCCAATACTTCCAGAAATTTCGCGCAGGGAAACATTCACTACCGTAGCATCAATCAGCTCTAAAAGTGCACACGTAATGGCGGTAAGTACTAGAATTAACCTAGTCGCCCCTGTAGGATAACTCGCTGTAGCACTTGGACTTGCATTCATTCTATTTCACACTAACGGAGACATAAGCACTCAACCCAGGCAGCAAAAGTGTTCGTTGCTCTTCCGTTAAACCCACCAACCGAATTTTAACAGGAACTCGTTGAACTATTTTCACAAAGTTACCGGTCGAATTATCCGGAGGCAATAGTGAGAATTTCGCTCCAGTTGCGCCGATGTACGAGTCGATTTTCCCTTTCAATGTTAGGGATGGAAAAGCATCAACAGAAACATCCACCGTCTGATTTAGTTTGATGTGATCGATTTGAGTTTCTTTAAAATTAGCCGTAACCCATAACGAAGAAAGGTCGATTGCCGAGCAAATAGGAGAACCCATGGTCACGAATTGACCTTGATCCACACTTCTTTTACTAACAACACCGTCGCAAGGTGCTTTAACTACGGTGTAGGACCATTGGGTTTTGGCCAGCATTAATTCGGCTTGTCGTTGTTTCACCAAAGCCTCTGCAAGTGCAATCAACGATTTTTGACCAATAGCTTGCGATTTCACGCCTCGGCTTTGTGCGGAAGAAGCTTTATATTGATTTTTAGCGGCTTTAAATTGAGCTTCCGCTACGGCTAATTCCGCTTCCACCGCATCCATTTCCGCTTTCGTGGCTGCCTTGGAATAGTACATGTTTTTGATTCTCTTGTAGTCCTCTTTTATTTTGTTCAATTTTGCTTGGGTTACGTCGATATTTTGTGAAGTAGTTTCACTCGACAAAAAAGCTGCGTCGGCGTTCAAATCCCCAGCATCGGCATTATTTTTTACCGCAATAAGATTCGCCTTGGCATTTTCCAATGCCGCCTCAGCCTGCAAAAATCTCGCTTGAAATTCATCATCGTTTATAATTAACAGCGTATCCCCTTTTTTGACGTTTTGATGATCTTTAAATCGTATTTCCTTCACATAACCAGAAATACTCGTACGTACTGGAATGATATCAGCATCCAATTGAGCATTGTCGGTTGTTTCAAAACCCATCGATTTAGCATAATAAACACCACCAACTATGGCAGAAATTCCCAGTATGCCCCCAATGATGATTAAGCGCTTTCCTTTACCTCTTTTTTTTTCGGTTGTTTCCATATTAAAAATTAATGAGTCCTAATGTAATATTGTAGTTCGACCATGCATTGATGCGTTTAATCTCATGAACTTTACGGTTCAAACGAGCTGCCATCTCATCGTTAATTTGCAATAAGTAAACGGTCGCTGTAATCTTCCCGTTTTCCAACTGATTAGCCGACACAGCAGCGATTTCCGACTTTTTTCGAACAATAGCATCGTCCAATTGCAGCACTTGATCCATTGCATTGAGTTGAGCAGCATACGTAGCGAGGGATGATTCAACATTTTGATTCAATTGATCTCGCTGTATGTTCAACACCTTTCGGCTGATTTCTAAACGTTGTTTCTCTCGGTTGAGCCCATATAAATTGGAGATATTCCATTTGAAAGCCAAACTCCCGCTTCCAAAAAAACGCAAATCCTGGTTGATAAAGTTAGGCCCCGGGCGGCCGTAATTCCCCACCAAAGTAAAGTACAACTTTGGCATTGCCAAATTAGTCGCCAACTTGTATCTCTCGGAAAGGAACCCTTCTTGCATTAATAGCAGGGTGGCTTCTGGCCGCATGTTATTCATAAGCAAGGTGTTACCTCCTGCAGGAGTTTCGAGGAATTCGGCGGTGTTTGTTATGGTCTTTCCTGTAAGAATCGATAAGGTAGCGCACAGTCCATTCAAATTTTCTTTAGCTTCGATCAATTGCTGTCGGGTTTTGAGCATCTCCACCTCTATTTCGTCTAATTGCGTTTGAAGCATTAAACCATTAGTAACGGACAATGCAACACTTACCGATCGCTTCATTAAATTATCCTGTAAAAGCTCCAGCATGGAAATATTAGCTTTGGCCAATAAAATCGACATGAATATCTGATTAACTCGGTCTACAATTCGGTAAATCTCCACCTTATTTTTCTGTATTTCTATGTCCGAATTCAGCACCTCTAATTGGCTCTGCCGTTTAGCGATTCCTCCGTCGAACAGCAATTGTTCCAAGGCTAAAGCACCAAGGTAGGAGTCATGTGGAAAATTCGTCGTAAAACCCGGGATATTGAATTGAACCACCTCTGTTTGATAGGTCCCTTGAAGGCTTAAATTAAGTTTAGGTAACCAAGCTTCTTTAATTCCTTGTACATTGGTCATCATTTGCGCTTTGAATAATTCAGATTGACGGTATATCGGATAATTCAAGCGGGCCCAATACAAGCACGAGTCCAAACTCAATGAATTCATTTGTCCCCAAAGCGTTGAAACTCCCAAAATAAAAACAAAGGGTAAAAATCGCATACTAAGCAAGGTTTAATTGATGGTCTATAAAAGAATGAATCGAGGCCCGAAGTTCGGTTAACGAATCGGAATTCCACGAAGTCTCATTGCGTTCTGCTATCACCGCAAAAAGCGGTTTAGCTACAAAAGGATAGGTGCACATGGAAATCAATTGAACAAAAAATACCATGGGGTTTTCAAGCGAAACCTCCCCTTTTTGCTGAGCATCCAACAAAGCGCTCAACAACGTTTTATGACCTTTCAGATTTTTGTCAACCTTTTCGATGAACAAGACTTGGTTGGCACTTACTTCTTTAATGAGAAACAAAGCCATTTGAGGATATTCATTGAGAAAGTCTAAGAAACGATTCGCCAAACCATGAACCTTTTCCTTAAAATCCAAACGATCGTCACTCATGATATCCATATTGCTGAAATACCGTTCTAGGGCCGATTCAAATACCTTATCAAACAGTTTTTCTTTATTACGAAAATAATAATGAAGTAGCGCTTTATTGATCCCTGCCCTGTTGGCAATGTTTTGCATACGAGCTCCGTATAAGCCAAACTCTAGAAATTCAGTTTTAGCCGCTTCAAGAATTTTATATTCGGTGGAAGAATCAATTAACTTCATGGTTTAACCAAATGGTTAACAAAAGTAGGTAAGATTTGTTCACCCGAAGCAACATCCGATTATTTTTGTATAAAATTACTTCCATGAAACTCCCAAAAATTGAAAGAACCTACTTAAAAAAAGACCTATCTCTCGATACCTTCAGCGATGTACAGCCCTATTTTGACGAATTATTATCGAGGGAACTAAGTTCTAAGGAATCCTTCGAACAATGGCTCAAAGACCTCAGCGAAATCGAAGCCTTTATAGAGGAAAACGGAGCATGGAGGTACATTAAGATGTCCATTAATACCGCTGACGAAACTTTAACCGCGTCTTACACCTATTTTGTTACTGAAATACAACCGAAACTTGCGCCCCTGAACAATGCATTGAATGAAAAAATGATGCAAAGTGCATTTGTAGATGCCTTGACCATTAACCCAGCCTATGCCATTTTATTCCGCTCGGTCAAGGTTCAGCTCGATCTTTTTCGCGAAGAGAATATTACCATTGAAGCCTACTTAGCCGAAAAGAGTCAAGAATTTGGAAGCATTAGTGCTGCACAAACCATTGAACACCAAGGAGAAACACTGACCATGCAACAAGCTTCGGTGCATTTGAAAAGCCAAGACGAGATCCTTCGGAAGGATATTTACGAAAAAATGGCCGAGCGAAGAAGATCGGATATTGACGCTTTGAACGACCTCTACACCGATTTAATTGCCCATCGTCACCAACTTGCCTTGAATGCAGGATTCGATAATTACCGAGATTACATGTTCCAAAGCATGGGGCGTTTTGATTATACCAAAGAAGCCTGTTTTGATTTCCACGAAGCCGTTGCACAAAAAGTAGTGCCTTTGGTGAAAGCGATACAACTTAAAAAGCTTCAGAAATTAGGGAAAAGTACATTTAAACCATGGGATTTGGATGTTGATCCTGATGGTCACGCCCCACTCAAGCCCTTTCAGAGCGGTCAAGAAATGCTAGACAAAACCATTGAGATTTTTGACAAGATGGATTCTTATTTTGGCGATTGCTTAAGGACGATGCACACCATGGGGCATTTGGACCTAGAATCCAAAGCAGGTAAAGCACCAGGGGGATATAATTATCCCTTGTATGAAATTGGAGTGCCGTTTATTTTTATGAATGCGGTTGGTTTACACCGTGACCTGGTTACCATGGTACATGAGGGCGGTCATGCCATCCATAGTTTTCTCAACCGCGAATTAGAACTAACATCGTTTAAAAACATCCCTTCGGAGGCAGCAGAATTAGCCTCTATGTCGATGGAATTGTTGAGCATGAAATATTGGGAGGCGTTTTACACCAATGATCAAGAATTAAAACGCGCTAAAATAGAGCATATGGAAGACCTTTTAAAAGTGTTACCATGGATTGCTCAAATCGACGCATTTCAGCATTGGGTTTACACACATCCAACGCATAACCAGGAAGAGCGAAGCGAACAATGGTTGTTCTTGGGTAAGAAATTCGGAACAGGTTTAACGGATTGGACGGGATATGAGGATTTACAGCGTTCTGGATGGCAGCGACAACTTCATTTGTTCGAAGTTCCTTTTTATTACATTGAGTACGGTATAGCACAACTTGGTGCAATTGGCGTTTGGAAGAACAGTTTAGTGAATGAAAAAGAAGCTTTAGAAAAATACAAGTCGGGACTCGCCTTAGGATATACGTGTTCTTTACCAGAAATTTACCAAACGGCAGGAGTTCCCTTTGATTTCAGTCCTCAGCGCATTGGTGAATTGATGGAATTTGTGGATTCTTACCTAAAAACCTTGGGCTAATTAGAAAAAAACGTATATTTGCGGTCTCAAAAAAGGCGAGATAGCTCAGTTGGTTAGAGCGTAGGATTCATAACCCTAAGGTCCCGAGTTCAACTCTCGGTCTCGCTACAAAAGCCCTGACGGTTTCGTCAGGGTTTTTTTTACCTATTTATTTTACCTCATAAGTCCCGAGCTCTGACGAACGTGATTTAATCAGCAAGGTGTCAGAACTCTCGGTCCACGACGCTTACTTCGTTCGGTCGGGGCAAACTCGCTACAAAAGCCCTGACGGTTTCGTCAGTTTTTTTTAGTTGCTGTTTAGGTGGATCATTTCACAGCAGCTTCCAGCTTAGCGATATCAAACTTGGTCATTTGCATGAAAGCGTAGGTGGCTTTTGGCGCTGTTTCGGGGTTCGTCATGAGCTTGCCTAAAATACTTGGCACAATTTGCCAGGTAACCCCGTATTTATCTTCCAACCATCCGCATTGACCTGCTTGCCCTTCTTTGGAAAAATAATTCCAATAATGGTCGATTTCTTCCTGCGTATCAACCGTTAACACCAACGATATTTTCTCATTGAAGGCCAAATGGCTCGGACCATTGTTTAAGCACATAAAACGTTTTCCGGTCATTTCAAAAACGACCGCCATGGGGTTTTCAGAAATCCATTGAAAATCCTCAAATACCTCCTCATAATAGGAGGCCATTGCTTTTGCGTCTTGTACCCAAAAACAGGTGGAAAATTGCGTTGCCATAAGCTCATTTTTTTAATGCAATCAAAAATACACATTCAGCCAATTATAGAGATACCTCAAGATGTATTCAATTATTTGGTTAGCTTTACTGCGTAAATAAAAATGCTTGACGATGAAAACAAACAACACAGTGGCTTGGGTATTGACAGGATTGATTTCCTTAGCCTTTCTTGGTAGTGCGGCTGGTAAATTTATGGCAAACGCAGAAGCACTGAAAATGGCAGCGAGTATGGGAATCGATGCGAACACGTACCTGCTCATTGGTGTGGTAGAATTGATCTGCCTTATTCTTTTTATCATTCCAAGAACCGGTGTATTGGGAACCCTTCTGCTCTCAGCCTATATGGGAGGAGCGATTGCCACCCACTTAGAGCATGGAGAGTCCATTGCAGCACCATGCGTGGTACAAACCGTATTATTGCTCGTAGCCTTTTACCGTTTCCCTGACTTACGAAAAACCCTTTTCAACCCAAAATAATGCACCACATACAGGTAATTTTAACCATAGATCTGCAGAATTTACCCGAAAATTTCCAAGAAATTCTTAAAGAAGAACAGGCCGTTGTATCTGAATGGAAAGAAGAAGGTGTGCTCGCGCACTTGTTCCTGCGTCCTGAACGCAATGGAGCCGTGCTCCAATTCATCAACCTTAGCCTCGAAGAAGTAAAAGAACGAATGGAAACGCTCCCTTTTTATCGTATTCGAAAGAACATCGAATATTACGAGCTCTTGCCGCAATTTTAGGGATTATTGGTTTATGATGATGTATATTTTCGTAATCGTTGTAAGCAGCTGGTTACTCACCGAACTGTGGTATGCATGGCGTTTACGTGACCCTCAACCACAGAAAACCGATGAAAGCAGCCTACTCATCTTATGGGGCTGTGTAATTCTTGGAGTATGCGCTGGCGCTTGGATTGCCCTTTACCTTAAAACAGCTTTTCAACAAGCAAATTGGATTCAAGGACTTGCCCTTGTTTTGATGGCGACAGGCGTTATTTGCCGAGCATGGGTAATTTCCACCTTAGGGAAGTTTTTCACGGTGAATGTGCGAATACATCAGCAACACGAATTAAAAACAGACGGATTTTATCGCCGCGTTCGACATCCCTCCTATTCCTTCTTGCTCCTAACTTTCGTTGGTTTTTGCATTTTCTTAAACCATTGGTTAGCGGCCTTGGCCGTAATGTTTCCCATTTTGCTCGCTTTCCATCGAAGAATTGTTGTGGAAGAAAACGTGCTGCTTACCCATTTCGGCAAATCCTACCTGGAATATAAGCCCAAAACAAAGCGACTGATTCCTTGGCTTTACTGAGTTATTGCCCACCAAAATCCCCATATTTCATGATCCATTGGAACACATCTACCCGACCTGAAACCCCATTTTTCGCCTCTATTTTTAACTATTATTTGTCGGACGACCTTGACGGTTATAACGAATACGACGAGCGTACGCTGGAACTCGTACAAACTATGCCTGGATATTTAGGCTATGAAAGTTTAAAACATAACGGACGAGGAATGTTCATAAGCTATTGGAAGGACATGGAATCCATTAAAGCGTGGGGACAACATCCAATACACCTTGAAGCCAAAAAGCTAGGGATTCAACGCTGGTATAAATCCTACAACAGCATGATTGCCGAAGTGCAGCATTGGCGAGCACATTGAATGGATTGAATTTAAATACGTAACGATTTTCATATATTTTATTTTCGCTGAAAAACTGCATGCGGATTTTATTATGTTGTGCTTCCAGCATTATGTACCTTCTTTCGGCTTTGACTTTTTCTCAAGAACCTATAACAGTTCGTATTGGAGAACAAGAATGGATGACCAATAATTTGAATGTATCAAGGTTCAGAAATGGCGATCCCATTCCGGAAGTGAGTGATTACGAAGAATGGAGGAAAGCAGGTGAAAACAAAACTCCGGCATGGTGCTATTATAAAAATGCGACCGATAGCGGAAAAGTTCTCGGTAAAATATATAATTGGCATGCTGTCAATGACCCTCGAGGTTTAGCTCCTGAAGGTTTTCATGTGCCAAGACTTTCGGAGTGGGATACCCTTTTCGCCTTTATGGGCTTTAAAATGATTGGAGAACCTACGGATGTGCATTATGAATGGATCCAAAATGCCCAACCATACAATGAGGAGGCATTCAATAAATTTAATTTCTGCTTGGCAGGAGGAAGGTTTCAAGAGGCTGCAGTAGATATTTTTTATTATCTGAATGCAATGGCCTGGTTTTGGACCGCAAACGATTACCCCGATTATGAAGCTTATTGTTTGTACTATCTACCCAAACACAGCATAAAAGTTAACACCTATTACGAGGAATTCGGGTTTTCAGTACGATGCATCAAGGACAAAAGTTTTTAAATCACCAAATTTTCAATAAAAACTATCCCATCGTAACGATAAGGAGTTCAGATGAACCGAATTCGTCCATGAATCAAGCAATTGAAGACCCTTACAATTCCAAGTATTTGAGGAATTCATTGCGTTTGTCTTCCTTTTCAAATTGTCCCGAAAAGTACGAAGTAACTGTGCTGCTGTTGACATCCTTCACTCCTCGCGATGAGACACAAAGGTGGGTAGCATCGATGATCACCGCTACATCCTCGGTTTCCATAACCTTTTTCATTGCCTCGGCAATTTGAACCGTTAAACGCTCTTGTACTTGTGGGCGCTTCGCGAAATGCTGTACAATCCGATTTATTTTGGACAAACCAATGACCTTTCCAGAAGAAATATAAGCTACATGAGCCTTACCGATAATCGGAACAAAATGATGTTCGCAGTTCGAATAAAAAAGGATGTTCTTTTCTACCAACATTTGCTGGTAGTTGTACTTATTGTCGAACAATTTGATATCGGGGAAATTTTTCGGATTCAGCCCACTGAAAATTTCTTTCACGTACATTTTAGCAACCCTTTTGGGAGTTCCGCTAAGGCTATCATCGTTTCTATCCAGACCCAAGAGATCCATTATTTCGGCGAAATGTACCGCTATTCGGTCAATTTTCTCCTCATCACTCAATGCAAAAGCATCTTCTCGCAAGGGCGTATCCGCCGATGTACTCACATGCTCATCTCCCATTTCATCAATGTTAATGTCAAGGGTATGTGCCGAACCGTTCAATCCTATTTGTTTCATCTTTTAGTTTAATGCTTAAACAAAAGTAGGATATAATAGTTCAAAGGCCGCCAGAAATTCTACGATGCCCTGATCAACATAAAGCATCGAGAAATACTCTCGAATTAGTCGAGCATTTTAATTTGCAACCCTGCTTTGAACCATCGACCGGGCATTTGAACATAACCTGCTTCCACGTATTGCGTGTTCGCAAGGTTATTCCCTTCGACAAAAACGGTAACCGCTTTGCTTGGATTCAGGGCAATTTTTGCATCCAGCAAGGAATAGCTATTTCCTCCTACACGGTCCACTCCACGATATGCAACGCTTACAGCTACCCATCGGGTTAAATTCGCGGTAATTCTCCCTACCAATTGGTTACGTAGTCCAGAAAAAGCATAGCGCGACTGGCTCATCTGTAATGGATCTACAAATTGATGGCTTGCATCGGTATAATTGTACCCTAAGGAAACTTCCCGCAACATGAATTTTCCATCACCGTTCCATCGGTAGTGGATGTTGGATTCTACCCCTGTAAAAATAACATTGGATAAGTTCACGGGCATCCAAGGATCCTGAGGAGTCGTAGTACTTCGAACCCAATCAATCATGTTGTTGGTATTTCTTCTGTAAATCGAAGCATCTAAGGTGATTTTTGACTTCCAAGAGTCCCTACTACCGCTCACCGACTGTCCCCAAGTAGTAGAATAACTAGCTCCTAACTCCATATTGGTAGCGTATTCCGGTTGAAGATTTGCGTTACCCACATTGGAGAAATCCTGATAAAAAAGTTCCGTGTAACTTGGGGCACGGTAACTTTGACCAATATTTCCATAAATCCTAAGCGAAGGGAGCGGCAGGTAAGCCACCTCGAACCCGGGTAAGAATTTTTGGTAGGTGTTGCCATTCATGTGCAGGTTAAAATAGTGAACATTTCCCACCAAAATGAGCTTGTTCTCCATCAGCTTCAAGGTATGATCTACAAAACCTGACATGTAAGTTCGTTCACGCTCCCCGAGGTTGGTGCTGTTCAACCCTTCCAAGCGCCATTCGCCACCAAAACCTGTGACGCCTAACTTGGAAACCCACTTACCTGTTGCTTCTACAGTAACAACTTCAGACCAATGCTTATTCGTATAAAAAGCAGGATCAAAGCGTTTTAAGCGAAACTCATCCCGGTGAGAGCGCAATGAGGCTTTGGTGAGCAGGGTAAATTTGTCCATAACCGCTTGATGCGAAAGGCCAGCTATGGCCATTTGCGTAGACTCCCATTGATCAGGAAATAAAGGAGTATAATATCCGTTGGCACCAAAGGAACGATCGGAATATCCCAGCAATGCTTTCAACTCCTGTTTTTTTCCCAAAGGCAGTGCCGCATCGTAAAAAACTTGTTGGTTGGTATGATCGGAATTATACCAATATCCGTTGCTCTTATCATAACCAAACGAAACCGATTGGCGAAGTTTCCCAACGGGAGCACTCACAGTGGATTGGAAACCAAGCCCTCCAAAGTTCCCTCCGAACAATTGCATATTAACCCCATAACTGCGTTCGGGTTGTGTTACAAAATTCACCGCACCTGTCATGGCGTTTTGACCAAAAATACGTGTACCAGAGCTTTTATAAACTTCTACGTTTTGAACATTGGTGAGCAAAACTGGTAGGTTCAATGCATGATGTCCGGTTTGAGGATCCACCAATTTAAAGCCGTTGATCAAGATCAAATTTTGCTCGAAAGTTCCACCACGAATGCTTAAATCGCCCTGAATTCCCTGAACACCTCTTTGCCGAAGATCCAATCCCGGAACATAGGATAAGGCTTCATTGACCGAGCGAATGGGCAAAGCACGGTTACGAGCTATATCAAAAGTTTGAATGGTAGATGTTCTATCGGAAAAGTAAAAAGGCAAGCCCTTACCGTAAACCACCACTTCGTTTTTTCGCTTAACGGTATCGCTGTTCAAGGTCGTTTGAGCATAGATTGAGGTTGAGGCCAAAACAAGGAAAAAACCTGTATTTAATTTCATCGGTAGCAGTATTTAAAGGATGTAGGAATTTCGTCAAAAGTAAAAGAAATCTCGTGTTTACCCGGTAAACAATGTTCAAAATTGCGTTCAAACTTAACACCTGGGGTCATGGAGTACCACCAAACATCCGCTACGAAATCATCGTTTTCAAAAAGCAACTTGCCCGTTTTGTTAAGGGTGTCTAATTCAACCACCCTCAAAGAATTTTGTAGAGGTTTTCGAGGACTTTTGGGCTTTACCGGTCCAAAAAGGAATAGCTCCTCTGCACCATCGTTGATACGCAATTTCACGACATGCGTTCCATTCAAATTCGAACCGTCGAACAGTACCATGGATTCGAATCCTGAGAGCTGAAATTCCTGTTCTTTGGCATTGATTAAAACTGGCATTCTATGCTCCAATCGAAGAACTTCATACTGTACTTTTACATGCACTGAATCGAGGTTATTCGCGACCAAACTTAAGTGCTGATTTTGATGGCTTTGTACTGCTGTGACCTTGCGAAACACCTGCTTCATTTTATAGTGCAAAGCTTTCCAATTTCCCAAAAAGTCTACACTCGACCATGTAGGCGCTGGCCAGCAATCGTTGATTTGCCAATACAAGGACCCCATACATCGCGGTGCGTCCAATAAATGGCCGCTTACAGCTGAGGCAACCGCATGGGCTTGTGTCAGTTGAGAAAAATAAACAAATTCTTCGAAATCCTTAGGTTTTCCGTACAATTCCAAGGCATGTTTTAAGATCATTCCATTACCTACATAGCTTTTTTGATGGTGTTTCATTACGCGAGAACTAAGTGACCAATCCGAAGAATCACTAAAGCTCTTAAGGGTCGAAAACTCGGGAAAACTTTGAAATCCAAATTCTGCATTGAAACGACCAATGTTCTCCTCAAAATCCTTCATGGGATCTGAGCCATGCCAAACTCCCCAATAATGCTGAGTTCCATGGTTATAATATTCCGATTTCCCCCAATTGCTTAGCGGTGAAGTATGCACGTACGGCAGGTTCGAATATTGGGCCAGTACCTCAGGAAGTAACCTGCGAAATAAGGCATCATAGGCTAGCTCAATTTCCTTTTGTTCCGAACTTTTCAAGGCATATTGCAGCTGAAATCCCCAATTCTTCCAGGCCACATCCACTTCATTGTTTCCGTTGATGTAAACCACGGAAGGATGTCGTGTTATTCTGGGCCATTGATGGTGGAACTCTTCCTCTACATTCGCCAAGAATTCTGAGGATCCTGGATACATCGCACAGGCAAACATCGCATCGTGCCAAACCATAATGCCTGCCTTATCACACGCATTGAGAAATGCCTCGTCCGCATAATCTCCTCCACCCCAAATCCTTACCATATTGAAATTGCTCTCCACCATTAACGCAACCCATTTTTCCCATTCTGCGTCGGTGGTAACACCACCATACATCGAGGGTGGAATCATATCTCCCCCTTTCATAAAAACAGGCTTTCCGTTGATCTCAAAGAAGAACGAAGTCCCCCATTTATCCGTATCTTGAACCAGTTTAACGCTCCGAATACCAAAGGAATACGGATAACTTTGAAGCACATTCCCTTGTAGGTCCATTACGATAAGTGTATCCTTATACAAAAACGGACTCCCGAATTCCCGAGGATACCATAACTTCGGATTTCCCAAGGAGAATCGGAATTTTTGGAGATTATTGCTATCGTTCTTCACTTCCCAACCAAAAACTTGCGAACGTATCAGGTGTTCATTGGCGATCGGGTCTTTTACTAAAACCCATTCCAATTCAGCAGTATCATCGATACTCAAGGTGTTGACAACGCATGATTGAATACACCGACGTTCTTGTACTCCCACCGTAATGGGATAAGGAAAACCCAAGGTGTTAATTCTTGGTGCCCAATCCCAACCGAATTGATATTGCGGTTTTCTCGTTAAGGGAGCGGCCTTAATTTTTCCATGATCGTTGGGGGCTGGAAAATGAAAAGCTTCGTTTTCGTATGTCTTCTTATGAAATAGCACAGGAGGTGTAAACACTGCTTCAATTTCATTGTAACCCAAGATTAATTCTGAACGGACTTCCACCCGATAAGGTCGAAAATAATTTTGAGCATCCAATACCTCTTTTCCGTTGACAAAAATCTTGGCATAGGTATCGATACATGGGAAATCGAGTTCAACCTCTTTCGCATTGAACATAGCTTCAGACAGGAAAAAACGGCTTTTGAAGTTCCAAACGTGATCTTCAATCCATTGATAGGCTTCTTCGTTGGTTCCTTGAAAGGGATCAGGAAGTAATCCTTGCTGTAGTATAGCTTCTTGAACGCTCCCACGAACTCCTAATTTAATCCAGTTTTTATCCAAAGGGTGTTGAATTTCCCACTCTAGTTGTATGCTATTTTGAGCGATTAACGTAATGGAAAACAACAAAACACATAGTAAAAAGGGAATTTTTACCATTTTCGATCATATTCAGTGTCCACCATTTCGTCACGGTTTGCTGTTTTTAGCGCAAAATTAAAACCATTATAAACGGAGAATCCCCCCACATTTCCTTGTTTATCCATCGCAATGAAACCGCATTGTAACCCCGTGAGATCCTTGTTCTTACGTATGATCCTCATTACAACCTCTTTACATGCCTCGGAAGGCTTCATTCCGCCTCGCATCAATTCCACAACAATAGCACTCCCCGCAACTCGGATGATAGCTTCCCCTAAGCCCGTTGCCGTAGCAGCACCCACCTCGTTATCAACGAAAAGTCCAGCCCCGATAATGGGGGAATCGCCCAATCTTCCCGGCATTTTATATGCCCAACCGCTGGTGGTACAGGTTCCTCCAAAACGTCCCTGCGCATCTCGCGCAATCAATCCAATGGTGTCGTGGTTTTCATGGTTGATTTTAGGCCGCTTTATCAGCTCTTTGTTCTCTTTTCGCCATTGTAAATAATCTTTTTTCACCTCCGGAAGGGGCGTTTTAATGGTGGCAAATCCATTATCCAAGGCAAATTGTCGAGCGCCTGAACCTACTAGCATTGCATGGGGTGTTTTTTCCATTATGGCCTTGGCTACTGCGGCAGGATGTGCAATTCCTTCCAAATATCCAACGGCTCCGCTTCTTCCATCGCCGTCCATAACGCATGCATCGAGGGTAACATGTCCTGTCCTATCCGGCCTTCCTCCTATTCCAACGCTGCGATTTGTAACATCCGACTCGGTTTGCATAGCACCAGCTACTGTAGCATCCAAAGCACTTCCACCATTTTCCAAAACGCTCCATCCAGCACGATTCGCCTCCAATCCGTGAATCCATGTGGAAATGATCATCGGACCTTCAATGCGTTCTTCAAAACTGTATACGGGAATTTCAGCCCCCTGAAATGGCTTAATTAACCCAGCAGCAACGATTAACGATCCAGCTTGTATGAACTTCCTTCGTTCCATTATTGTTGCTTCTTTTTTTGTTCTTCACCCAACCAATTTTGAAATACCCTGGCGTTTTCCAAATGCTCGGTGCCTGTAACTGCGAAATTGTGACGACCCGAATAGTCTGGTTTTGCGCACATGAACAAATAATTCACTTTAGGAGCACCAAGAACTGCCTCTAAAACAATGGCCTCTGGGAGATTGATGGGGCCCGGAGGCAAGCCTTTAATTAGGTAGGTGTTGTATGGACAAACAATGGAACGATGAACCGCCAGCAAACGTTGAACACCTTCCAACTTGTCGCCCCAACAAAATTTAAAGGTAGGATCCGATTGTAATTTCATACCTGTCCTGATGCGATTTAAATAAAGACCTGCGATGGTGGGCCATTCGTCGGCTATTCGCGATTGTTCGGCATACACAATGGACGCCAAGGTCACCAACTCGCTTGGAGATGTGAGTCCCAACGATTTCAACTTGGACGATCTTACAGGAGTCCAAAATAACTTAAATTCTTGGGCCATCCTTTGGGTAAATGCCGCTGCATCGGTGTCATAGTAAAGCTTGTAAGTATTCGGAATGAACATGGCAGGGAATTGCTCCCAAGTGAAACCATATTTTTCGAGGGTCGATCCATCCATTAAATATGCCATCAATGATGCGCTGTCGACCGCGATGCATTTCGAGACTTTTCCTGCCATTTGCTGCAAAGTTTTGCAGTTATTAAATGTCAAGGTTACTTCAACTTCGGCATTGCCGTTGCCTGCTGCATTTTTGGTAAATCCGTTCAGCAAGGTTCGATAACTGGTCCTCGGAAAAATTTCATACATCCCCGCTGCGATGCGCTCTTTGGACAACTGTTTATATGTTGCCACCTTTAAAAAATCTTCAGGCTCATCCACGATATTTTGATCTTCTAAAAGCGCTGCAAGCTCTTCGCATGTAATGGGTTCCTTCAAAAGAAATGTTCGCACCTCTCTATTACAAGTAACAGTCATTCCAGACCAATAGACTTGTAATTTTGGAAAAAGCAGTATAAATCCTAGTATTCCAATGGTTCCTACCAAACTTAGGATTATAACTATTGCTGGTTTCGATCTTTTAGACATAATTGAAAAGCTATTTCGTCGATTCTATTCTCTTTATAAATATACCACTCCTTTCGAACTCCAACCTCTCGAAAATTCAATTTTTTAAATAAGTTCAAACTTGGAAGGTTGTCTGCGTGGACAAAACACTGTAGATTGTGCAAATGCAAATGATCCATACAATAGTCAAGGCATAAGTTAACTGCTTCCTCCGCGTAACCTTTACCTCGGTCCGATTCTTCCGCAATTAATATTCCCAAGGTGGCATATCCGTGCTTAAAACTTATATCGAATAAATCAATGGTTCCAACGGGTTTGTTCGTGGCCTTGAGAACCACGATCAATCGAATTTGCCCCGAGGCCCTAGGATTTGAAAATTGTTCAATAAGTTGATGGATATTGTGCATGGAAAACGGAACCTCCGTATGACTGATTCGCCAATTCGAGGGGTTATTTTCCCAAATGAACAAAAATGATGCATCGTTGGGTTCAACGGCACGAAGCATAAGGTTTAATCCGAATAATCCACTCTTCATAACTCAATTCTACCAGAAAAGACTCTCGTGGCAGGGCCCTTCAACCAAATGTGGTGATATCCTCCATCTTCTGTTTTATTGAAACGAATTTGCAACAAACCTCCTTTGGTTTGCACGTTTAAAAATCCGTTTTCCATGCCAAGTTGATCCGCAAAATACAACGCACAAGCAGTGGCCCCCGTTCCACAGGAGAGGGTTTCATCCTCAACTCCTCTTTCATAGGTAGCAATTTCAATTAAGGTGTCGTCCTTGACAAATCCCAAATTTACATTCACGCCTTCCGCGGCATAAGCCTCGGAATAACGAACGTGTCGTCCCCATTTGAGGACATTCTCTGAAGTAAGATCGTTCGATTGAAGTATGTAATGCGGTGAACCTGTGTGGACGAATCCCTGAGCATCATCGAAGTGAATCACTTTATTAACATCCTGCATGCGAATGGAAATTTCGTCTTCGATGCGGTAGTCATGAATGCCGTCAACGGCTGAAAATCGCTTGAATTCCATACTACCGCCCCTGTATTGAGCGAACGCAACAGCGCAACGGGCTCCGTTACCGCAAAAACTTTTGGAACCATCGGGGTTGTAAAATTCCATGTGAAAATCGTTGCCCAAAGATTGATTCAAGAGTATAAACCCGTCCGCACCAATACCGAACTTTCGATCCGTAATTCGAACAATTTGGTCGATGGTTGGCTCAGCAAGTGCCCCATGGCGGTTATCCACCATAATAAAATCGTTACCTGCACCTTGAAATTTATCAAACTCCAAAAACATGTTCAAAATTACGTAAAAATGTTGCCGCGATGCTTAACATTCTTTAACACGTTTTTAATTTTGTAATTCAATGAAGCTTGTTAAAATTGTACTCTAAATCCATAAAATTATGAACAGAAAACTTTTTTTAGTAGTAATTGGTGTGGCCATTGTAAGTGGTACACTGCCTTTAGCGGCTTATTTAACCTTTTCTAACAATTACCGTAAAACTTCTGATGAATTGCTGGACGGCAACAGGTATTATGCTAAAACCGTTGGTTTAAACGGTGACATTCTACCGGATTTATCCCAAGCTTCTCAAATGAGTATCAATTCCGTGGTGCACGTAACCACCAAGGTAGTTTCCACCACCTTTCAACGCGATATGTTTCAAGAGTTTTTCTACGGTCCAGGTGCTGGAGGCCGTGAATTCAAGCAATACGGTTCTGGCGCCGGTTCAGGCGTAATTATTTCTTCCGAAGGTTATATTGTAACAAATAACCATGTCATTGAAAACGCCTCGGAAATTCATGTCATCCTAAACGATAATGCCGAATATACCGCCAAAATAGTTGGCGCCGACCCATCCACAGACCTTGCGGTATTGAAAATCGATGGAGCATCCAATTTAGTTCCCATGAAATTTGGTAACAGCGATAACTTGAAAATTGGAGAATGGGTACTGGCAGTTGGAAATCCATTTAACCTAACGTCGACAGTTACCGCAGGAATTGTCAGCGCAAAAGCACGTAATATCAATTTGCTGTCGGAGCGTTCGGACAAGAATATCGTGCCTATTGAATCTTTTATCCAAACAGATGCCGCGGTCAATCCTGGAAACAGCGGAGGAGCTTTGGTAAACACCTTTGGAGAATTAGTGGGAATCAATACCGCCATAGCCTCTCAAACGGGTGCTTACAGCGGTTATTCCTTCGCTATCCCGGTTAACTTGGTGGAAAAAGTAGTTAAAGATTTAATTGACTACGGTTTGGTTCAAAGAGCCTATTTAGGCGTTCAAATTAGCTCGATTAACCAAGAACTCAAGGAAAAAGAAAAGCTCCCAAACCTCAAAGGAGTTTATATAAATTCTGTGGTAGATGGCGGATCAGCCGATAAATCCGGACTTAAAACTGGTGACGTTATATTAAAAATTGGGGTCAAAGAAGTGAACTCTCCAGCACAGCTACAAGAGGAAATCGGAAAACAGCGACCTGGCGATAAGGTGGTTGTTACTATTAGAAGGAAAAACGGAGAAGAAGAAACAAAGGACGTAGTTTTGCGCAACAAGGACGGAGACACCGAGTTGTTAAGCAAGGAAGAAATTGCCAAAAACTTTGCTCTTGGTGCTACCTTTGTTGAACTTAGCGCTAAAGAGAAAAAGGACTTAAATATAAGTTTCGGCGTAAAAGTAAAGACCGTATCAGCCGGTAAACTAAAAACATTGGGTATTACCGAGGGAACCATTATTACCAAAGTAAACAATGATCCAATTGAAACCGTGGAAGAATTGACCGAAAAGCTAAACGGGGTAAATCGTGGAATTTTACTAGAAATAGTTACACCAAGCGGTGCTCGAGACTATAAGGGTTTTGGTTTGTAACATGTAAAAGTTACTAAAAATACATGGTTAATAAGTTGTTGAAATTTGCCCTGAAAAAATTTTTCTAAACATTTTTTTTCGTTTTACTTTGTTCAACTCGTTAAATACATAGTTAAAGCAAAGGAACAAGCATGAGACAACTCAAAATTACCAAATCCATTACGAACCGCGAAAGCCAATCCCTCGATAAATATCTACAGGACATTGGTCGGGAAGAATTGATCACAGCCGAAGAAGAAGTAGAGCTGGCACGAAAAATAAAAGCAGGGGACCAAAAAGCCTTGGAAAAACTCACGAGAGCCAACCTTCGCTTCGTCGTATCAGTCGCTAAACAATATCAAAATCAAGGGCTTACACTACCCGACTTGATCAACGAAGGCAACCTTGGCTTGATTAAAGCTGCTCAAAAGTTTGACGAAACGCGTGGTTTTAAGTTTATCTCCTATGCTGTTTGGTGGATTCGTCAATCCATTTTACAAGCCTTAGCAGAACAAGCGCGTATCGTTCGGTTACCCCTGAACCAAGTTGGTTCCTTGAATAAGATTAATAAAGCTTTTTCAAGACTTGAGCAAGAATTTGAGCGTGCACCATCTGCTGAAGAATTAGCTGAAGCGCTTGAAGTTCCTGAAGAAAAGATTAAAGAAAGTCTAAACGTAGCGGGAAGACATGTATCCGTAGACGCCCCTCTTTCAGCCAACGAGGACGGAGGAACGCTTATTGACGTGATGGTAAATACTGAATCTGAGAGAACAGATTCTGGTTTAATGAATGAATCATTGCAACGGGAAATCGAACGTTCCTTGAGCACACTAACCCACAAAGAACGTGAAATCATTCGTTTGTTTTTTGGAATTGGAATGAACCACGGGCTAACCTTAGAAGAAATTGGCTCCAAATTTAACCTAACGCGGGAAAGGGTACGCCAAATCAAAGAGAAGGCTATTAGAAGACTTCGACATACCTCCAGGAATAAACTGTTGAAAACCTATTTAGGATAACATTCAAGGCTGCTGTTCGCAGCCTTTTTGCATTTGCATCATCATCAATCAAAACATATATTATGGATTCACTTTTAGGCTACGAACAAGAACTGAAAAATCACATTGAACAAGAAAGAGCTGCCGTTAAACTTCAGGGAAAAGTTGGCGAACTCATGTACGAACAAGGAATTGAACTTGTATTGTTTAGGCATCATTTAACCGATATAACCATATCCGAACTGCTCAACCTGCATGAATACGCCGGAAAAGTGGTTAATAAACCCATCGACGTATTCACCACTTGCGTCATGGCCGAGGAAATTGCAAAATTAAACCTAGCTCCTTCGAAACTCGATATCGGCAAACTTGCCAATGAATGGTTAAGCGAAAATTCATCCATGCAACCATCTGAATTTCTTGTGAGTAAATTAAAAGGTTTTGAACATTCGAGTAGTCCGAGCTTTGAACCAAGGGATGTGGTACTTTATGGTTTCGGCAGAATTGGAAGATTAGCAGCCCGTGAACTTATCCGTCAAGCGGGAAAAGGTCAACAGTTAAGGTTGCGCGCGATTGTCACACGTGGAAATTCCGACAACGATATTCTCAAACGCGCTAGCCTTCTTAGAAACGACTCTGTGCATGGAGCATTTAAAGGTACAGTAAACGTTGATTTAGAACGTAAATGCCTCATAATTAATGGTCAAGTAGTGCAAATGATCCATTCAAACCTTCCGGAGGATGTCGACTATACCAAATTTGGCATTTCTAATGCTCTGGTGATCGATAATACTGGAATTTACACGAACAAAGAGGCTCTATCCAGGCATCTTACTGCAAAAGGAGTGTCAAGGGTCCTCTTAACTGCTCCAGGAAAGGAAATTCCCAACATTGTATTCGGAATCAATGAACAAGACTTAAGGTTAGATGAGGAAAAAATTTATTCCGCCGCTTCGTGCACAACCAACGCCATCAGTCCTATTTTAAAAGTGATTGAAGATCGATTAGTTATTTTAAAGGGGCATATTGAAACCGTTCACGCCTACACCAACGACCAAAACCTTTTGGACAATATGCACAAGAAACCGCGAAGAGGGCGTTCAGCAGCCATTAATATGGTGATTACCTCGACAGGCGCAGGAAGTGCTGTAACTAAGGTTATACCTTCGCTGAAAGACAAACTGACCGCGAATGCCGTAAGAGTTCCAACTCCTAACGGTTCATTAGCTATTTTGAGCTTGGAACTGAACGGTGAAACCACGGTTGAGGACATCAATGACTTAATCAAATCAGCAGCTTTGGAAGGTCCTCTGGTAAACCAAATTTATTATTCGTTCGATCCAGAATTAGTATCTTCTGACATCATCGGAAACACCTGCTGCTCAGTGTATGATTCAAACGCTACCATTGTTTCAAAAGACGGTAAAAATGTTGTGCTTTACACATGGTATGACAACGAATTTGGTTACACAAAACAGGTCATTCGACTTGCGAAATACGTATCTAAAGTGCGAAGGGCTATTTACTATTAGTATATTTTAGGTTCTCCACTGGTGCGTTGATATTTAATTAACATTAACTTTGTAACCATAATCCAACAACATGGCAGATATATTTGAAAAAATACAAGCGAATCGAGGTCCCATTGGAATGCACGCAAAGGAATCTCATGGTTACTTTACCTTTCCAAAACTCGAAGGCGACATTGGTCCTCACATGCACTTTCGTGGAAAAGAAAAACTGAATTGGTCGCTCAATAATTATTTAGGCTTAGCGAACCATCCTGAAGTGCGTAAAGCAGATGCTGATGCAGGATCAAATTTTGGTTTTGCCATGCCTATGGGAGCAAGAATGATGAGTGGTAATTCCAACTTGCATGAACAACTTGAAAAAGAACTAGCTGATTTCGTATCAAAAGATGATTCCATTTTGGTGAATTTTGGTTACCAAGCCATGGTTTCTGCCATTGATTGTTTAGTTGACCGCCATGACGTAATTGTTTATGATGCAGAATCACATGCGTGCATCTTAGACGGGGTTCGTCTGCACATGGGTAAACGATACGTTTTTAAGCACAACGACATCGAAGATTGTGAAAAACAATTGGAGCGTGCTACGAAACTAGCCGAGGAAACTGGAGGTGCAATATTGGTCATCACCGAGGGAGTTTTTGGTATGCGCGGAGATCAAGGCTATTTGAAAGAAATCGTTGCGCTGAAAAAGAAATTCAACTTCAGATTATTTGTTGACGACGCACATGGGGTTGGAACGCTAGGTGCTACTGGCGCTGGAACGGGTGAAGAACAAGGAGTACAAGATGAAATTGATGTTTATTTTGGCACTTTTGCTAAATCCTTCGCGATGATTGGAGGCTTTATTGCTAGCGACGCACAGGTAGTCGAATACCTTCGCTACAACATGCGGTCTCAAATTTTCGCAAAAGCCATGCCGATGCCCTTGGTAGCAGGTGCGCTGAAAAGGCTCGAATTGATTCGAACTCAGCCTCAGTTGAAATCTAAACTTTGGGAAATTACCAACGCACTTCAAAGTGGCTTGAAAAAAGCAGGGTTTGAAATTGGTCCGACCAATTCATGCGTAACTCCTGTTTATCTGAACGGTTCTATCCCAGAATCAACTAATTTGATCTATGACCTAAGGGAAAATTATAATATCTTCTGCTCCATGGTTGTTTACCCCGTGGTACCAAAGGGAATGATTATTTTGCGGTTAATTCCAACTGCGGTGCATACCATGGAAGACGTGAATTATACCATTGAGTCGTTTTCAAAAATTGTGGGTAAACTGAAGGCTGGTGAATACATGAGCGAAACCATTGCGAAAGTTTAATCCCGAACTATTGAATATAAAAAAGGGGCGAATGCCCCTTTTTTATTAAACAATACTTCTGTTATTTATTCTTCTGTTTTATTCTTATCCGAAGAAGCACTTTTGCCCTTGGATTTTTTAAATTGAACGCTTAGTTCCTCTTTTCCATCTTGCCAATCCATGATCACTTTATCCCCTGCATTCAGATTCTGATTAATAATTCCTTCTGCCAAGGGATCCTCAATGAATTTTTGGATAGCTCGCTTTAAAGGTCTTGCGCCAAATTTTTCATCATAACCTCGCTCAACAATAAAATCTTTAGCTTTTTCAGTGAGCTCTAGCATGTATCCCAAATCATGAATCCGTTTAAACAACTTATCCAACTCAAGATCGATAATCTTGTGGATATCATGCCTTTCCAAGGAACGGAACATGATCATATCGTCAACCCGGTTTAAGAATTCAGGAGAGAACGCTTTTCGAAGGGCATTTTGAATTACCGCCTTTGAGTTTTCATCCCTCGCCTCTTCTTTGGCTTTCGTTCCAAACCCCACCCCTGTACCAAAATCTTGCAGCTGACGAGCACCAATGTTGGAAGTCATGATGAGAATGGTGTTTTTAAAGTCAATTTTACGACCTAATCCGTCGGTCATGTGCCCATCATCCAATACCTGAAGTAGCAAATTGAACACATCGGGGTGTGCTTTTTCAACTTCATCCAAAAGCACAATGGAGTAAGGCTTTCGTCGAACTTTTTCGGTCAATTGACCACCTTCCTCATAACCCACATAACCTGGAGGAGCACCAACGAGACGAGATATGCTGAATTTCTCCATAAACTCCGACATGTCGATTCGAATCAGTGCATCTTCGGTATCAAAAAGGTACTTCGCCAAAACTTTGGCGAGTTGTGTTTTTCCAACCCCAGTTGGTCCTAGAAAAAAGAACGAACCAATGGGTTTGTTAGGATCTTTCAAACCGGCCCGATTCCGTTGAATGGCCTTCACGACCTTATTGACCGCTTCATCCTGACCAATTACTTTACCTTTCAAAGCATCGGTCATATTGACCAATTTACCGGATTCCGTTTGAGAAACTTTAGTTAACGGTATACCGCTCATCATCGAAACCACCTCTGCGACATTTTCTTCTGTGATGGTAATGCGGTTATTTTTGGATGCCTCTTCCCATTTCTTCTTTTCCTCTTCCAGTTTTTCATTTAACTTTCGTTCTGCATCGCGAAGCTCTACGGCACGTTCAAATTGTTGAGCCTTAATTACCTCGCTTTTACGAATTTTAATTTGCTCTACTTCTGCTTCAATATCCAAGATTTCTTGCGGAACACTAATGTTGGTTATGTGAACCCTTGATCCTACTTCATCCAATGCATCAATTGCCTTATCGGGTAAATGACGATCGGTAATATACCTTTCCGTCAATTTCACACAAGCTTCTATACTTTCTGGCGTATAACTGACCATGTGATGTTCCTCGTAACGTTCTTTAATATTGTTCAGAATTTGAATGGTCTCGTCAATTGAGGTTGGCTCAACTATGACTTTTTGAAACCTTCGCTCTAATGCACCATCTTTCTCGATGTATTGACGGTATTCGTCCAACGTTGTTGCACCAATGGCTTGGAGCTCTCCTCTCGCTAACGCCGGTTTAAACATATTGGAAGCATCCAATGAACCGCTTGCGCCCCCAGCCCCAATGATCGTATGGATTTCATCAATGAACAAAATTACGTCTGGATTCTTCTCGATTTCTTGCATTACCGCCTTCATTCGTTCTTCAAATTGACCACGGTATTTTGTCCCTGCAACCAAAGAAGCAAGATCCAAAGAGACAACTCGTTTATCGAACAGGATACGCGAAACTTTACGTTGGACAATTCTTAGAGCTAATCCTTCAGCGATAGCACTCTTACCCACACCGGGTTCACCAATAAGAATAGGATTGTTTTTTTTACGACGTGAAAGAATTTGACTAACCCGTTCGATTTCCTTTTCACGCCCCACAATAGGATCTAATCTACCCAGTTCTGCCATTTTAGTAAGATCTCGGCCAAAATTATCCAATACAGGTGTTTTGGATTTTGAATCCGGGGATTTTTTCGGTAGCCCGCCTCCTTCATCTTCCTCCTCTCGATTTCCAGGAAATTCAGCCTTCGGAGGGGTATAATTTTTATTCATCGACATATATTCATCTTTTAAATTTTCGTATTTAACACCGTGTTTATTCAGTATCTGACAAGCCGCGCTGTCCTCGTATTTCAGCATGGTAAGCAAAACATGTTCCGTACCAATAACATTCGATTTAAAAACCTTTGACTCCAAAAAGGATTGTTTCAAAATGTTTTCCGATTGCTTTAACAAGGGGATTGGGTTAGGCTTAAACAAAGAGCCCTGAGCCGATTTCTTCAGAATTCGCTCCAATTCAAGGTGTATTACCTCAAAAGGAACATCAAATTCCTTTAACAAAGCGTGTGCTTTCGCTTGGTCTAATTGTATTATAGCGAGTAAAAAATGTTCCGGCGCAACATACTCATTACTAAGTCGAATTGCCTCTTCTTTACTAACTTTTAACAAATTTTTTACACCTGTTGAGAACTTAGCTTCCATTCTTTTTTAATCAGACAAATATAAGATTTAATGTTGCTCAAAATACAGATATCGTTGAGAACTATGAACCGCCGAATGGTGGTAACTTTTTTATCCACAAGAAACAGCAATTTTTGTTCGTAAATTAAAGGAATACTCCTTAAAACACCTCTTTATTTTATTAACTTTGTAGACTATTTTAATGAATAATTGACAGACCCATTATGCCAGAAGGAGAAAGAATAATTCAAATCAACATTGAAGATGAAATGAAGTCAGCCTACATCGATTATTCGATGTCGGTCATTGTGTCACGAGCCTTACCCGATGTTCGAGACGGCTTTAAGCCGGTTCACAGAAGGGTACTTTACGGAATGCAAGACTTGGGGGTAATGTCCAACCGTCCTTACAAGAAATCCGCGCGTATTGTCGGAGAGGTTCTAGGAAAGTATCACCCTCACGGTGATAGCTCAGTTTACGATACCATGGTACGGATGGCGCAAGAATGGTCCTTGCGATATCCATTGGTCGATGGCCAAGGGAACTTTGGAAGTGTCGACGGTGATTCACCTGCAGCTATGCGTTACACTGAGGCAAGATTTAAGAAGATTGCCGAGGACATGCTGGAAGACTTGGATAAGGAAACGGTTGATTTCAAGCCTAATTTTGACGATAGTTTGGAAGAACCGACGGTTTTACCTACTAAAATTCCGAATCTATTGGTGAACGGGGCCGCCGGTATTGCCGTAGGAATGGCGACAAATATGGCTCCCCACAACCTTTCTGAAGTGATCGACGGAATTGTGGCTGTGATTGACAACAAAGAACTGAGTGACGAAGAACTAATTACCCACGTAAAAGCTCCTGATTTTCCTACAGGAGGAATCATATACGGTTACGATGGAGTGCGCGATGCATTATTGACTGGACGAGGAAGAATCGTTATGCGCGGTAAAGCAGAGATTGAAGAAGTGAATGGGCGTGAGCAAATCGTGGTAACGGAAATTCCATACCAGGTGAACAAAGCGGAAATGATAAAGAAAATCGCAGAGTTAGTCAACGACAAGAAAATTGAAGGGATCTCTGATTTACGCGATGAATCCGACCGAAATGGTATGCGCATCGTTTTCGAAATTAAGCGCGAAGCAATCGCGAATGTCGTATTAAATAAGTTATACAAGTATTCTGCTCTACAAACCTCATTTTCAGTTAATAACATATGCTTAGTTGACGGGCGACCTCGCTTGCTCAACCTGCGTGAAATCATCGATCAGTTCATTCTTTTCCGACACGATGTGGTGGTGCGCAGAACGCGTTATGAACTGCGAAAAGCAGAGGAACGAGCTCATATTCTAGAAGGACTTATCATCGCTTCGGATAATATTGATGAAGTGATTGAAATCATCAAGACTTCAGACAGTCCGGACCATGCACGCGAAAGGTTATCGGAGCGCTTTGGTCTAAGCGAAATCCAAACGAGAGCTATTGTGGACATGAGACTTCGTCAGTTAACTGGTCTTGAGCAAGATAAGTTGCGCAGCGAGTATGACGAACTCATGAAATTAATCGCCGATTTGAAAGATATTTTGGACAAAGAGGAGCGTCGAATGCAAATTATAAAAGATGAACTCCTCGAAGTAAAAGATAAATACGGCGACGCACGAAGATCTACCATCGAATACGGTGCCTCGGAAATGCGTATGGAAGATTTAATTGCCGACGATGAAGTGGTGGTTACCATTTCCCATGCGGGTTACATCAAACGCACGAACCTCAGCGAGTACAAAGTTCAAAACCGCGGAGGAATGGGTTCGAAAGGCTCCACAACGCGCGACAAGGACTTCCTAGAACACCTGTTCATTGCAACAAACCACAACTATTTACTCATCTTTACCGAAAAAGGTCGATGCTTCTGGATGCGAGTTTACGAAATCCCTGAAGGCAATAAATTATCGAAAGGTCGAGCAATTCAAAATTTGATTAACATCCCTCAAGACGATAAAGTTAAAGCCTATGTTAAGGTACAAGACCTTACGGATAAGGAATACATCAATAACAACTTCATCATCATGTGTACGAAGGAAGGAGTAATTAAGAAAACTTCTTTGGAGGCCTATTCCCGACCAAGAGCAAACGGTATCAATGCCATAGGAATTAGGGAGAACGATGAATTACTCGAAGCAAAACTCACCAACGGCAGCAATGAAATTGTTTTAGCTACAGCGTCAGGTAGAGCCATCCGCTTTAACGAAAGCAAGGTTCGTCCTATGGGAAGAAACGCTTCAGGAGTACGAGGCGTAACCTTGGCGTCAGAAAACGACGAGGTAATTGGAATGATTTGCGTTGAGGATATATTTTCAACCATTCTGGTTGTTTCTGAAAAAGGCTTTGGAAAACGAACGTATTTGAATGATCCAGAGGACAAAGAGCCGGTTTACCGCATTACCAACCGAGGAGGAAAAGGAGTCAAAACCTTAAACATCACGGATAAAACGGGTAAATTGTTGAGCATCCAAAATGTGGTGGACGAAGACGATTTAATGATTATTACTAAGAACGGGGTAACCATTCGAATGCATGTGGATACGATTCGCACCATGGGTCGGGCGGCTCAGGGCGTGAAATTGATCAATTTGAAAAATAATTCCGAAATTGCAGCGATTGCTCGCGTACCAAGAAGCGAAGATTCCGATGAAGACGAAGAAGTGATGGAGGCTGATAATCAAGGAGAAGCTTTGAGTAACGAAGGCATGAATGTTGATGAGTCGGATGAAACTCCGGAAAATTTAGACGACGATAACGAATAATTAGAAAGCATGAAACGATTATCCCTTAGCCTGTTTTTCGCCGCGTTAGCAACCCTCAATTTTGCTCAAAAGGCGAGTGTTACAGACGCGCACAACGCTTATAAACGCTATGTTCCATTAGTTGGCGACCTTGAAACCAACAAAAAGGCTCTCGCTGATGCAAAAGCAGCCATTGATTTAGCTGCGGTTAATTCCGAAACGGCAAATGCTCTGGATATGCACAAATACCGGGGAATGGTATATTACGGATTAATGGAGACTGCGGCAGTAGAGGCAGCCATGAGCGGGAAAGAAGCGGACACCGCCGTTCTTTCCTCTTACGAGAAAGTAGTCAAAGCAAGTTTCTTAACCGTTTTGAATGCCCCAAAAGGCAAAGGAGAAAAAGCTGAAGTGCGTGAATTTCTTAACCTGAAAACAACGTTCTATTTCAACAATGGATTGACCATGTTCAATGCTAAAAAATTCTCTGAGGCGACCATGATGTTTCTTGGGGCG
>JBJOJZ010000132.1:0-3776 GCA_046046325.1 Bacteroidota bacterium
TAAATCGGATGCATGCCTCCCATCAGCGGTGTTCCTACACTGCTCACGAACTTGTCCGTTGGATTCCAAACCATGTCTGCTCCGTTTTCACCGCCCAAAAACGAATTCTCTCCAAAGGCCATGTACAAGCGCGCGCCCGATTCCAAATCTACCGCATACCCTGGGAACCATCCCATACCGGTACCGGTTCCGTCCGGATTCCCGTTCTTATCCACGCTCGGGCTCTTGCGCAAGGCACCCGGAGCCGCTTGTCCTACGTTCAACCCAGCTGTGCGACCAAGTTCAACCACCGGACAACGCGTCCATTTCGACTTGTCGCTGGTGATGACAATGTTCACACTTGGTAAGAACGAAATCGAAGCATTCGTGCGCGAGGACCCGTTGAAGTTACCACAATACGCCAACGGCATGTAGTCGGATTGATAACCCGTAAGGCGGTGCGGCGCTATGGTGCCGTCTAATATGCTTTCGTACGCCTGATCGGGGTCTGCCCCTGCATCGTCGGGATAATTGCACGGATTCAAATATACAGGTCCGTTAGGAAGGCACTCGTATCCTGGGTCAAGAGAGTCCGTTTCTGGTGCGTAATCTCCCGAGCGTATCCAATTGGTAGGGAAATAGGCATCGTTATCCGGAACGCCAGCTAACCAGCGCTTGGAGGAATCCTTGAAAGTTATGGAAGACTCAATCATGTCGGTCGTCTTTGCAGTAATGTTCCCTGAACCCGATGGAAAATAGTAGTTCTCCTGATGGATCTGCACCGAGATGCCCCATTCTGGAATAATCTGTTCGTTATCGCCGTTGATGGCGCGGTCGGAACTCACGGAGTCTTGGATCGTTCCGCCTTTGGTATCGTAACGGTAAATCACCCAACTCGCCGTATCGGCAGCATTGCCCGGTGAAGTTGGCGTGTAATCGCGGAAACGGCACTCAAAGTACCCTCCTTTGAGGTTCAAAGGATCCACCACTTTGATGTTCACGGGGCCTTGACCGTAATCGTATTCCGGCTCCGCCATATATCCATCGTTAACAATCGTATTCAAGGTTGCGTCGGTGAACTCCAAAGAGCGATTACCGTTACCGTAACCATCCAAACGGGTTATGCGTGGCGTTGAGCCATAACCAATCATTTGGTACGTTCCGTCTGCCTCTGGCATCGGATTGTGGGGAACCGCAGGCGTTGAACTAATCGCAGTACCGTCAAAATTTAATCGGGATGAAATGTACGGGATTTTCTGACCGTCAAGGAATAATGCATCGTTTGGATCGTATTTCTTGAACTGATTGTAGGCATATGCTACGGCAACATAGTAATACGTTTTATGGTTTACCAACCTTCTTGCTCCTTGTGCAAAGGCATCTTCCAATATTTGAAAAGAATGACGAATTCCTTTGTTTTCTCCGTCCACTTTCTCAACAGGCACAGAAAAACCTAAGGCCTCGTCAAACTCAAAATTGATGATTCTTGAGATGTTATTTTTGATGTCGCACTGAGCCACTAATCGAGCTTTTGTTGGATCGGCAATATCCGCAACGGAAACATCCTGATTTTTCAATTGGAAAATCTGATATCCTTCGAAACGGTACTTACGGTCCACGTTAGGGTCTGGGATGTTGATTTCATCAATTTCCTCATACGCTTCTTGATAGTTATTCGAAGAAATAGGGTTTTCAATCATCAAAATCAACTCTTTATCCAACTCTTGTATGGTCAATTTAGGCGCATCGGGTGGTGAAAGAATTTTAAAGCAAGCATCGAACAAAGCTTGCGCTTTCGTATCTGCTCTTTTCATCGCTTCAACCGAAGCCATCAAAGAACCTTCCGTGCTACGTCCATAGACTATACCGACCGTAATGTTATTCACTGCTCCCGGTTTCAGGGTGAACGGTCCGGCAGACTGAACAAAACGTCGGTCACCAGCAGGGTTGTTATTCGTAGATTCATCCCAACCATTCGGGTATTGAGCTGACATGTCGGTTCCTCCGGTCGACCAATGCAATGGGTCAGAGGTTCCTGGGAACATATAATCGGATAAAACACCTGGGGTACTACCAAGGCCCCCGTAGTACATTTCGGATCCGTTGGCCCATTGACCTTCCATGAAGTTGTAAAATTCTGCAGCAGGTCCTGGGTCGTTGTACGGATAAGCAGACGTGGAAGTATAGTATGTAAAACGACGCATTCCAAAACGCTCATTATCAATGATACCATCAGAGTATCCAATACCGATGCCTTTGTAAACGATCCCATTGTTCGCTAAGGCATCAACCACCGTTGGCACCACCATGGTTTGCGTAGCATTGTCGAAATAAGGGCCTGGGTTGTCAATACCATCGGCATCTTGGTACGGTCCTTCAAAGAAATCGCATCCAATCGCTGGTGGATTCGCACCGTAACCTAATTTTCCTCCGTCGTTCTCGTCGTTCAAATCACCGTTGTACATGTAACCGAGACCCCTTGAAACGTCACAACCCGCGTAGTCGTCGGCGTAGTTACCAACATCCGCATCGAGATACTGGGCAAAATAGGTATTGTACAAGGTTTGTGTACCGCGGTTAATCAATTCATAGTTGTAGAAAGTCATTCGGTTCACCTCATCGTTAGTGGCGAAGGAGAATGCCTGTGCTCTAATTTCCATTCCTATCGGGTCTCCGTTGGTCTCCGTGTGAATATTTCCTTTGTCGTTAAAAACCCACCAATGTGTTTCATCTCCAAAAAGCGAAATGCGACGATCAAAACCACACTGAATATCATCACGCCCTAAGATATCGTCGTACCAAGGGTGGTCACCGTTGTCCGGATTGTAGTTACCATCTTGATCACGGTCGTAGTAAGGCGCCAAGAAATAATCTTGACCTTTGGATAAATCCCCGTGTGCTGGCCAATTGTAAATACGGTTCAATTCTTCGTTGGAAGGGGCTTGAACGTCATCGCATTCCGTCGTAATTCCTGCCTGGCACTCCCACCAAATGTTAAAACGAATAACTTCTGCCTTACGAATGGTGTAAAATTGGTCATAAGCAATACATTGGTCTGGATCGATGTTGGCTTCTCCAAAATCACGGATAGCATCATCCCCAACAGGAAACAAAGGATTATAATTTCCAGTTCCAGGAGTAACAGATAAAGGTCCTGGCCAAAAGTCGTTCCCTTGACGGTAACGCAAAGCCGCAAGTTTCAACTGTCCGTTAACATCCGTTCCTCCCATCCAAAGGGCTCCAGCAAAAATGGCAAAACGGTTACTTCCTTTCGGAACCTCGTATGCAGCCACCCCATTTTGACGGTTTTGAAACATGGACCCCCCTTGTTCGATAAGTGCTCGAACATCGTTGAATTCCATGATGTACTTCGCCGTTGCAGGACTACAATTCGCCTTGGGCTTCCCGGGCTTTTTGTTTTTATCATTAGGTCCGTAGTACGCTAACGCATTTGTGCCTAAAAAAGCTACAGCCAATAACGACGCAATGAATTGCTTTTTCATATGATAGTTCTAATTAAATTTTAAAAATCGTACTTAACCCCTAAACGGATGGTTCGAGGCACACTAATATTGAACGGATTATTCACCTTCATGGAGTAGTAGTCACGGAATGCTTGCTCGTCCGTTTGGTTTTGAATCGAGGTTTGGCTTGCCGCAGCCGCAAGGTATCCATCATCATCCCAGTTTCCGGTTGCACGGTAAATTCCAAGTACGTTGAACTGATTGAATAAATTCGTTGCACGAATGTAAATGTTCAAATTGGATACTTTTTCCTTTTCCTTACCCTTAGCATAT
>JBJOJZ010000137.1:0-13351 GCA_046046325.1 Bacteroidota bacterium
TAAATCGGATGCATGCCTCCCATCAGCGGTGTTCCTACACTGCTCACGAACTTGTCCGTTGGATTCCAAACCATGTCTGCTCCGTTTTCACCGCCCAAAAACGAATTCTCTCCAAAGGCCAAGTATAAGCGAGCACCGGATTCCAAGTCTACGGCGTAGCCCGGGAACCATCCCATGCCCGTACCCGTTCCGTCAGGGTTGCCGTTCTTGTCCACGCTCGGGCTTTTTCGCAAAGCTCCTGGAGCCGAACCTCCTACATTTAACCCAGCCGTGCGACCAAGTTCCACCACCGGACAACGTGTCCATTTCGACTTGTCGCTGGTGATTACAATGTTCACACTGGGCAAGAAAGATATCGAAGCATTCGTGCGCGAAGACCCGTTAAAGGTTCCAAAGTACGCCAAAGGCATGTAGTCACCTTGATATCCTGTTAAACGATGTGGTGCAATAATACCATTCAGAACACGCTCATAAGCCTGAGTTGGATCGGCGCCTACTTCATCTTGATAATAGCATGCGTTCGAATAGTTTGGTCCGAAAGGATTACATTCATATCCAGGGTCAATAGGATCTGTTACAGGGGTGTAATCGCCGGAACGAATCCAGTTTGTCGGGAAGTAAGCATCGTTATCCTTGACACCAGTTAACCAACGCTTGGAAGAATCCGCAAACGTAATCGAAGACTCAATCATGTCCGTGGTCTTCGCCGTTATGTTCCCCGATCCTGAAGGGAAATAATACTTCTCTTGGTGAATCTGCACTGAAATACCCCATTCAGGAATAATTTGCTCATTATCGCCGTCAATGGCCCGATCCGAACTCACGGAGTCTTGGATCGTTCCTCCTTTGGTATCGTAACGGTAAATCACCCAACTCGCCGTATCGGCAGCATTGCCCGGTGAAGTTGGCGTGTAATCGCGGAAACGGCACTCAAAGTATCCTCCTTTAAGGTTCAAAGGATCCACCACTTTGATGTTCACGGGGCCTTGACCGTAATCGTATTCCGGCTCCGCCATATATCCATCGTTAACAATCGTATTCAAGGTCGCGTCGGTGAACTCCAAAGAGCGGTTACCGTTGCCGTAACCATCCAAACGGGTTATGCGTGGCGTTGAGCCGTAACCAATCATTTGGTACGTTCCGTCTGCCTCTGGCATGGGATTGTGGGGAATAGCTTCGATGATTTTTACTTCCCCCATGGGACCTTTTCGGCTGGCAATGTAGGGCATTTTTTGCCCATCCAAACTTAGCGGATCGTTGGGACTGTAATCCTTGTAGTTATTGTAGGCATAGGAAATCGCCATGTAATAGTATTTCTTGAAATTGACCAATCGGCTTTGGCCCTGTGCAAATACGTCTTGGGTAATTTGGAAGCTGTGGCGTATGCCTTTGTTTTCACCGTTGACCTTTTCTCTAGGAACGGCAAAACCTAATTCTTCGTCGAATTCGAAATTGATGATTCGGGAGATACCGTCCTCAATATCGCATTGAGCAACTAAGCGTGCTTTCATGGGGTTGTTCAAATCGGATAAGGCTACCGTGTTGTTTTTCAATTGAAAGATCTGATATCCTTGAAAGCGAAAGGTTTTATCGTCGTTGGGGGAGGGAGGAACGATGAAAGGATCAACTTCGGTGTAACCTTCTTGATAATTATTCGAATTGGGCGCATTGGATAAGAACAAAATGATTTCATTGCTCAATTCTTGGACGCTAACCTCCGGAGCATGGGGAGCATCCATTACTTTAAAACAATTTTCAAAGAGCGCTTGTGCTTTATCATCGGCTCTTCGCAAGGTTTCAACCGATTGAAAGGGGTCTCCACCGTTTGAACGGGCCCAAGCAACCCCCACAGTAATGTTATTAACAGCTCCGGGTTTCAAAATAAAAGGCCCAGCACTTTGGACAAATCTACGATCATTGGGGGTATTATTGGCGGTTTGTTCGGTCCAATTGGGTTTAATAACACCACCCGTTCCCCATCCGTAAATGTCGGAGGTCCCGGGAAACATAAAGTCGCAAGGGCTCAGGGGATCCGCTTGCGGATCGGAAATATGCCCGCTTCCGCCGTACACGAATTTGGTTCCGTCCTTCCAAAAACCTCTCAAATAATTGTAGTAATCCGAGGCAGCAATTGGGTCGGTTTGGTTCACATTGGCTCCGTTGGTGGTGTTCGAATAGTAGAGAAAACGGCGCATGCCAAAGCGTTCGTTGTCGATGATTCCGTCGCCGTATCCAATCCCGTTCAACGCCTCATTTTCTCCAATTCCAAAAGCATTGTCAATGCCATCGTCGTCTTGGTAAGGTCCTTCAAAGAAATCTACGCCAACGGCCGGAGGAGAATACCCGTAACCTTTAAAACCTGAGTTGTCCCCGTCGAAGTTGTCTCCGTTGTAATAATATCCCAAGCCGCGCATGACGTCGCACCCCACGTAGTCGTCGAAGGGATCCCCGAGGGCGCCGTCGGTGAAAAACCCGAAATACGTATTATATAGGGTTTGAGTACCTCGATTGATCAGAACGTAGTTGTAAAACGTCATGTTGTTGACTTCATCGTTCGACGCAAAAGCAAAGGCTTGCGCCCGAATTTCCATACCAATGGGATCGGCACCCGTTTCGGTGTGGATGTTGCCTTTATCGTTCATTACCCACCAAAAATTCTGGTCTCCGTATAGGGAAACCTCTCGGTCAATGTTGCACTGTTTATCTTGTTTAATGTCGTACCAGGGATAATCTCCGTCTTCCCAGTTGTACGTTCCGTCGTCGTTGAAATCGTAGAACGGAGCGAGGTAATAATCCTGACCAAGAGCCGTATTTCCGTGAGCAGGCCATGTTTTAATAATTTCAGGAACTTGGTAATTGGGAAAAAGCACCGCTTGTTGATTCGTACCGTTTTGCTGGTCCGATAAACCCGTTTCAAACCATGCATTGAATTCCCGGATTTCGTCTCTGGTGCTGATAAAATGCTTGTCGTATTTTTCGCATTCTTCGTAGGTGGTTTCTGCAAATACCTGTGAAAGCGGACCGGTCCAATAGTCTTGACCGTTGCGGTAGCGCAATGCTGCGAGTTTGAGCTGATTATTAACATCTGTGCCACCCAGCCAGAGTGCTGCGGTAAACAAGGCCATGATCCCGGAGTTTTTAGGGACTTCATATTGGGAGAGGTTTTCATTGGGGCGTTGCCAAAGATTTCCCGCGGTATGAATCATCGCCCGAACATTGTTCAGTTCGAGAAAGGAGGTTGTCGTGGGAGGAGCACAAGTTGCGGCCTTGGGTTTTCCAGGTTTTGGAATGAATTTTTCCCCTTGGAAGTTTTGACCAAAGCCCAAACGAACCGAAGTGAATAGAACAAGTGCAATTAAGGATAGAATTTTCACGACCCGAAAGGTAGCGAATTATGCGAAATCTTAACGGTTTTTGAGCAAAATATCGATATCTATCATGAGTTGATCCACTTCCGAAGCATTGGTACCATCGTAGTATCCCCGTATTTGACGGTTTTGATCGACCAAGACAAAATTATTGGTGTGGATAAAGTCGCTTCCAGCGTCCCCCAAGTTTTGCGCTTCGGCAGGCTTTAACACAAAAAAAGAAGTCCTTGCTAAACGGTACAAGGAATCTTTATTTCCCGTGATGAAATGCCACTGGCCTGGTGAATAGCCGTGTTTTTTGGCATAGGTTAACAGTTGGGCTGGGGTATCCGTTTCAGGGTCGACGGTAAAGCTTAGTATTTCGAATTTTTTTTCTCCTTTGAATCGTTCTTGAATCCTTTGCATCTGTTGGTTCATGATAGGACAAATGCTTTTACAGGTTGCGAAAAAATACTCCGCAACAAATACTTTTCCATCTATGGCCTTATCCGTTATTACATTGTTTTGTTCGTCCTTCAGCGTAAAACGACCAATGCGGTGACCATGGCCAACCCCAAGAAGGCTAGAATCAACCATCTCTTGCTGCACGTCGTTCGGATTAATAAAGGGCAGTGTCTTAGGGTTCGATTGAAGCGTTAGGTAGTATGCAACGGATATAGCAACAACAAGAATAATGGCAAATGCTGCAACAGATTTCATACTTGCAAAGTTAGGAAATTAGGCTCAACAAGCTTAAAATCTTGGATTTCCGTTCCTCTAAATTTCCGCGCAAAACATGGTATTTCAAACCTCTTAAATCGAGGTCTTGCTGGTAAAGGGAAAAAAGTGATGCGCGATTTTCAGGATTTTCCCTTAACGGATCCGGCTCCCAGGGAAAGTCGGGTGTGCACAAAAACAACCAATCATACGAATCTTGAGTACTCAGTTCCTCTGTTATTCTAGAAATTCCGTTATACTTGACCTTTTCCCAAATACGAATTACCGTCATTTCAGTATCGCAAACACAGTGCATTGAGGCGTGGTTCATGGCATATTGTTGTTGTCCAATGTCCTGTACATCCTTCCAAGAATAGCGCTCCATATTGGACAAATATTGACGCGCATGCTCCTCAATGTATGGAATGGATAAATGGTCCGACAACCACTTTGCCAAAGTGGTTTTACCAGAGCATTCAGGACCTGTAAAGGCAATGGATAGCGATGTTTGTTTCATTTTTTCCATCGATAAAGTCCGTACAAGGAAAGCGTTAAATAAACCACCGATAATCCAGCGAAAAAGTACATTCCATGGTGAAAAGCGGTTACACAAGTTAGCACGTTGATTCCCAACCACAAATACCAGTTTTCATAGATCATTCGTACCGTCAAGTACGTTGCAAAACAAGAAAGCAGTATGGCTGTATGGTCCAAATGGATAGACCATTGCTCTTGGGGAAATAAAAAGAAAGATCCTAAGAACGATATAGTGGATGCGATGAGCGCAGCAACGAGCAGCCAGGGTGAGGAAAAGCTAGTTGAAGTTGGACGATTCCAAGCCCACCACCCGTAAAAACCCATGAGGGTATTCAAAGCTTGAATGATGCCTTGTCCGTAATATTCTTGATGAAAACAAATCGCAGTAAGTATGGCGCATGATGCGATACCAAAGGACCAACCAAGCCTTCTTTTTTTCGAAATTAATACGATGTACACCACTCCAAGTAAAGAAGCAAATACTTCCAATATGGTAACGAAATTTTGCAGATTCATGAGGTCCAAAAGTAAGAACAAACACGATTAATTAAAGATGTTTTGTTGACAACTCTCTCTTCAAGCCCCTCATCGCAGGCTAAATTCCATCAAATTTGCACTTGATTAAAATTTACGTATGAAGTCATTATCCTTTTTATTATTCACCATGCTAGTTGTAGGTTCTTGCGTTTCCTCAAAGAAATTCAAGGCTTTGCAGGAGCAACAGCGCATTTGCACCGAGGAATTAGCGAAATTTAAAGAGAGTAGCGAACTTTTTCAGTCAACATCGGAACTACTGCAGGCGAAGTTGGACACGGCCAATAAAACCATAGCAGCCTTGCGACTTGATACGGCTCGTCTTGGCAATTCAAAACGAAGTCTTACCAGGGAGTTGGGTAATTCTATGAAGGAACTTGATGAGTTAACCAAAACATTTGAACGTTATAAATCCACAGGCCAAAAGGAAACCTCGGCTTTGCAAAAACAACTTGAAGCTAAAACGACGGAATTACAAAAAAAATCCGAAGCCTTGGTGACCTTGGAGGCTGAATTACGCAACAAACAACAATTATTAGAAGAACGGGAACGCCGAGTTAATGAATTAGAGGATTTATTAAAACGTCAGGAAGATGCCCTAAATTTATTAAAGAAAAAGGTGACCGATGCCTTAATCGGTTTTGAAAATCAAGGACTAAAAGTTGAACAAAAGAACGGAAAAATCTATGTCAGCATGGAGGCAAAGCTCTTGTTCAAGTCAGGTAGCATCGTGGTGGAAAGTGAAGGGAAAAAGGCCCTTCAGCAAATAGGTAAAGCCTTGGAAAATGAAAAAGATTTGGAAATTGTGGTCGAAGGACACACAGACACCGATAAATTGAATAGCGCTTCTTTTCCTAGAAACAACTGGGAGCTTTCTGTCTTACGAGCAACCTCGGTGGTAGAAATACTGCTGGCAAACTCCAAAATGAACCCAGCAAAGTTAATTGCTGCGGGAAGAAGCGAGTTTCAACCGGTAGACCCAACGGATAAAGCTAAAAACCGAAGAATTGAAATCATTATTTCCCCGAATTTGGACGAATTGTTCGATATCATTTCAAAAGACTAAGTCTCACAAGTAAGCAATAGCCTCGTTATTTGCATACTTTAAGAGAAAAATCTACTTTTGCCGACAAATTAAATTTATTATACAATGGAATCAATGATGATTTATGTGCCAATCGTTTTAGCTTTGATTGGTTTGGTTTTCATGGCCATGAAGCGTGCTTGGGTACTGAAACAAGATGCGGGCGATGGGAAGATGAAAGAAATTTCCGATTATATCTACGAAGGAGCTTTAGCCTTTTTGAAAGCTGAGTATCGTTTATTAGCCATTTTTGTAATAGCCGCTAGTCTTGTGCTTGCTGGCATTACCTTTATTCCGGGGGTAAAGACCCACTGGATGATTGTAATTGCATTCATCTTTGGTGCCATTTTTTCGGCTTTAGCAGGTAATATGGGGATGAAAATCGCTACTAAAACCAACGTGCGTACCACGCAAGCCGCAAGAACCAGTTTACCACAAGCATTGAAAATATCTTTCGGCGGTGGTACCGTTATGGGACTTGGAGTTGCAGGCCTTGCCGTTCTTGGATTGACCGGGTTTTTCATCATTTTCTTTCATGTTTTTATGGGGGGACAATGGACCAACACAGAGGATATGACCGTGGTTTTGGAAACCTTAGCAGGATTTTCACTGGGCGCTGAATCCATTGCCTTGTTCGCTCGTGTCGGTGGTGGTATCTACACTAAAGCGGCAGATGTTGGTGCGGACTTGGTAGGCAAGGTGGAAGCTGGAATTCCAGAGGATGATCCTCGAAACCCTGCCACCATTGCCGACAATGTTGGAGATAACGTTGGTGACGTTGCTGGAATGGGTGCAGACCTTTTCGGTTCGTATGTAGCCACTGTTTTGGCCGCAATGGTTCTTGGAAATTACGTGATCAATGACATGGGAGGAAGCATCACCGACAAATTTGGCGGAATTGGGCCTATCCTTTTACCCATGGCTATCGCCGGAGTTGGAATTATCTTCTCAATCATTGGAACAATGTTGGTGAAAATCTCTAGCAACGACGCCAAAGAAAAACAAGTTCAGGGGGCATTGAACGTTGGAAATTGGGTTTCCATTGGATTAACGGCCGTGGCTTGTTATGGCCTCGTTGTTTGGATGTTACCTGGAACGATGCAAATGAATTTCTTCGGAGAAGGAGTAAAAGAAGTTTCCTCACTTCGGGTATTTTTCGCCGCAATTGTTGGTTTGGTTGTGGGAGGAGTCATCTCATCTGTTACAGAATATTACACAGGATTAGGGACAAAACCTGTATTGAAAATTGTGCAAAAGTCAGCCACAGGAGCAGGAACGAACGTCATTGCAGGTCTTGCTACAGGGATGATTTCTACCTTCCCTACCGTGTTGCTCTTCGCGGGCGCAATTTGGGGGTCGTATGCTTTAGCCGGTTTTTACGGTGTGGCATTAGCCGCTTCAGCCATGATGGCAACCACCGCGATGCAATTAGCCATCGATGCTTTTGGTCCTATTTCAGATAATGCCGGTGGTATTGCCGAAATGAGTGAGCTTCCGAAAGAGGTACGTCAACGTACAGATATTTTGGATTCCGTTGGAAACACCACAGCAGCAACTGGAAAAGGATTTGCCATTGCTTCTGCGGCCTTAACTTCGTTGGCCTTATTTGCTGCTTACGTAACCTTTACGGGTATTGATGGGATTAACATTTTTAAAGCTCCTGTACTTGCGATGTTATTCATTGGAGGGATGATTCCTGTTGTGTTCTCTGCCTTGGCGATGAATTCAGTTGGTAAAGCTGCTATGGATATGGTATATGAAGTTCGTCGCCAGTTTAAGGAAATTCCGGGAATTATGGAAGGAACTGGAAAACCAGAATATGGAAAGTGCGTTGAAATTTCCACCAAGGCAGCCCTTCGTGAAATGATGTTGCCAGGAGTGTTAACCCTTGGTTTTCCGATAGCAATTGCTATCCTTCCCATGTTGTTAGGGTATGACAACCAACTGATTGCAGAAATGCTTGGTGGTTATATGGCGGGAGTCACCGTCTCTGGGGTTCTTTGGGCGGTTTTCCAAAACAACGCCGGAGGTGCTTGGGACAACGCTAAAAAATCATTTGAAGCAGGCGTGGAAATTAATGGCGAAATGACGTTTAAAGGTTCAGACGCCCACAAAGCAGCAGTTACAGGTGACACCGTTGGTGATCCATTCAAAGATACCTCAGGGCCTTCTATGAACATCTTAATTAAATTAACCTGTTTAGTTGGCTTGGTGATCGCACCAATTCTTGGAAATGGTCATGCATCGGAAGGTAAGAATCCACACTGCGAAAAGAAAATGTCCGCTTGTTGTACCGATAAAAAAGAATGCCATGGTGAAGCAGACATGTGCAAGTCTGGTATGCAATCTGGAAAGTGCAAAGAAGGTGCTCAAATGATCGGAAAATGCGACATGAGCAAATGCGCTACCATGACCAAGGACGAATGCGCTAAAATGTGTGATGAAAAAGGCTGTTCTGCTGAAGAGAAAGCCGCTTGTTTATCACATTTCGACAAAAACGGTAAATGGATCGGAGGCAAGGGCATGAAAGACTGCTGCAAAAAATAACCCTCCTCATGGAATTGTGAAAAGCCGCCAAGTGCGGCTTTTTTTATTTCTTGAAAATGAAATAGACCGCTGCGAGGATGCAGACCATAGCGGCCAGATGGTTCCATTTAAACGTTTCTTGTTTGAAAAATAGGAGCATGAATAGTAAAAACACCCCCAAAGAAAGCACCTCTTGCAAGAGTTTAAGTTGCATTAAACTGTACGGTCCTCCGTTGCCTTGATAACCTATGCGGTTCGCTGGTACTTGAAGGCAATACTCAAAAAACGCCATTCCCCAACTTATTACGACCACCAAAAATAAGCCCACATTGAGCCATTTTTTTTCTCCAAACCATCGTAAATGACCATACCAAGCCAAGGTCATAAAGAGGTTGGCTCCTAAGAGCAGTAAAACTGTGTAAATTCCTTTCATTCCGTAATTTTGTGCAATGACCAAAAATAAGGATTTCTTCGAGGCCGTTTATCAAATCGTCCGACTGATTCCGAAAGGAAAAGTTACAACCTACGGTGCTATTGCCGAAGCTTTAGGTTCCAAAAGCGGCGCCAGAATGGTAGGATGGGCGATGAACGCAAGCCACGGCCTTCCCGATATCCCTGCACACCGTGTGGTGAACCGAAACGGTTTGCTAACCGGTAAAATGCACTTTTCGGAACCCGATGAAATGGAAAGAAAATTGACCTCGGAAGGAATAACCGTGATTGAAAATCAAATCCAGTATTTTCAGCATCATTTTTGGCGTCCCCTCCAAGAACTCAAGGTTGATTGAACGGTTTTAAGGGGGCATTGGGGCCTTCAAATATCTGTAAGGTTTGCTCGTCTTGAAAAAACTGCATCAGGCCCATGAAGTCTACATCGGTTTTAAGCATATAAACATAGCTGAGTCCTGAAACACCCGAAAGGGCGGTGAAGGTTATTAAGTTATCGTTCTTCCCCAAAGCGGTTATTCGGTAAATTTGACTTTCCAAAAGTTCACGGTCATCGTTGAATACGTTGTGCACCAAAAGGGAGTCTGAAAAAGAAATGTTAAACAACTGATGTTTGGTAACCGATTCCGTGATTTTATCTTCTTTGATGTCGAAAACATGCGTGACATTCGACAGGATACTTGTTTGACCCATCAGGGAAAAAAAGGTCGATAGCACGAAAAGGGTAGGCAAGGTTTTCATGGGGATTCTTTAGGGTAACAAACCATAATTCACCGATACGTTACAATTATTTCCTAATTTTACCAGCATGAAATTTGCCACAAAAGCCATTCACGAAGGAGTTGCACCGGATCCTGCGACCGGGGCTATTATGACCCCTATTTACCAAACTTCAACGTATGTTCAAGACGGCGTGGGGAACCATAAAGGATACGAGTACTCACGTACCTTAAATCCTACACGACATGCCTTGGAGAAAAATTTAGCCGCGATTGAGAATGGAAAGTTCGGAGCGTGTTTTGGTTCGGGATTGGCGGCCATCGATTGCGTGATTAAAATGCTTAATCCAGGGGATGAAGTAATATCAACCCATGATTTGTACGGCGGTTCGTATCGCATTTTTAAGACCATTTTTGAAAAGTACGGACTCGTATTTCATTTCGTGGACATGACCGATGTCCGCAACATCCAAGCCAAGGTAAACGCTAAAACAAAAATGATTTGGGTGGAGACTCCTACGAATCCCATGATGAACATCATTGACATTCAGGCGGCTGCTGAAATTGCACGTGCCGCAGGAGCATGGTTGTGCGTAGACAACACCTTCGCAACTCCTTTTCTTCAATCTCCATTGGATTTAGGGGCGGATATCGTGATGCACTCGGTAACGAAATACTTAGGAGGCCATTCCGATGTAATCATGGGGGCTCTCATAACGAAAGACGAAGCCATCGCACAGGAAATTTACAGAATTCAAAACAGTTCGGGGGCAGTAACCGCTCCCATGGACTCTTTTTTAGTATTACGCGGGATAAAAACGCTTCATTTGCGCATGGAGCGGCATTGCTTTAATGGGGAAAAAGTGGCCCACTTCCTGGCGTCGCACCCGAGAGTTGATAAGGTTTTTTGGCCCGGTTTCACCGCTCACCCAAACCATGATATTGCAGCGAAGCAAATGCGCGGTTTTGGAGGGATGATTTCATTTACCTTAAAGGGAAATCACTTAGAAGATGCGCTTGGTGTAGTTAAAAAGGTGCAATTATTTGCCTTAGCGGAATCGCTCGGAGGCGTAGAGTCTTTGATTGGCCACCCGGCAACCATGACCCATGCTTCCATACCCAAAGAGGAGCGAGAAAAAAGCGGGGTAGTGGATAGTTTAATCCGACTAAGCGTTGGGGTTGAAGATGTGGAGGATTTAATCGAAGACTTGCAACAAGCTTTGGATTAAAGGTTTTCCAACAATTGAAAAAACTGTTCTTTTTTCGCAGTAGATAAAGGAACGGCAGCACCATCTTTCATGATAACAGATCCTCCTTCAGATTTATCATAGCGGTCAATGTACTCGAGGTTAATCAAATGGGATTGTTGAACTCGAAAAAAACCATGGTTGGCGAGTAAAAGTTCAAAATCCTTTAAAGTACGTGATACTAAGATTTTCTTACCGCTGTTAAGGTAGAAAAACGTATAATTTTTGTCCGCTTCGCATCGGATGATTTCATTCAAATCCACTACATGGACGCTTTCTTGGGTTTTCAATACCAACTTACGTTTTTGGTTGGTATTCAGGTTGTGGGTAAGCGCTTCGTATTGCGTTTCCTCCTTTTTGAAATCGATGGTGTCTAATGCGTTTTGTAACGCAGTTTTAAGTTCTTCTGCATCGATGGGCTTAAGGATATAATCCAAGGCACTGAATTTTATGGCCATGATGGCGTATTCTTGAAATGCCGTAATAAAAATTAGTTCAAAACCCTTTTCCCCAACCTGATTTAATAAGTCAAACCCGGTTCCGTCCGGCATTTGAATGTCCAAAAAGACAATATCAGGCTTTAATTCCTGAATTGCTGTAAGACCTGTTTCAACATTTTCCCCGTCGGTGTAAACTTCGACATCAAATCCAAAAGATTCGATCATTCGCTTTACAAAGTCACGAATTCTTTTTTCGTCATCAATGATTAGGATTCTTTTCATTTCTTTCAAATATAGTGTTTTCGTAAATCAATGGCAAACAAATTATTACACGGGTACCGGTTTTTGAAATGGAATCCAAATCACTTATTTCTAAACTGCCCTTTCCTTTATATTTTTTATTGAGTATTCTGATACGTTCTCTAGTAATATCCATTGCCATACTTTTATGGTTGGTGTTTCGTTTAATTTGAGCTGATTTCTCCCTTCCAACTCCGTTATCGGTTACCTCAATTTCAAGCATGCCGTCGCGTTCATGCATAATTATTTTGATTAATCCCTCGGCAACCGTGTGCAATTGTCCGTGTTCAATGGAATTCTCAACAAAGGGTTGAGTAATCATCGGAGGTATTAAGGCTCTTTTTGAGATTAAGTCTTCATCAATGGTTAATTCAAAGTTGAAACGGTCTTCAAACCGCAATTTTTGCGTGGTTAGGTATTTGGTTAAGATCTCTTTTTCAATATCGATGGTAATGAATTCTTTCGGCGAATTCTCAAGGATTAATCGAATAAGCCTGGAGAAATTCACCAGGAAACTGGAGGTCTTTTCGGGGGTGTTTTCGTAAATGTAGCTTTGAATTACCGCCAACGCATTGAAAATGAAATGAGGATTCATTTGTGACCTCAATAACGTTTGAGACATTTCTGTTTCCCGTTGCTCTTGCAGGGTGTTTCGCTGACGATTGACAAAAAATAGGGTTAACCCCGACAAGAAAAACACCACCACTACAATCACAATTCCCAAGAGTTGGCGATCACTTTGCAGTTGTAGGATTTCTTTTTCCTTAAGTTCTTTGGATAATTCCTCCTCCTGTGTGTTGATCAGGCGTTCTCTTTCTTCACGAGTATTCGATTGGGTCAACTCTTCGATGGCCTTTGAATCAATGGAAAAAGTCGTTTTCTTTAAAAATTCAGTATACTTTTTCAAGTATATAAAAGCCTGGGGTGTTCTTCCAGACCTGGCAAAAATTTCGGACAACGCATAGTAGTTTTCGTTGATACCCCGATAATCGTTTAAGTTCGAGTAAATGTTGATCGACTTCTTAAAGTGTTTTTCGGCCTCGAACAGATTGTTTTTGCGGGAGAAATCAATGCCAATTAAAAAATAAACTTCCGCCATTTTATGTGGAAAAGTTTGCTGCTCAAAGCACGTTAATGCCCGTTTAAATGACTGCATGGCAGCATCACTTTTGTTCAAAGAACTGAGCGCTTGTCCATAAATTAACCATGCTTCACCGATGGATTCCTCGGCTTGGAATCTTTCCAAAGACTTCAGCGTCTTAGGTAGGTAGAGCAACACCTCTCCAGGCAGTGTCTTTCTCAACAACAAGCGATAATTTAACAGCTCATTCTCCAAGGCGAGCAATTTATTGGAATGTTGGTTGTTTTTTTGGTTGCTTTTCAATAAATAATGTTCCGATTCACGTAAGTTGCCCGCATTTAAGGATAATGTAGCAATGAATTGGTAGAATTT
>JBJOJZ010000018.1:0-7053 GCA_046046325.1 Bacteroidota bacterium
CAAGGACGAGCAGAATTCCCGATACAATGGAAAGAAACAAGGAGTGGTGTATAATGCGCTTCATGGGATAAAAGCAAAGTAACGAAAAATAAAAAAGCCTTTCCGTTAAGAAAAGGCTAAATATCGTGTTCAGGAAAGAATTATGCCTGCTCGAAAGGAACAACCGATACAAAGGAACGGTTGTCTTTTTTCTTGCGGAATTCCACCATACCGTCGCTCAACGCGAAAAGCGTGTGGTCTTTACCAATGCCTACATTGTTTCCTGGATGATGCTGCGTGCCTCGCTGACGAACAATGATGTTGCCCGCAATGGCCGCTTGTCCACCAAATATTTTAACACCTAATCGCTTGCTATGCGACTCTCTACCGTTTTTGGAACTACCGACTCCTTTTTTGTGTGCCATGATTTCTACAGGTTTTAAGGGTTAGGATTTAATATCTGTAATATGCAGCGCAGTATACTGCTGGCGGTGACCGTTTTTAACAACGTAGCCCTTTCTGCGTTTTTTCTTAAATACGATCACTTTGTCGCCTTTGACATGATCTAAAACTTCTGCGGTGACTTGAGCACCTGCTATAGCCGGGGCGCCAAGGGTAACATTTCCACCGTTTTCAACCAGCAAAACTTGATCAAAAGTAACTTTTGAACCCGTTTCTGCGGCTAAACGGTGCACGTAAACCTTTTGGTCTTTTTGCACTTTGAACTGCTGCCCTGCTATCTCTACGATTGCATACATGTTATTTGTTTTTTAATTCGGACGGCAAAGATACGATTACTTCTCGAATATCAAAAGACCTATTCCTTTTTTCTCAGCTTTTGGAGCAGAACGTCATAAAAGTTGACAAGGCAAACACCGCTCAATAAGACGAGCATGGCAAAGAATTGAACCCAAGTCAGGTGTTCGTTGAAAAAACTTCCGAAAATTACCGCAAAAACAGGGATTAAATAGGTTACCGAGCTCGCGAATAACGCAGATGTCATTTTAATCAGACGGTTAAAATAAATGTTCGATAAGGCAGTTCCGACGCATCCCAACGCGAATATATACCCAAAAGCCTCAAGGCCAAAAGGCTGTGCGATGATGGTTTGGGCTGTTCCCTCGTACAAAAAGGATAATAAGGCGATTGGCATAATGCTCAACAGTCCCAGAGACGTTACTTCCATCGGACTAACCTCCGATAATTTGTGCTTAATGGTGTTCACGCTAATGCCGTAAAGTAACGTGGCGCACATTACTGCCGTAAGGTGACCTAGGTGTCCACCAGAGGCAACATGGATCTTAGTATATAATAGGAAGGTAACCCCAAGTGTGCTTACTAAAATACCCACGATTTGTAACCAATGGATGCTGGTTTTGAAAACGATAATTCCAACCAAGACGGTAAAAACGGGAGTAAAACTGTTTAAAATTCCCGAAATCCCACCGCTCAATTCAGTATTGGCGTAGGTAAATAGAAACGAGGGGATGAGGTTTCCACATAATCCCACAATGAGAAAATACGGTCCGTGCCGCTGGAACAAACTTCTAAGGGAAGGCAGGGAGAAAGGAAGAAGAACGACCGATGCTATTAGAATGCGTAAACTGGCTACTTGGCTGTGGTTGAAAACCTTTACCTCGGGCCTTGGTGACATTCCCAATTTCATGAGAATAAATGAGCTTCCCCAAACAGCTCCCAACAACACCAACAACAAGGTTCCGGTGACTTTTTTTGACATGCTCAAAGGTAGTGTTAAAAAGTTTACCACATTTTACCACTTTTATAAAACTTCCTGTATTTACTGATTTTATTGAGTATTAATTTTTTTATTTAATTCACTTGGTGTAAATTTGGTCAATAAGTTATTAACAAAAGCACTTTTGTGGTAAAAAGTGGGGCTTTTTGGATTAACTTTACCCATTATTAACGCTATGGCAGGTTTAGTAGGAGAATTTGAAGTAAAACTGGATGAAAAAGGCCGGTTTTTATTTCCTTCCGGTTTACGGAAGCAGCTCGCTGCTGGGGCCCAGCGTGATTTCATGTTGAACAAGGGTTTTGAGGATTGTCTTACATTGTATCCCCTTCCAGAATGGGAAAAAATCAGCACTAAGCTGAGTAAGATCAATCTTTTTAATCCTAAGAACAGGATGTTTTATCGGCTTTTTCATCAAGGGGCAAAACAAGTCTCCTTGGATAATGCAGGCCGATTACTCGTTCCTGTGGCGCTCATGGAACGCGTTGGCTTGGTTTCGGCAGTGATGCTCATTGCCTACAACGACCGCATAGAAATTTGGGATAAGGTCAAGTACTTCGAGATGATCGAAGGCAACATGGCTGACTTCTCGGATTTAGCGAACGATGTAATGGGTGAAGTAAATCATGACGACTGATACAAATTATCACATTCCGGTTCTTTTAAAAGAAAGCGTTGACTCCTTGGTTTTGCGCAAGGATGCAGTTGTGGTGGACGTTACTTTTGGGGGAGGGGGGCACTCAGCATACATTCTTTCGCAGCTTTCTGAGGAAGGCTTTCTGTATGCGTTCGATCAAGATTTGGACGCGGTCTCTAATGCTTTGCAAGCGCCGAATTTTAAGTTAATCGAGGCAAATTTTAAGTACCTCAAAAACCACCTGAAAGCTGAGGGGATTACCCAAGTAGATGCTATCTTGGCGGATATCGGAGTCTCGTCGCATCAGTTTGATGTGGAGCAGCGCGGATTCAGCTTTCGGGCTGATGCACCCTTGGACATGCGCATGAATCAACGGTCGGGACGGACCGCTGCCAACTTGTTGAATGAGGCCCCGGAAGAAGAGCTTCTTAGGGTATTTAATACGTATTCGGATTTGACCAATGTTTTTCGTTTGGTGCAGGCCTTGCTCAACGAACGAGCGGTTAAAGCATTTGCTACTACCGATGATTTAACCCGTGTTGCGAAGCGTTTAGCGCCCAAAAATAAAGAGCATAAATACATCGCTCAGGTATTTCAGGCGCTTCGAATCGAGGTCAACGACGAAATAGGTGCCTTGCGGAAATTGCTCTTGGATGCTACGGATTTATTGAAAAAAGGGGGGAGGATTTCGGTGATTTCTTACCACTCCCTAGAAGACCGCTTGGTGAAAAATTATTTTAAAAAAGGAGATTTTGAAGGGAAGGAATCCAAGGATTTTTTCGGCAACCTGCTTAGGCCCTTTGTTGAGGTAAACCGCCATCCAGTGGTTCCAAGTGAATCGGAAGTGGAACGTAATAACCGCGCTCGAAGCGCAAAACTAAGAACAGCAGAACGGCTATGAAACCGAATGATATGGCGGGGGAAGAATGGACGGAATCCGCAAAGAAACCTAAAGGCAAAAAACAAAGTGCACTGATGATTATTCTCAACGGTGACTTCCTGACCAAGGATTTTGTGTTGAACAACCTGGCCTACATACTTTTCTTGTTCCTGCTGCTTTTTGTCCTTGTGGCCAAAGGCTATTACGGAAAATCACTGGTCAAGAAAGTGCAAGAAACACGCACGGAATTGGATCAAAATACCGCTGATTACATTGAAACAAAAACGCTTTTTGAAGAAAGAACCCGGCGCTATAAAATGGTGGAACGGCTCAAGCAGAAGGAACTCATTGAGTCGGAAAACGCTATTCAAGTAATCAAGTCAAACGCAATTCTAGAGAACGATGAAGAGCAGTAAAGGACCCTTGGTTTTTCGGGCTTACCTACTTTACTTCGGTTTCGTTGCCATCATGGTACTGGTATTGTACAAAACCTTAATGCTCCAGTTTTCCAATAATGAGGTGGATTTACCCATTCGTTTTGCAGACCGATCACCGCGAATGGGGGATGTGCTGGATGCTAACTTGAATCCTTTACTCACCTCCGTATCGTATTTTGACATTCGCATGGATCCCACTGTAGTGGATCAAAAAACCTTTGATGCAGAAGTGTCGAATTTAGCCCAAGGACTTCATCGACTGTATGGTGAAAAATCGGCACGTGCCTATGAGAATGAAATTCGAAATGCACGCGCTAACGGTTCTCGTTACCTTTTAATCCGGAAAAAAGTAACCAACGAAGAGCGCAAACGGATTAATGCACTGCCTATTTTCAATCTAGGTCGAATGAAAGGAGGGATCATCGACAACGAAGAAACTATTGTTCGAAAAGCGCCGAATGGCATATTGTTGCGAAGAACTTTAGGTTACTATAAAAAAGACCTTAACCTAGAAGTGGGGATCGAAGGAGCTTATCACAGCTTTTTAGAGGGGGAGATCGGTAAGGAAATCGAACAACGGATAACGACGGGTTGGAAAAAAACAGGTCGATTCACCAAGGACCCTGTCGAAGGAGCGGATATCGTGACAACCATCGATAAGGACATTCAGGAGTTAGCCCATTCGGAATTAGAACACCAGATTAAAGAGATGGATGCGGAAAGCGGTACCGTAATCCTAATGGAGGTAAGTACGGGTCATGTGAAAGCTATTGCCAATTTGACCAAAGAAGAAGATGGTTCTTTTAGTGAAAAATTCAACTATGCCATCGGCCTTCGAGAAGTACCGGGCTCTACCATGAAGCTCGCTTCCATAATGGCAGCCTTGGAAGATGGAAAAATCAAGATTAATGACCGCGTCAATGCTACAGGATCTTACCTCGTTATCCGTAAACGATTTATGGACTCCAACGAGGGACGAGGCTATGGGAATATTTCCATTCAAGAAGCCTTTGAGAAATCTTCCAACATTATTGCTTGGATTCTGCACAAAGCTTACCGAAGCGATCCTGAAAAATTCATGGCACGCTTAGACCAATTTGGTTTAACTCAGCCTCTAGGAATTGAACTTTCGGGTGAATTGGCCCCCAAATTTTACCGCCCAGGCCAAGTTCAGTGGTCGCCCTATTCTATTCCGTCCATGGCTATTGGATATGAATACCAACAAATCCCATTGCATACCTGTGCTTTTTACAATGCGGTTGCCAACAACGGTAAATTCTTACGCCCCTTGTTTGTCAAAGAAATTCGTCGAGCGGGTAAAGTGGTTAAATCGTTTGACCCTGTGGTGATCCGCGAGCAAATTTGTTCCCCCTCAACCTTGAAAATTATGAAACGCTGCTTGGAAGGGGTGATGACGAACGGTACAGGAAAAAAACTCACTTCAAGCCAATTTTCGATTGCAGGTAAAACCGGTACGGCTAAATTACCAGACAAAAACAAGCAGTATGTGGAAGAAGCTCGAAGCGATTTTCAAGCTTCGTTTGTTGGTTATTTTCCTGCTGACAAACCTAAATACACTTGCTTGGTGTTAATTACTAGGCCGAAACAGCAAAAATATGCCGCCTTGGTTGCAGGTCCCGTTTTCGTTGCTTTGGCCAATAAAATTTACGCCTCCAATCTCCGCTATCACCCAGCAATTAATCGTTCCAGATCAAAAGTTAATGAACTCCCTGAGGTGCATGCAGGAAACCATGACGACTTGCTTAAGCTCTTCAAAAAGTTGCATATTCCCTATCATTTTCAAAGCAATTCTTCTTGGCTAAAATTATCCCCAAAGAATAATAGATTTCAATTAGAGGGTTTGAAATTTCCTGAAAATAAAGTTCCTGATGTTAGCGGAATGACCGCCAAAGACGCTGTATTTCTATTGGAAAGTCGAGGATTAAGTGTTCGACTTGAAGGCGCAGGCAAGGTTAAAACTCAAAGCATTGCTCCGGGCACGGAAATTCATGCTGGTTTAGTCATTAAACTCTCCATGCAATGAAGATACTATCAACCCTTTTATCCGAATTAAATCTAGAGTTTAACGATCGCTCCATTGCCGTCAATGCAGTGGTTTTTGATTCAAGAAAAGCAACCGAGAATTCTCTTTTTGTTGCCGTAACGGGTCTTAACAGCGATGGGCATGATTTCTTGCCTGCGGTTCGCGAGCAAGGTTGCCGTTTTGCGCTGGTTCAAAAGGATTGCGAGAGCCCCGAGGGCATGCATGTTTTTAAGGTGAGCGACACTCGAAGGGCCTTGGCGCAGTTGGCGTGCGCTTGGTACAATCATCCAAGCCGTTCTTTGAAGTTAATTGGGGTTACCGGCACCAATGGAAAAACCACTACCACCACCCTTTTATACCAATTATTCAGTGCTTTAGGTGTTGCAAGTGGACTGATTTCTACGGTGGTTAATAAAATCAAGGATCGCGACATCCCATCTACCCACACTACGCCCGACCCCTTTGCTATCAACGCCCTTTTGCATTCGATGGTTGAGGAGGGCTGTACCCACTGCTTCATGGAAGTAAGCTCCCATGCGGTGCATCAAAGTAGAATCCATGGCTTGCATTTTACCGGTGGGGTATTTACCAACATTACCCACGATCATTTAGATTATCATAATACGTTTTCCGAGTATATAGCGGCCAAAAAAGGTTTCTTCGACGGGCTATCTAAGGACGCTTTCGCTTTGGTGAATGCCGATGATAAAAACGGTATGGTCATGCTTCAAAATTCTGCAGCAAGTAAATACCGTTATGCGCTCAACAGCATGGCTGATTTTAAAGGAGTTCTCATGGAAAATTCCTTAGAAGGTCTCTTGTTGAAAATTAATCAAATCGAGTTGCATAGCCAGCTGATAGGAAAATTCAATGCTTATAATTTATTAGCGGTTTATGGAGTAGGAGAGTTGTTAGGCATTGATAAATGGTTGCTGCTGCGCGAAATGTCCTCCTTGCGATCGGTTTCAGGGAGATTTCAGTTTTTTAAGTCAAATTTAGGTGTCACGGTCGTGGTAGATTACGCCCATACACCTGATGCGTTGGAAAATGTGCTCAAAACTATTGCCCATTTCTCGACAGGTAAAAAAGTAATCACGCTCGTGGGATGCGGAGGTGATCGCGATAAAACGAAAAGACCCTTAATGGCAAGCATTGCTCAGCGGTTGAGTAGTCAGGTAATTCTAACTTCCGACAATCCAAGGTCGGAAAATCCTGCAACCATTCTTCAGGAAATGTCCAAAGGACTTGATCCCAATAGCCATGTTCCCGCCATCTCTATCGAAGATAGACGCCATGCTATTCTTACGGCTTCCCTGCTTTCGC
>JBJOJZ010000044.1:0-17289 GCA_046046325.1 Bacteroidota bacterium
ATCGACGACTATGCGCACCATCCAACAGAGATTCGTAGTCTAATTCGTTCGGTTCGTGCAATGTATCCGGGTAAAAGAATAACAGGTATATTTCAACCGCATCTGTTCTCTCGAACCAAGGATTTTGCGGATGGATTTGCCGAAGAGTTATCGAAGGTTGATCACCTATTGCTTTTGCCTATTTATCCTGCAAGAGAACAGCCCGTGCTCGGCGTCGATAGCCCTTGGTTGTTTTCCAAAGTTCGAATGGAACAAAAAGAACTCGTTTCTCCAGGAGATCTCATGAGCCGTCTCAGGGGTTTCAACGATGGGGTATTGCTGACCATAGGCGCTGGCGATATAGACCGTTTGGTTGCGCCGATAAAAGAACTTTTAATGGCCAATGATTTAGAATGAAAAAGTTAACATGGGTAAGAATTGCTGGCGGATCTTTGCTGGTGTTGTTGGTCCTGCTAGGGCTATTGGCTGCAAAAAACAAGGAAGCGCAACGAGGGATATCAGATCCGGAGGTATTGGTGCATGTAGACGGAGCAGACGCTTTGTTGAACGATAAAGAATTGAAAGAGCGATTGCTGTCAGAACGCGTATTTGATCGCAATGGAAACTTAAGTCAATTGGATTTATTGAAAGTGGAACGTTTCGTTCAAAAAATGGAGGAAGTAAAATCAGTACGTGTTTATAAGAAATTAGGGGGTAGGTGGTTCATTGAGGCTTGGCTCAGGAAGCCCATCGCTCGAATTTTTAGGGAAGACGGGGCGTCATGCTATTTGGACAGCGAAGGAAAATCCATAGGAGTTACGAAGTTGCATACCGCTAATGTTTTAGTTTTTTCAGGAAAAATTGATGAGCCAATTCATGGAATAGATGTTCAAGAAATTATTAACAATGATTCTTTGAAAAATATTAGAAAGCTCGATGATTTCTATCGAATTTCAAATTATGTTTGCAATGATCCATTCCTTGCGCCATTAATAGGGCAGGTGTATTTGGAGAACAACGGAGAGTTTGTGCTGATTCCTTTAGTGGGCGAGCAAAAAATCATTTTTGGTTCTGCTCATTCCAATAAGCAGGTCAAGGATAAATTCAAACGATTGAAGATTTTTTATGAGGAAGGAATGCCTTACGAAGGGTGGAAAAAGTATTCGGAAATAAATGTGAAATATGACGGACAAATCGTTTGTAGGAGGAACAACAGCAGCATCTACTAAAAAGAAATCAAAAGTGGTGGTTGGTTTAGATATTGGCACCACAAAAATTGCTTGTTTTGTTGGAGTTAAAAATGAATTCGGTAAAATCGAAATCATTTCCATGGGAAAAACAGAATCCTTAGGGGTTTTACGCGGAGTGGTTTCGAACATCGAAAAAACCATTCAATCCATCGTTCAGTCGGTTGCTCTCGCGCAAGAACGCGTGGAGGGGAGTTTAAAAATAAACAACGTAAACGTTGGTATTGCAGGGCAACACATTAAAAGCGTGCAGACTCGAGGCATGTACGTGCGAAAAAACACGCAAGGAGAAATTTCTCAGAAAGATATCGATGCATTGATTGATGATATGTATTCCTTGGTGATGACACCAGGTGAAGAAATCGTAACGGTTTTACCACAGGAGTATATTGTCGACAACGAACAAGGCATCAAAGATCCTCGTGGAATGGCAGGGGTAAGGCTGGAGGCAAATTTCCATATCATCACCGGGCATGTTTCCAATGTTACTAACATCCGTACTTGTGTAGAACGAGCAGGCCTCAGCATTAATGAGATTATTCTCGAGCCTATTGCTTCTGCTCACGCTGTCCTAAATGACGAAGAAAAAGAGGCTGGAGTGGTTTTGGTAGACATAGGTGGTGGCACGACAGATATTGCCGTGTTTTACGATGGGTTAATTCGTCATACTGCCGTAATACCCTTCGGTGGTAACGTTATTACCGAAGACATTCGAAATGGGTGTAAGATCATACCTCGATATGCGGAAATCTTAAAAGTGAATTACGGAAGTGCACTAGTAAGTGAAAGTAAAGGACATGAAATTGTCTGTATTCCAGGAATCAATGGGAATAACTCGAAAGAAATCAGCTTGGCTACCTTAGCGGGAATTATACAAGCACGAATGGAGGAGATTGTTGAATTAGTTCAAGTGGAAATTAGAAATTCAGGCGTTGAACATAAAATAATTGGGGGGATTGTAGTCACAGGAGGAGGAGCTCAATTAAATCATTTACCACAACTGTTTGAGTTTAAAACGGGAATGACTACCCGAATTGGTTATCCTACGGTCCATTTGGCGAATACGAATAAAATAGAGGGCATCGATTGCCCAATTTACGCAACGGGGATTGGACTCGTGCTAAAAGGTTTTGAACACGAGGAAAAAGGTGGGGCCGTAGATGTTGCCTCCAATACAAGCGAGGTCCGAAACCATACCGACATTCGAAAGAAAGGCTCCTTCTTTTCAAAAGTAATGTCCAAAGAAACCCTTAAGAAATTGGAGAATTTCTTCACAAAAGATGACGAATAAAAGAGAATATATGTCAAGTAATCAACAAAAAACCAAAATGAGCGAAATTATTAAAGTTATTGGAGTAGGCGGTGGCGGAAGCAATGCCGTTAATTACATGTATAATCAAGGAATCAAAGGCGTTGATTTTGTAGTTTGCAATACCGACCGACAAGCCTTGGATATTTCACCCGTTCCTTGCAAAATTCAATTGGGTAAAACCCTAACGGAAGGTAGAGGTGCGGGTATGTTGCCAGAAGTTGGTATGAATGCTGCTTTTGAAAACATTGAAGAACTTCGTGAAATGCTATCAGAAAACACCAAGATGGTTTTTGTTACGGCAGGAATGGGTGGTGGTACGGGGACCGGTGCGGCTCCTGTAATTGCTCAGATTTCTAAAGAATTGGGTATTCTGACGGTAGGTATTGTTACCGTTCCTTTCGATTTTGAAGGTAAAAAACGTAAAATGCAAGCTGAAGAAGGTTTAGAACGTCTTCGACAAAATGTTGATACCCTCTTGGTCATTAGCAACGACAAATTACGAACGATTGGTAAAAGCCTTTCTGTCAGTGAAGCTTTTCAGAAAGCGGATAATATCTTAACAGTGGCAGCGAAAGGAATCGCCGAAGTTATCGCTGAAACAGGCTTAATCAACGTGGATTTCAACGACGTAAACACGGTGCTTAGAAATTCAGGTAGAGCGCTTATGGGTAGTGCTATGGCCTGCGGTGAAAATCGCGCGCTCGAGGCAGTTAAAGGTGCTATGAATTCTCCATTGCTTAACGATCATGACATTTACGGTGCATCGTATGTCTTGTTAAACATAACTTACGGAAACGAGGAAATCCTAATGGATGAAATTATGGAGATTACCGACTTTATTCAAGATGCAGCGGGAGATAGTGCTGAGGTTATTTGGGGTTATGGTTATGACTCGAATTTGGATAATAATTTATGCGTAACCTTGGTTGCAACAGGGTTTTCATCCAATACTAACGAAAGTACAGTAGCCATTCCGGAGCGTAAAGTAATGAACTTAACCGATGAGGTGAAAAATGAAATAACCGCACCTCTAAGTTCACCTTTCGATGCAACATCAAGCGTGCCGAAAGATGTTCCGTTTTTGAAAGTAGATAGTTCAGAAATTTCTTCTCCGAGTGCTAACAATATCGATTCTTGGAATAGCACTATAGGTTCGAACACGGCTTCGGAAGTTTCCTCCATTGAAGGTACTGCTACGCCAGAAAATGCGGTGGTAAATCCTACGCCATTAGATACTTCGAATACCTTATTCGGTAATACCGAGAACAGCGCACCAAATCCTGTAAAATTTGGTCTTTTTGATGAATTGGAATCTACCAATACACCGGTTGACAACAACGGTTCCGATATCGTTTGGGATGTACAACCAACCTCGACTCCAACATTTGATTTCACGGAAAATAATTCCACGGACAACATGCCGGAAGAAGAAATTATTTCTCCAGTGAATGAAACTCCAAAAATGCAGGAACCTGAAATTATTCGCTACAACCTGCAAGACGATTTGAACGAAAGCATCAATGTGCGAACTCAACCGCTTTTGTCCCCTGAAGAAGTGCAACGAAGAAACGATGAGCGTGTAGCAAAGATTCAAGAAATTACAGCAAAGATTCAAAATTCTGAAAACCTTTCGGAGTATGAAACCCAACCGGCCTACTTAAGACGTAATGTGGAAATTCGTGATGAAAAACCGTCCGAAGAACAGCGTATTAGTCGCTTCGGCTTGTCGGATGGTGCTAACGGTGAATCCGGCCTTGGTAACAATTCGTTCTTGCACGACAACGTAGATTAACATGAGTATCGCAGTTCAAATCAACGATCAAATTAAGCAGGCAATGTTGGCTAAAGAGAAAGACCGCTTGGCCGCGTTAAGGGATATTAAATCAAAATTGCTGCTAGAAGCTACCTCTGGAGGAGGTTCTGAAGTGAGCGATGAAGTAGCCATTAAAATTTGTATGAAGCTGTATAAGCAGCGGATGGAAACCTATGAGCTCTACATTTCCCAAGGCAGACAAGACTTAGCGGAGGAAGAATTGGTTCAGGCTAGGGTAATAGAGGAATTTCTGCCCAAGCAATTAAGTGAAGCCGAAATCCAAGCAGAAATCCAACAAGCCATTGCGGAACTTGGCGTTGAAGGACCAAAAGACATGGGTAAACTCATGGGCCATTTGAGCAGTAAACTTGCGGGTAAAGCCGATGGTAAAGTCATAGCGGCACTAGTGAAATCAACCTTAGGATAGACTGTTCTTCCGCCCTTTTCTCTTACCTTTGAATTCCATGGGAACTTTGTTGACTTTAGAGGAGCTGACGCGTTGTATTCGGGATCTTAATCGCGATGGTCATAGCCCTGCAACTTCTACCAATTATTCATGCCGTGATAACACTGGCAGGATTTGGGTTACCCGTTCTGGAATCGATAAATCCTTAATTGAATCCAACGATTTCATTGAAATAAGCCCCGAAGGTATCCCCCTTCATCCTTTTGAGTCGATGACTCCCTCGGCAGAAACAGGAATTCATTGCGCATTGTACGAGTTATTCCCGGATACTCGCGTTATTTTGCATTCGCATGAGCTTAATGCCGTAGTTAAAACAGTTGGTTCTACGAGCATAGCTTTTGAAGGATATGAGTTGCAAAAAGCCTTTCGAGGTGTTTCGTCCCATGAGGGAGCAATAGCCATTCCTGTAATACCTAATAGCCAAGACATGACCGTCATTAAACACGCATTATTGGTAAGGCAGAATGAATTGAACTATGGTGTTTTTATGATTGAAAAACACGGTTATTACACTTGGGGAAATAGTATTTTTGAAGCGAAAAGGTTGATGGAGGCTTTTGCCTATTTGTGCCACGCTGAACGTTTACTTAATCCATAAATTATGGCGGTTTTATCCATTCCCGACGAGCAACGCGTTATTTCTTCAACGAATGAGATTAGGATGTACCTCAACCAACAAGGAATTTTCTTCGACCAGTGGTCGTGTTCCGTTGTTTTTGATGATCGAGCTTCCCAAGAAGAAATCTTGGAGGCCTATGAACGGGATTTAAAGCCCTTCATGGAGCGTGGTGGCTACTTAACCGCCGACGTCATCTCCATTAACTCATTGACCGAAAATTATAACGCTATTCGAGCAAAGTTTCTTGCTGAACATACTCATAGTGAAGATGAAATCCGTTTTTTTGTCGATGGTCAAGGTTATTTCTGGTTCAATTTGGAAGGCGCTCCTGTCTTCAATGTGCTCTGCCAAAAAGGAGATCTGATCAGTGTGCCCGCTGGGACCAAACATTGGTTTGATGCCGGAGCCAATGACCCTTTTGTAAAAGCCATTCGAATTTTTATCGACCAAAGCGGATGGATTCCTGAATATACCGGTTCTGGGATTGATCAAAAATACCTGTGAGATGGATTTTGATGTGGAATGGATACTAACGGATATTGAAGGTACAACCACGGATGTTTCCTTCGTGTATAATACGCTTTTCCCTTTTTTTTTGGAAAACCTCGAACGATTAGAATTCGATGCCTCGCCTGAAGTTGATTCCGTTTTAAAGCAAACGTCGGATTTCATAGCAGCGGAAACGGGTGAAGTTGGACTCAATCGGATCGAGTTATTGGAACGGTTGAAGATTTGGGCTCGGGAAGATCGAAAAGTTACTCCGTTAAAAGAACTTCAAGGCATAGTATGGAAAGAAGGCTTTGAATCTGGAGCGCTTCAAGGACATGTTTATCCGGAGGTGAAAGAGGCATTAGTACGATGGTCCCAAAAAGGAATCTTCATGGCCATTTTTTCAAGCGGGTCGGTTGCAGCTCAAAAATTACTCTTTAAATATTCCACTTCTGGAGATTTAAGTGATTTTTTTAAAGCCCATTTCGATACTAATACCGGGATGAAAAGGGATGCGGCAACGTATACTAGAATTGCGAGTTTATTGAGTACTTCTCCGAGCAAAGTGTTGTTCTTGTCAGACATCAAGGAAGAATTAGAGGCGGCCTCAGCAGCAGGATTACAGACTGTTCAATTGCTTCGGCCGGGCACGTCGAAAGGATGGGACCTTACTGCCCAAGATTTTTCCCAAATCCTACCTTAATTTAGCGCAAAAAAAAAGAGGCCCGAAGGCCTCTTCATTATTTTCCAATAGGAAATTAGTTTCTTACGACTAATTTTTTAGAAGTTTTAGTTCCGTTGGAAACAACGTTTACCAAGTACATTCCATTTCCGAATGCAGCAGTATTCACTTCAAGGGAAGCTGTTCCGCTCAACGATGAAACAACGTTGTTGTAAACTTCTTTTCCAGTGATATCAACAATAGAAACAGTGACATCCGCTCCTGTTTTTCCTGAAAGCGCAATGGTAGTGCTTCCAGCAGCAGGATTCGGAGAAACGCTGAAGCTATGAGAAGCAACGTTTTCTTCAATTGAAGCACTGGAGAAATTCATACGTACCATCGGAGTAGCCGTAGTATAATACCATGTGGTGTTGGTCAAATCCAAGTAGAAAGAAGTTTGAGCCTCAGAAACACCCGAAGTACCAACCACTAAATCGTTGGTTGCACCTCCGTCACCTAATGAACCAACAACTACTAAATAAGGCTCATTGGCATTCAAGGTGTACGCACCTCCAGACAGAGGAAGGGTAATCAATGCGTCCAAATCATTTGCAGTCAACGTGTAAGGGTTGGATTCGTCAACAAAGATGAAATCTCCCGTTTGAGGATCGATAGAATACAATTTAGAGTAAATAGTGGCGCCCGCTTCAGCAACACTATTAATGTATACGTCAATGGCACTCAAAGCTGCACTTGCGTAAACATCAAAAATGTTTCCTACTTCGAAGCCATCTCCCGCGTTGTAAGACCCACCAGTAACGTTGTCCTTGTCACGAGCATAAATGCTGGTATTTACCGAAATAGTTGCAGCATTTGCGATAGTATTGTTTGCAGGTGAAGCATCTGTGCTGTCGATTTGAACGTTGACGCCTACGGTGATGTTGGCATTTACAGCAGCTGGAGTAAATCCTGCGGTACAATCTGCGGTATCGCTCGAAAAGGCATTAATTAAGGTAGGATTTGAACTACCGTTGTAAGCACCAGCCGTTACGTTGAACGTAACGTTTTGATTCTCGTACCCAAGGTTTTGGATAACACCTGAGAATTCAATCTCCGCTACTTGTGCCGTTGGTACTTGGTAATACGGTAAACGAGCTCCCCAAGCATCAGTTGAACCCCAATAAACACCTGCAACAGCTACATCATGTGGGTCTGGAGTGGTAATTTTTACATCGTCGATGGCCCAGAACCAATCCCACTGACCGACATACTTGAATCCGATGCGAACGCTATCTTGACCTCCAATCTCATTAGACATGTTCAATTGAAGTGTCTGTGGATTTGTGGTGTTAGTATTGGTATTCATATCACCGTTTACTTCAACTTCTTGCCAAGTAGCTCCTCCGTCCGTTGAATATACCACGTAAGTGGTTTCAGCATAACGTCGGTGAGATTGCTCGAACTTTAACAAAACCAAGGGTTCTGATGTTAAATCGATGTTTTGGTTGTAAACGAATTGTGCATTTTGAGTGGCTTGTCCACCTGCACCATCCGAATCAATCAATGCGTAACCGTTGGCAGCCGTAGTATGTCCTGCCGGACGCAATTCTGCACGGGGAATCGCATTCAAATCGGTAGTAATTTCCCAATCTCCAGCCGTGTGTGCAGGAGTTCCTGCCGGAAAATTCGATGCAGTCCATTCAGCTGGATTTGAAAAATCATTCTGCCAAATAATGATTCCTTTGCTGCTCACTTGAGTTTCTTTCTTAACTGTATGCTCAATGAGTGAATTCTTGGAATTGGTTAAGGGTTGCGCAATATGCTTTTGAGCCACACCCGATAAACCGAAAACCGTAATACCTAATGCGCTTAAGTAAACTTTTTTCATGATAAAATAATTTAGAGTTAATTGTTACCAAAAATAAAGATATTTTCTTAATTATTGGTTGCTTCTAATAATTGCGATGAATTATAAAAGTCAAAAGTTCATTTAATAATTCTTTAGGTTCGATCGTTTCTAGACTGCTTAAATGTTTCTGGCACTTTTGCCAGTGTTTTTCCTGAACTGTTTTGCAGTAGTCGAGCACCTCGCAATCTAAATATAGTTGCTTGATACCTCGTATCTTTTCTTCAGGAGAGGCTTTGCTAAGTTGTTGGTAACGTGCTTTTTCAACGGAACTTGCACGATGCTGAAACGTGGTAAACAAGAGGGTCTTTTTGTCACTTAAAATATCTCCGCCGATTTGTTTGCCAACCTTGGTTTCGCTGCCAAAAGCATCCAAGATGTCGTCTTGAATTTGAAAGGCAATTCCGAGTTGCTCCCCAAACCGATAAAGATGATCTATATTGGAAGCACTGGTCTTTTCTAGGATTCCTCCAAATGCGCAAGCACAGCCCAACAATACCGAAGTTTTTAAGCGAATCATTTCAAGGTATTGAGCCTCGCTCACCACCTCCATCGATTCAAAATCCATGTCCATTTGTTGTCCTATGCATACTTCAATGGACGTTTTATGCAGCAGGGAACTAAGCGCTTTATAGGTATTGGCTTCGTAGTGCGACAATTCTTGGAATGCATGTATCATCAAGGCGTCTCCGGAAAGAATAGCGATGTTTGAGTTCCATTTTTCATGCACGGTAGGTAAATTCCTTCGCTTGGGGGCACCGTCCATGATATCGTCGTGGATCAACGTGAAATTGTGGAACATTTCCAAGGCTGCTGCTGCAGGAAGGCTATTGTCCAAGGTTCCTCCAAATAACTCGGCGCTTAATACCGTGAATAGGGGCCGGATCCTTTTTCCACCCAAGGCCATAAAATAACGGATGGGGTCGTAAAGGTTGGTGGGTTCCTTCGGATATTCGGTCGTTGCTATATAGTTTTCTATGGCCGTTAAGCGGCTTTCGTACAAGGTCATTTTCGTTTAATTAATTGGATTAAATAAGCCCCATATCCACTTTTCACCAAGGGCTCTGCGATAAGTTTGAGTTGTTTTTTGTCGATATATCCCTTGCGGTAGGCAATTTCTTCAATACACCCAATTTTTAATCCTTGGCGCTCTTCAATAACTTGAACGAATTGTCCTGCCTGCATCAATGAACTGAAGGTTCCCGTGTCCAGCCAAGCCGTCCCGCGGTCCAAAATCGCCACCTTCAATTTTCCTTGCTTCAAGTAAGCAGCATTCACATCCGTTATTTCATATTCTCCTCGATCCGATGGTTTTAGATTTTTGGCAATTTCCACTACCGAGTTATCGTAAAAATATAGACCTGGAACGGCATAATTGGATTTTGGATTTTTAGGTTTTTCTTCGATCGAAACGGCCCGGTTTTCCTCGTCAAATTCAACCACTCCATATCGTTCCGGATCACTCACGTGGTAGGCAAAAACAACCCCTCCTTTTGGATTTGCGTAGTTGGACAATAAATCATCTAACCCATTTCCATAAAAGATATTATCACCTAGGATGAGTGCTACCTTGTCCTTTCCAATGAAGTCGGCTCCAATCACAAAAGCTTGTGCTAAACCGTTGGGTACTTCTTGTACGGCATATTCAAAACGGCAACCGAGGTGTGAACCGTCGCCAAGCAATTTTTCAAAATGCGGTAAGTCATGGGGGGTTGAAATGATTAAAATCTCACGTATCCCAGCACTCATTAAGGTCCCAAGGGGATAATAAATCATGGGTTTGTCGTATACCGGCATCAATTGCTTCGATACGGCCAGTGTTAACGGATGCAACCTGGTGCCTGACCCTCCGGCTAAGATTATTCCTTTCATGGGCAACGTCTTTGTTCCTCAAAGATAGGGAAGTAGGTTAGCATTCCAAACTAGAGCCAACGGAACATGTCGTCAAACATCCGTTTGCCCCATGGGGTATTTCCGTAATCTTTTTCCAATTTTTCGCGAAGTTCTTTCAGATTGAACACTTTGTTTTTTCCAATTTCAGCAACTAAGGTGGCAGGTTGAGGTGCTTCACTAAAATCGACTTTATCGGCAAAGTAAATGATTCCCCCGTCCTCTGTAGCAATGCCTAAAATGGCTCCAGGTAGTCCGCAGAAACCTTCGGGGCCAATGGACGGAACAATGTTGGGAGCATACCAAGCATAGATGCGCGTGGAATCGTTTTTTTGGTAAATGGCTTTTCGGCATTGAAAACCGCAGATGGTCCGCTTACTGTCGGTTATTTTCCATTTTCGCTCAGGTAAAGAATCTTTTACAAATACGGGCGTGCCAAAAAATTGAAATATGGTTAATTGTTTTTGAGATCCTAAGTATTGGTAATATTCGTTTTTAGAGGTAAGCCAAGCCATATCGTCTTGCACGTTCGGGGCAATATACTTGAATACCGAAACCGTATCATTAAAGGTCAAGGAGAAACGATCGTTTTTTATCTTGTTGTCTTCGTTCACAAAACGCTTCATGCGTTGATCGGTAAAACGTTTCTGCAGATTAGTTCTTCGGGTGTAGAATATCGTTCCTGTAGCATAAAACTGGCATTGAGCGGTAAATTCTACGCTTAAGAATACCAAGAAAAACAAGAGTTTAATGCCAGCCTTCGAAATCATCTTCTTTGGTTTTATTTTTATTAAAGCGATAGGTTAATTTTAATAAGAAATATCGGGTAATTAAACGGGTGTAATTATCCGTAACAACATTTCCATTCACTTGCCGCTGCAAGTTCAGGTTTTGGTTCAATAAATCGTATCCATTTACCGCTAGAATTAGATTGCCCGTGGGTAAAAATGCCCGTTGAATTTCAGCATTAATCACGAATATGTTGCGGTTAAATCCAGAAGCCCGTTGTGAATTGATGGTGTATTTTCCATCGGCAATGATTTTGAAACCAAACGGCATCGTCCATTTGAATTCCATTGAATATTCTTGGGTTGAAAATGGGGTGTTGGAAAGCGAATTGAACGTGCTTTTCGGGTTCGAATAAAAATAGTTTTGGGTAACTGAAACCTCTAAAGAATCAAATTTTAATTCCAAGGACAGTCCCCCTCCGATGGAAGGATTGTAGGTGATGTTTTCTTGGCCGTTGATATAATTGGTGAATTTGGAATAGTTGGCGTTGAAATTCGGACTAACTTCCAGTTTTCGGCTAAATAAAGGAAAGCCTGCGCCCGCATAGGCATTGGCCGAAAAATTCCCGTCCACGTTAACCGTTTTGGCAAGCGTTCTACCCAAGGCGTCAAAATAGGTGTCTGTAGCAAAAGCATTGTCGGTAAGTGTAGCATTTAAGCCACTCCAAACATACCTTCCGGAAAGTGCTTCCCAACGGTTAAATTGAAAGTTCAGCGTATGAATGTAGTTGGGTTTCAAATCTGCGTTACCGATTTTCAAACGGTTAGGATTTGAATTGTCGGGAACAGGCTGAATATCATTAATGGAGGGTTGGTCGGAACGAGTAAAATAATTGAAGTTCAAACGAGTTCCCATGCCTGGCTTGTAATTGTAACTCATGCGAGGAAGCACATTGTTGATACTTTGCAAAATGCTTGAATCACCAATTACGTTGTAGTTGTCTAATTGTATGTTTCTGAAACCCACTCCAAAGTTAAAAGTGTGTTTGTTCGTTTCATAAACCATGAGAAGGGTTCCGCGGTTTTGAAAACGGCTGTTTTCAAAGGCATTGGAAAGAGAATCCACCCTTTGAGAATAGGTGCCGAGTGTTGGTGCAAAGGTATTCCTTGTCTGATAGGATTTACCGGATTCAAGAAAATACTCCAACTGCAATTTCCATTTAGCGGACAAAGGCTCTTTATACGTTACAATCGCATAATTCAATTGATTCCCATTGTCGTTCTGTTTTTTTTGGTCAATGGAATCGATAAAGCCTGAAAAAATGCTCTGCGTTAAAAGGGAACCGTCCGTTTGATTATCGGCCTTGTTTAAAATGTACTTAAGCTCTAATTCCCGTCGAGGTTTCTTGAACATACGGTAAATCGTACTTTCCAATCGTGCTGTATAGCCTTTAGAATTGTTGGTATTATCAATGACCGAAGTAAACGTTGGTACCATCGCTTCTGTTTGGAACGCATTGATCGTGGTGTTTTCGGTGATCCCCTCATCAAAGCTCATCGAAGGCTTAATTTCGAGGGTTGTTAAAGAATCCAATTTGGCTTGGAAATTCAGGTTGATTTTATGCGAAGTGTTCAAGTTGATATTCGCGATGGAGTCTTTGGTATAATAAGAAGTGTCTTGTAAGAAATACTGCGATAAACTGCTTTGTGTGGCGTTCAGGCGGTTTTGGTTGAAACTGTAATTAAATCCGATTTTTCCCCAGTCCTTGATTCGATCGTTGAAATAGATTCCCGCCTTCGTTGTTTGGGGTATTCCAGCATTCGTTCGCTGTCCGTTCTGATTCCACATGGACATACCGCTTTGGTCCCTTTCGTTTTCCAAACCAAACTTGTTCATGTCCCCAAACCGGAAGTTGGAACGCGGGGTGTTTGAACTCAAAAAGAACACGGAGAATTTTTGTTTTTTGTCGAAACGGTTGAACAATAATTCCCCCTCGTAAAAAGGAAAATTAGTGGTGGGATTCCCAATCAAGCCCGCATCGGTTGCAATAGAGGCTTTTCCAAAATACCCTCTCTTGGCATCGGCTTTTAATTTGAGATCCATGACTTGAATCTTTTCGTCCATGCCCGAAGCATTGTCCTGGGCCTTCTTTTCATAAATCTGGACGGATTCAACTCCTTTAGCTCCTAGATTTTTGGTCGCTATGGTTGGATCCGAACCAAAAAACTCATCCCCGTCCACCAATACCTGGCTAATCTCCCTTCCTTGGGAAGTGATTTGTCCGTTTTCATCAATTTTAATTCCTGGTAGTTTTTTCAAGAGGTCTTCAACCACTGCGTTTTCGGCCACTTTAAAGCTGTCCGCAACATAGACGAGCGTGTCTCCTTTGTAGTAAACACGGTTTTTATTCCCTTGAACCACCACCTCTGCAAGGTTTTTTACCTTGACGCCCATTCGAATGAAGGGAATTTCTACGGATTTCTCCGCAGGGTTTCCAAAAACGTACAAGGTTTTTGGCTCAAATTGGGGATGCTCAATGAGCACCATGAAGGTATCCAATTCCACCTCGAAATGAAAGGTGCCTTTTTCACCGGTTCGTTGAAAATCAACCAAGGTAGAGTCGTTCAAACGAATCAATGAAACAACCGCTTTGGGCAATAAAACTGCACCCGATGAATCGTTTACAATCCCCGAAATGGAAAGGGTTTGGGCATTGATGAAGGTAAAACAACCGGTCATCAATAGGGTTGCCAAGGTTAATAGCAGGTTATTCGTTTTCATCGATCAGTTTTAGCCGGGTTAAACCTTGATACGTAAATCCATTTTCACCGGTAACTTTCTGAAACTCTACTTTCAATAAACGGTTCAAATACGTTGCTTCATTTGCGGCCATATGTACTGCTAACGGAAAGTCTTTGTTGTAGGCAATCGCCGATTGTATCGTAGGATTACCTTTGGTACCAACAATGAGAAACTTCAATGTTTCGGTCTCTAAAGTGCCTTGGAATCGGGTTTCGTATTTGCCCTTTTGGTTCACTAAGTCCAAAGCCTCTTTTGGGTCAAAAGAAACCTTTTTACAAACGATGGGTGTTTTTGAAAGTAAATCTTCTTCGTCCTCCCCAACTCTGGAAGCTGAGACAATCACTTTTTTGTTGTTGCCAAAATACGAATAGACCTCCATAAATCCATTGTTCTTCTTTTGATAGTCTTTCACGGTTTGTTGAGCGTAAAACAGTAAATCCCCAGAATAATAGTAGCGTGTGTTGATTTGCAATCCCTTCGCATACGTCTCTTCCATTTCCATCATGACAATGGCATTTTTTGCATTCAGTTTACCCTTAACATAACGGTTGTTTTGATGGCTATCCGAGTATTCAAGGCTATAAAAATCCGCTAAAGTACTCGTGGTATCAATTACATTGATCAGTGAATCGTATTCCCATTGTCCGTTGAACAGTTGTTCTTTTTTACCTTCAATAGGCGAGTTTTGACTCCCCAAACGCAAACGTTGTCGGTCGGCAGGTGAGCATGCACCTACTAAAACTAAAAGAAAAATAAAGAGTGCAAGTTTATTCATGATGTAAGATCGATTGCAAAAGTAGAAAATTTCGATGCCATTCTAACGAGAAATTATAACAATTGGAAATCTAATTGGTTGATGGAAACCACCTTTAATTACTTTTGTAAAGATGGGTGTGATCATTGGAATTGATTTCGGGCTGAAGAGAACGGGAATTGCCGTTACCGATACGGAAGCGAGAATTGCCTCGCCGCTATGTACCTTAAATAGCGATAAACTCATGCCTTGGTTGATCGAGTACTCCAGCAAAAACAAAGTTCGGTTGATCGTACTAGGTTATCCGCTTTCATTGAACGGTGAACCAACCCATATTACAGAAAATGTCTTATTGCTAAAAGAAGCCCTGGAGAAACAGTTCAAAGAGAACCAGGTTCACTTGCAAGACGAACGGTATAGTTCGAAAAGGGCAGCACATTCCATTCATCTTATGGGAAAAAGAAAACTTAACAAGGATAAAGCACTCCTCGATAAAGTTAGTGCAACATTAATTTTACAAGATTATTTAAACGAACGAGAAAATTCATAGAACTGCTTTATTTTTGTAGTTAATTGATTATGATTTTACCCATTATTGCATACGGAGATCCATTATTGAAAAAGCCTTCTCAAGATATTCCTCGTGATTATCCAGATTTAGACGGGTTAATTCAAAACATGTTTGAAACCATGTACCAGGCGAAAGGAGTTGGTTTAGCCGCTCCGCAAGTGGGACTTAACCTGAGGCTGTTTATTGTTGATGGTGCTCCATTCGCCGATGAGGAAGGGGATGAGCCCGATCCGAGGGCTAAAGGCATCGACACGTTTAAGCAGGTTTTTATTAATCCTAAAATAATAGAGGAGTTTGGAGAACCATGGTCCTTTCAAGAAGGCTGTTTATCCATTCCGAAGATTCGCGAGAATGTGAGCCGCAAAGAATCAGTAGTTTTATCTTACTACAATGAACGTTGGGAGTATAAAGAAGAAACCTTTAACGGATACGCTGCGCGCATAATTCAGCATGAATACGACCATATTGAAGGGGTTTTGTTCACCGATCTCTTGAATCCTTTAAAAAAGAAGTTAATACAAAAGCGATTAAAACTCATTTCGGAAGGCCTTGTTTCTACCGACTACAAATTGAAATTTTACCCGATAAAGCGATGAAAAATACCATCAATATAGTTTTTCTGATAACTTCCTTGTGGCTTGTATCATGCTCCAGCAATGATCAAAACAAGGTTTCGTCAGAGACCGTAAATAGTCCAAAATCCTTGAAGGAAGGTATTCTACAAATGGAAGATTCCATTGCAAAGTTGGATCCATCCAAAACGTCTCCTGCTGCCTATAACTTAAGCCAGATTGAATTAATAAATCGATTAGAGGCTTATTGTAAATTATATCCTAAAGATGCATATTCGGCTGATTGCTTGTTCAAACTTCATATGATTTATTCAGGATTAAATGCTCAGCGAAAAAGCGTAGCTTATGGCGACAGCTTGCTACGTAATTTCCCCAATTATCCCAATCGAACACTGCTGTTAGAGAGCATGGCTTCCGCATACGATATGTTTATTACCCCAAGAGATACCGCTTCCGTTCGCAAATATTACCTCCAATTATTGAACGATGATAGGTACCCAAGCTCCAAGAAACGAGATATCAAAGAACGGTTGAAATTTCTTCATTTAACTTGGATGGACTTCGCCACGCGAAAACAAGCGCGTTAGACCGGCTGTTAATGATGTGTTAAAAATTTTCGTACTTTCAACTTTCGCTCTATTTTTGAACTATAATTAAAAAACAAAACCCATGAAACAACTGTTACTTTCGCTTAGCTTGGTTTTAGGAGCTTACGCTGCTAATGCACAAGGTACTACCATTGACAAAGGCCCGAAAATTACTTTTTCGAAAGAAGTACATGACTACGGAAATATTAAGTACGATGGAGATCCAAACTGTTCGTTCGAATTCACGAATACAGGAGATGAGCCGTTGATTATATCGAATGCGAAAGGTTCTTGCGGATGTACGGTTCCTGAGTGGCCAAAAGAACCCATTGCTCCAGGAGCTAAAGGAACCATTAAAGTAAAATACGATACCAAACGTTCCGGTCCAATCAACAAAAGCGTTACGATTTCTTCTAACGCAGTGAACGAGCCCGAGAAAATCGTTCGCATCAAAGGAGAAGTTGGTCCAGCTCCAGAATCCGGAGTTCCGGTAAATAATAGCGGTGCTCCTACCAACAACTAAGAAATGATTCAGTTTTGAAAAGGCTCCTTTGGGAGCCTTTTTTATTGTATCCAACTTCCGTCTTCAGGTAAAGCAGCAGAAAATGCTAAGGGCTCCTGGCTTACAGGATGATTGAACTGCAACTCTGCGGAATGCAAGCAAATCCCGTTATTCTCATTGGACCTTTTGGCACCGTATTTTAAGTCACCTTTCAACGGATGTCCTAGATGAGCCATTTGACATCGTATTTGGTGATGTCTTCCTGTATCAAGTTCTATTTTCACCAGGGTATAGCGGTGGAATTGGTTGAGCACTTCGTACCTTAAAATGGCGCGTTTTCCTTTGTTTGAATCCACCACATAACTTTTGTTTTGAGATTCGTTCTTTCGA
>JBJOJZ010000083.1:0-27401 GCA_046046325.1 Bacteroidota bacterium
GTAACCAAAGTTACGGACTTTGTAATGCTTTTGGCAGATACGTTTGCCGTTTCCACTTTTGCCACAATAGTCGTGCTCTTTCCGGGTTCTATGGGATCACTCGGCTTTTCAGCCACGGTACATGAACAAGAAGGCCTTACTTCGCTAATAACCAAAGGTGCGTCTCCGGTATTTTTAACCACGAAGGAAGCTTTAACCACTTCACCTTTGACCACCGTCCCGGCGTCAAAAATTTCATTAACTTCCATCGTCGTCATTTCCCCAACCTTTACCTTGCTTTTGTTACCGCAGGCAACGCAAAAGGCAAATAATACAATAATAAATAGTGCTTTCATAGTTTATTTTAACAATCCTCTTCCAATTTTTACAAGTCGTTTTTCCTCAGTGAGTTTCATTACCAAATGGTCTAAAATTCCGTTGATAAAGATATTGCTTTTTGGTGTACTGTAAAACTTGGATATTTCTATATACTCATTCAACGTAACCGTCGTTGGAATGCTAGCGAAATTCAACAATTCGGCAATGCCCATTTTCAAAAGAATCATGTCCATTTTGGCGATGCGATCGGTTTCCCAATTGGAGGCTACATCAGCAATCATGCGCTCGTATTCCGTGTCGTTTTGGACAATTTTTGCCAATAATTGATGTACAAAGACCTCTTCGTCGTCATTGGGTTTGAACAGCGGAAGCGGTGTAAATTGAACTTCGGTTGAAATCGATTTAAGGGATTTAATTACCATAGAGCAACACAAATCCAAATCGTCCATCCAATAAATACTACGCTCCTCAAAAAAATGCTGCAGAAACTCACTGTTGGCAATGCATTCTTTAAAGTATTGTACGGCGAACTGTAGGTCGTTTGTAAAATTCTTATCCTGGCTCATCATATAAAGTTGATACGTTTCCGTTTCAACACTCGCGATGAACATTTTTTTGAACATTTCTTGATGTTCTACACCTACCCAGCTTAGCTTTCGCTGCTTTGCTAGGGACTGTAGTTCTTTTGACTCGAATAACAACTGGAAAACGCTATTTTCCACAAAAGCTAAATTCGGATGTAAATCCTCAGGGGTTGGTCTTAATTTTTTCTTTCGGTCCTCAATGCGGTTGTTCGCTGCGCGGACCATTGGTTCAAAAGCGAGAAGAAGGTACAAATACATGTCATACATGCGATCCAAAGAAAGCTTTAGCTCTGCATCTAATTTCACTAAATCTTTCCTTTGTTCGTCTTGAAAAAACGAATATAAAATTTGCAATACCTTGATCCTGAGATGTCTACGATTGAGCATTTAAACTTTTGTTATAGGTTCAAACTGCCTTTAAGCTGTATGCGTTCTTCCGCCATTTGATTGGCAATTTTATAGGTTGGAAGATTGAGTTCGGAAGATCTTCGCAATATTTCCCCTATTGTTTGGTAAATCTCTTCTGCCTTTTGTTTTGACCAAGCTAAGCTGTTTCCCGAAACCTCGGAGAAACAATTGATGACGCCACCTGCGTTGATTGCAAAATCTGGAGCGTAAATAATTCCACGTTCCATCAACATTTGACCGTGTTTTCCTTCTTCAGCTAACTGATTGTTGGCGGCCCCTGCAATAATGCTGCACGATAGTTGCTGCAAGGTATCATCGTTAATGGTTGCTCCAAGTGCACAGGGTGCGTAAATATCCATGGGGACCTTGTAGATGTCTTGTGGTTCTACAGCGATAACTCCAAATTCCGTAACGACGGATTGCAAGGTATCCGCATGAATATCGGTCGCATAAATCGTAGCACCTTCTGCAGCCAAATGTTGCACCAAATAGCGACCGACATGACCAACGCCTTGAACTGCAATCTTGAAGTTCTTCAACGAATCACTACCCGTTTGAGCAGCTGCACATGCTTTCATCCCCATGTAAACCCCATATGCTGTCACAGGCGAAGGGTCTCCGCTTTTCCCAGGTAAACCAACCACGTTTTTTGTTTCTTGGCTTACATGAACCATGTCATTGGGGTTGATTCCTACATCCTCAGCAGTAATGTACCTTCCGGATAGCGATTCTACAAATTGACCAAACCTTCGAAACAGAGCCTCTGATTTCATGGTTCTTGAATCTCCGATGATTACGGCTTTCCCTCCTCCTAGAGCCAGGTTGGAAATTGCGTTTTTGTAGGTCATTCCTCGCGACAACCGCAACACATCCCTAACTGCGTCGGCTTCGTTTTCGTACATCCACATCCGTGTTCCTCCCAAAGCCGGACCTAAAACCGTATTGTGCACCGCAATAATAGCCCTTAAACCTGTTTCGGCATCGTTGCAGAATACTAATTGTTCATGCCCCATTTGCTGCATTGTTAACAAAGGCGATAAACTCTTTTCGTCCGTAACCATGTGCTGATTTTTATCCATAAAATTGTGTCAATCGGTGAACTTAAACTAAATCCAAAGTACCTTTGTACCAAGCGAGGGCAAAATTAACAATAATATCGAATGAAGCATTTACAGCGGTTGAACAAATATTTCATCAAGTACAAATGGCACTTTATTCTTGGCACCTTGTTCACGGTTTTCAGCAACTATTTCGGCGTGCAAATGCCACGTTATGTGCAAATAAGCATAGATGAATTAAAAGCAACGGGACTCTCCAATGAATTGAACGATGCCTTATGGCTTGCAGTAAGAATTGGAGGGCTCTACCTATTGCTTTCAATCGGGAAAGGTTTTTTTCTATTCTTGATGCGACAAACCCTCATCATCATGTCGCGTCGCATCGAATACGATATTAAAAACGAAGTATTCAACCACTATCTTTCTTTGGATGCTGCCTTTTACAAAAGGAATCGTATCGGAGATTTAATGAACCGCATTTCAGAGGATGTTAGCCAAGTGCGAATGTACCTTGGTCCTGGAGTCATGTACAGCATTAACCTGGTTGTTCTCTCGATCTTGAGCATTTATCAAATGTTTCAGATTAACGTAACCCTTGCTTTCTTTGCACTCCTCCCCCTACCGTTAATGTCCTATTTAATTTATCGAGTATCTAACAACATCAACGCGGCCAGTAAATCCGTACAGGAAGAACAATCTAATTTGACCACCATTGCCCAAGAAACTCTGGTAAATATTCGCCTCATCAAGGCATACAACCAAAACCAAGCCGCTCAAGACAAGATGCGAAATGCCGCAGAAACGTATAAAGGTAAAAGCATGCGCTTGGTGTTGATTAATGCGCTTTTCATGCCCACTATACTTTTATTGATAGGTGCCAGCACCTTAATCGTAATATACGTTGGCGGGGTACTCACCGAAAGCAAACAACTATCCTTGGGTGCTATTGTAGCGTTTCTCTTTTATGTTAACAATTTAACTTGGCCTTTCGTTTCCATTGGCTGGGTAACGTCCATTATTCAACGTGCAGCAGCCTCTCAGCAGCGCATCAATGAATTTCTGGCAACACAACCCACCATATTTAATCCAACACAAACGCCTTTCAACTTCGAGGGCAACCTTCAATTTAACAATGTTAACCTTACCTATCAGGACACCAACATTCACGCCATTCAAAACCTCTCTTTTGATGTAGAACGCAGCTCGCAACTCGGTATATTGGGCAGAACAGGCAGCGGAAAAAGCTCGGTTATTGCTTTACTTACTCGTCAAACAGAAGCAGATTCGGGAGAAATCTTGTTGGACCATCAAGCGCTTAATAGAATCAATCTGGCTGATTTCCGGAAACGCATTGCAGTTGTCCCCCAAGATGTATTTTTGTTTTCTGACACCATTCGAAACAACGTAACCTTTGGTTGTTCTGAACCAGTGGACGATGCCGAGGTCATTGAAGCCTTGAAAATGGCCCACGTTTGGCACAACATCGCAGAATTCCCTGAAGGTTTAGATACGCAATTGGGCGAATTGGGTGTCAACTTGAGTGGCGGTCAAAAACAACGCATAAGCATTGCTCGAGCTTTAATTCGTAAACCCGCCTTGCTCATATTAGACGACTGTTTATCCGCGGTTGATACCGAAACTGAAGAGATCATCCTGAACCATCTCAACCAACTTTCTTATAAACCCACTATTATCACGGTTAGCCATCGAATTTCTACCCTGAGAAATTGCCACAACATCCTAGTGTTGAATGAAGGACGCATGGCGGAATACGGTAACCACCAGCAACTTTTAGATCAAAAAGGCCATTATTTTGATATGGTCCAACAACAACTGAACGAATCTTCTAACCTTTAAGCATGCGCATTGCTTTAATTTCTGATACGCATGGGGACGTAATGAGTGATGTGCTTCCGTACCTCCAGGAGGTTGATGAGATATGGCACGCAGGTGACATTGGATCCATAAAGTTAATCGATGAGCTTAATCTTCTCAAAACTTGCCGTTTCGTTTATGGCAATATTGATGATGCCCAGGTTCGAAGAACAGTTCCACTCATTCAAACCTTCGAGATTGGAGGTATTAAAGTCCTGATGACCCATATTGGGGGACGACCAGGAAAGAGCCCCTCATCCGTGAAAGACTTGATTGCATTGGAAAAACCCGACCTCTTTATTTGCGGCCATTCCCACATAGCTTTGGTTCAATTCGATGTGAAAAAAAAATTACTTTGGATGAACCCAGGGGCTTGTGGTATTAAAGGATTCCACAAAATAAGAACCCTGTTTCGTTTTTCGATTCTCGAAGGGAAATGCACCCAACTGGAGGTGATTGAATTGCCGCGCTACCCTAGCCAATCGGATATCCAACATGAGGCATCGTAAGTTATTTGCTCTCCCGACGCCATATTCTTCAATACTATACGATGGTTAGCCGCTTCCTCGTCGCCGTAGAACGCTGCCCATTGCGCCCCACGATCGTTGGCATATTTCATTTGTTTTTGAAGTTTAGCATTGCTGGGATAAACCTCCACGGTTTTTCCTTTCTCCCTCAAAACTTCAGCCCAATCATCGCAAACATCTGCGGTTGCTTCGGAAAAATGAAGGAATAATATATCCGGCCCTACGCTTAAGCGTTTTGGGAATAAATCCAAGGAATTTAATACGTCATAAATACGATCTGCTCCAAACGAAATACCTACCCCTGATAAACCTTTCAAACCAAATAATGCCGTCAAGTCATCGTAACGACCACCCCCACAAATGCTTCCCATTTCCACCCCATGAGCCTTAACTTCAATGATGATTCCTGTATAGTAATTCAGTCCACGAGCCAAGGTGACATCCAATTCCAACACTTCTTTTTCGGGAATAAAATCCTTCAACTTCCCATAGACAAAGGATAGCTCATCCAACCCTTCTAACCCCATTTCATTATCCGATAGGAATTCGCGAAGTTGATGCATTCGCTCGTTAAAACTTCCTTTAAGTTCAAATAAGGGTTCAATTTTCCCAAGTACTTCTTGCGAAAATCCTTTGGAAGTCAACTCACTGACGACCCCATCCTTACCAATTTTATCCAGTTTGTCCAAAGCAACCGTCAGGGAAATAAGTTCCTCTTGAACACCGCAGACTTGCGCAATACCTGAAAGCACTTTTCGGTTGTTTAACTTAACGGTAAAGCCCGGAAGTTTCAAATAACGAAATACCTGCTGAATAATCCGGATTAGTTCCACCTCATTGCGCAGGGAGTCCGACCCCACTACGTCTCCGTCGCATTGGTAAAATTCTTGATACCTACCATGCTGCGGTCGATCAGCACGCCAAACGGGTTGTATTTGGTAACGCTTGAAAGGAAAAGAAAGTTCGTTTTGGTGCTGAACCACGAACCGAGCAAACGGAACTGTTAAGTCGTATCTGAGGGCTTTTTCGGAGAGCGACTGGGCAAATTTCGCAAGATGACCATTATTGAGCGCTTCTATATCGGCTTTTTTCATTTTATCACCGGAGTTTAAAATGCGAAAAATCAAACGATCTCCCTCGTCACCGTATTTCCCCATGAGCGTGGATGAAAGTTCAAAACTGGGGGTTTCAATGGGCGAATAGCCGAAGCTTTCAAAAGCTTTGGAAATAGCCTCAAAAATGTAGGTGCGTTTACGAACATCGTTGGGCAAATAATCACGCGTTCCTTTGGGGGTGTTTAACTTTGAACTCATAAGGTTTTATCACGGTATAAATCCAACAAGACCCCGTCGGATAGGCCCATTTTTGGAACATAAACTTCGGTTAATTGCAAGGCGTCCAAAACAGCGGAATAAATTTCCATAGCAGGAACAATGACATCAGCACGGTCTTCTTTAATGGGAAAACGCACTAACCGTTCCTCGACGGAAAGCCCCTCGAATTTTTTTAACAACTCATTTAATTGAGGCAAGGTTACGGGTTCTTTTGTTCCGTTTTCCAACATTTTGTGAACACTGTTTATGGTGCCACCGGAACCAAAAGCGCGTGCTGGATGATGGGGTAAAATTTCCTCAGCAATCCACGTCTTCATTCGATCCCATTCTTCGGGTTTAACTTTGTTTTTAAGGAGCCTTACACTGCCAATTTGGAAGGACTTGGCTGCATGTATTTGATTGTCCTGAAAAAGGGTAATTTCGGTACTTCCTCCCCCAACGTCTACCAAAAGATAATTGGTTTTGAGGTTGTGCATCAATTGAAAAGTGAGGTAAACCAATTCCGCCTCTTCCTTTCCTGAGATTACCTCCAAGGATATCCCTGTTTCTTTGAACACTCGGCTTTGGATTCGTTTTGCATTGCTGCTATCCCTCATGGCAGATGTAGCGACAGCTCTGTAGGCGTCGACCTTGTAAAAGGCAAGCATTGACTTAAAAATTTTCATCCCCTCTAGGAATCGATCGATTTTCGCATCCGATATTTTTCCTTTTTCAAAAACATCATCTCCTAAACGAACCGGCAATCTCAAGTACGAGATTTTAGAATATTGCCAAATCCCAAGTGGTTTTTTGACTTCCGCTATCAGTACTCGAATAGCGTTAGACCCAACATCGATCGCTCCTAACTTCATTGGCACAAAAATAGAAATCCTTAACTTTGTAAGCATAAGGTGATGAAAAAAAGTCGATTTATCTTTGAAAACAATGAATTACCTCAAGCGGGCTGTTTTTTACTTTCAGACCCTTTCCAAGGGGATGCATACTTTGAGCGGTCTGTCGTTTATCTTTGTCAACACGATGAAGATTCGGTTTTCGGCTTTGTACTAAACAACCCCTTAAACTTAAGCCTTGGTGATGTTTTAGACCCCTCTGCATTCTCTAATTATCCCTTGTATGTCGGAGGTCCAGTTGCTAAAAACCAGTTGTTTTTTCTTCATCGAATCGGGCACAAAATTCCCCATTCTTTTCCCTGCGGTAATGGGATATTTTTTAGCGGCGATTTTGATGCTTTGACCGAATACCATCAAAATACTCCTATTCCAGAAAGTGAACTAAGGTTCTTTGTAGGCTACTCGGGATGGGATTATGGACAATTGGAAAAAGAAATAGAAAATCATTCATGGATTGCCGTGAGTAATTTATCAACGGAATACATTTTCCAACGAAAAACCTCGGATTTATGGAAGGATTGCATGGATGCCCAAGGCGCCAAGTTTAAAATCATCGCTCGTTTTCCTAAAAATCCTAACGATAATTAGAATTACCTGAAGGTTTTCCAATTATTTAACTACCTTTGCACCCTTGAAATTATCCATGGTTCGAACTGCATGGAAAAATAATAACCCCTTTCGAAGCGCGAACCTTCGGAATACAAACAAAAACGCCTATGGCAAAGAGTACTAAAAAAGAAATCGCATCCTTTGGTAGCGCAGATTTCGACTGGGAAGCCTTATCCTTGGACGGATACACCCAAATTGAACGTTCCGAAATGTCGGACAAATATGAAAAAACCTTAACTTCAATCAACGAAAAAGAGGTGATTCAAGGTGTGGTTGAATCCATTACCAAAAAAGAAGTAATCATTAACATTGGATACAAATCAGAAGGTGTAGTTCCTGCGAATGAATTCCGTTACAATGCGGACTTAAAAGTAGGTGACACGGTTGATGTTTACGTGGAAACGCAAGAAGACAAAACCGGTCAATTGATCGTTTCACACAAGACAGCGCGCATGCACAGCGCTTGGATTCGCGTAAATGAGGTATTACGAACAGGAGAAGTTATTACCGGCTTTGTAAAGTGTCGTACGAAGGGTGGACTTATCGTCGATGTATTTGGCATTGAAGCCTTCTTACCAGGATCTCAAATTGATGTAAAACCTATTCGAGATTACGACATTTATGTTGGTAAAAACATGGAATTTAAGGTTGTCAAAATCAACGAAGAGTTCCGAAACGTTGTCGTATCGCACAAAGCATTGATTGAAGCGGAAATTGAAGAACAGAAAAAACAAATTATTTCCGGTCTGGAGAAAGGTCAAGTTTTAGAAGGAATCGTTAAGAATATTACCACTTATGGAGTGTTCATCGACCTAGGTGGCGTTGACGGTCTAATTCATATCACCGATCTTTCTTGGGGACGTGTTAACCATCCGGAAGAATTGTTGGAATTGGACTCCAAAATCAATGTGGTTATTTTAGATTTCGACGACGACAAGAAACGAATTGCCCTAGGATTGAAGCAACTTCAACCGCATCCATGGGATTCATTGGACACGAACTTGAATGTTGGTGACAAAGTTTCTGGTAAAGTAGTTGTTCTTGCCGATTACGGCGCGTTTGTTGAAATCGCTGCCGGAGTTGAAGGTTTAATTCACGTTTCTGAAATGAGTTGGTCTCAACACTTGAGAAGTGCACAGGATTTCTTAAAGGTAGGTGATACGGTGGAATCCGTGATTTTGACCTTAGACCGCGACGAGCGTAAAATGAGTCTTGGTATCAAACAACTTATGCCAGATCCATGGAATGGCATTGAAGACCGTTACCCGGTTGATTCAAAACATAATGCAAAGGTTCGAAATTTCACCAACTTTGGCGTATTTGTTGAATTAGAAGAAGGTGTTGATGGATTGATTCATATTTCCGATTTATCTTGGCAAAAGAAGGTCAAACATCCTTCCGAGTTCTGCAAGGTGGGTGACATGATGGACGTAATCGTTCTTGAAATCGACCGAGACAACCGAAGAATTTCGTTAGGGCACAAGCAATTGGAAGAGAATCCTTGGGATGTGTTCGAAGGAACTTTTGCTGAAGGAACTATTCATCAAGGTACCATTACCGAAATGAAGGATAAATCTGGAATTGTTGCACTTCCTTACGGAGTAGAAGGAATTTGCCCAAGTAAACACTTGAAAAAAGCTGATGGAACGAATGCAAATGTAGATGAAGTTCTTGATTTTGTGGTGATTGAATTTAATAAAGACTCACGTAAAATCGTTCTTTCACATGCTCGGAGCCATGAAAGCGAAAAAGACGCAACACCAGCTACAAAAACTGTGAAAGGTAAAAAATCTTCTACGAGCAGTACAGATGACGCGGTAAGCGCCATCAACAAAGGCAATGAAAAATCTACCTTAGGTGATTTGGATGCTCTTGCTGGTTTAAAGGAAAAAATGGATAAAGAGAAGTAATTCGCTTGTTCAATGACTCAAAAGGGGCTTAGGCCCCTTTTTTTTTGAAAAATTCCCCGATTAATCATAATTATTATATTTGCCAACGGCGAACGCGAAAAGCCTTAACAGAGTAGCATCAAACTTAACTCAATTATTATGAAAAATGGATTACGTGGACTAGCAGTTTTATTTATGGCGATTATCGTCATTTTGGTTGTCGCTTATTTCTACCTATTATGGAAAGTATGGAGTGTATTTGGATTCTGGAACATCATTTGGACAGGAATTGTAGCGGTCATCGCATCAACCACTTTTGAATCTATGGCGAGGGCTCGCAAGCAAAATGGTTCGGTTATTACCTACAACCCAAAAGAATGGCCGAAATTCTTAGCCATAATCGTAAGCGGTCTGCTAGGATTCTACCTTTATAATCTTTTAGGTGATCCATCGCTTTCAAGCAATGATCAACTATTTGGCATGCTTTATTTATTGGTGTTTACCGCAATACCTACCGCATGGTCCTTGTTTAAAATTGTTCGAGATAGAAACGACTTTGTACGCATTGACGAGACCACAGTAAGCTATAAGGATAATAGCCGTACGGGGACTTATGCCATAAAGGACATTAAGGAGGTTAACAGCAATGGCAAGCAATTAATCCTTACCTTACGATCAGAAGAAACGATAACGATCGATTTAAAAAACATGAACTTTAATGGCGTTGATCGCGCCAGTGTTTATGTAGAACTTTCAGCCCTTATAACTCCAGAAGAATCCGTTGCTGAACCGACGGCCGATTCTGTCGATACAACAGAGGAATAAGACAATAACATTTCATCAGATAAAGGGGCCTTGCGCCCCTTTTTTTTGCCCAAAAAATATTATGATTCGATAGGGTTTGTCGTTACCTTTGCCTATGCCCTTCCAACTTTCAGCTCCATTTCAACCTACCGGGGATCAACCCGATGCCATACAGCAATTGGTGCAAGGAATTCACGAAGGCTTTCCTTTCCAAACCTTGATGGGCGTTACGGGAAGTGGAAAAACCTTTACCGTTGCAAACGTCATCCAAGAGATTCAAAAACCCACCCTCATTCTTTCCCACAACAAAACCCTTGCAGCGCAACTCTACAACGAATTCAAACAGTTTTTTCCAGAAAACGCAGTAGAATATTTCGTTTCGTATTACGACTATTACCAACCTGAAGCCTATTTACCCGTAACGAACACCTACATTGAGAAAGACCTTTCGATTAACCAAGAAATTGAAAAACTTCGTTTAGCTGCAACCTCTGCCCTGCTCTCTGGGCGAAAAGATGTCATCGTAGTTGCTTCGGTTTCGTGCATTTACGGAATTGGGAATCCCCATGAATTCAAGAAGAGTATCCTACCCGTGGAGGTTGGAATGATTACCCCTCGAAATGCCTTTCTTCACCGATTGGTCGAAAACTTGTACACGCGAAGCGATGAAACCTTTGAACGGGGAATGTTTCGAGTAAGCGGTGACACCGTGGATATTTTTCTCGCCTACGCAGACCATGTTATTCGAGTACTTTTTTTTGGCGATGAAATTGAAGGATTGCAGGCCATTGATCCCTACACGAATGAAGTCTTGGAGCGCTTTAATGCATTGAACCTCTACCCTGCCAATCTTTTCGTTTCAAGTCCTGAAAACACCCTGCAAGCCATTCACCAAATTCAAGACGATTTAGTTCTGCAAGTGGAAGCATTCAAGCAAGCTGGAAAATTAGAGGAAGCCAACCGCCTCAACGAACGCGTTTCATACGATTTAGAAATGATACGAGAACTTGGTTATTGTTCCGGTATAGAAAATTATTCGCGCTATTTTGACAACCGTAATCCTGGTGAGCGCCCCTTTTGTCTTTTGGATTATTTTCCCGACGATTTTTTAATGGTAGTGGACGAAAGCCATGTAACGCTCCCGCAGATTAAAGGCATGTACGGAGGCGACAAGGCTCGAAAAACCAACTTGGTTACCTACGGCTTCAGGCTACAGGCAGCAATGGATAACCGTCCGTTAAAATACGAAGAGTTTGAGGGTTTACTCCATCAATGCATCTTTGTTTCTGCCACCCCAGCTGAATTGGAGATCAGCCTTTCTGAAGGTATTCTAGTAGAGCAGGTCATTCGACCCACTGGTTTGTTGGATCCAGTAATAGAAGTACGTCCAAGTCGCCATCAAATCGATAACTTGATTGATGAAATCCAACAACGCATTGCGGTGAACGAACGAACCTTAATTACAACCCTCACCAAACGTATGGCAGAGGAGCTCCAAAAGTATTTACAAAAAGTGGGCATCAAAAGCCAATACATCCACAGCGATATCGACACCCTCGACCGTGTAGCCATACTTCGCGAACTAAGGCTTGGGAATTTCGACGTACTAGTTGGTGTTAACTTACTCCGAGAAGGGTTGGATTTACCCGAAGTATCTTTGGTGGTGATCCTCGATGCCGATAAAGAAGGGTTTTTAAGAAATGTCAAATCGCTTGTTCAAACCGTTGGTCGAGCTGCACGAAATGTAAACGGTAAGGTCATCATGTATGCGGACAAAATCACGGATTCGATGCGATTAACCATGGGAGAAACCGAACGCAGAAGATCGCTTCAGATGGCATACAACGAGGAACACGGTTTGGTACCGCAACCTTTGAATAAATCCATCGAGGAAGGCATTCTTCAAAATTCGGAACGTGAAAAAGCCTACAAGCAATCGGAAGCAATCGCTATAGCAGCAGAATCAAAAAGCGAATTTAAAAGCCTAAAGGATGTGGAAAAAGCCATCAAAGACCAGAAAAAACGCATGCAGCAAGCAGCAAAGGAATTGGATTTTATTCAAGCTGCAGCACACCGCGATATCATCCTTCAATTAGAAACCCAAAAAAATCAGTTTACATGAACCATAAAATCATTTTAAAACGCTTAGCAATTCTTGAAGGAATATCCTACTTGTGCCTTGGAATTACCGTCCCGTTAAAATATAAACTCGGATACAGCTTGCCCAATTTAATCGTTGGAATGGCCCACGGAGTCCTTTTTATCGCTTACTGCATTTGGGTTTTAATTTACGGCCTCCGAGCGCGAAAACAATTCGCATTTTTTATCCTTGGATGGTTCATGTCCCTTCTGCCCTTCGGGACCTTTTGGTTTGACGCAAAATACTTGAAATCTCAAGACTAAGCATGAACCCTGTACTAAGGTCCTACTTGGATAAAAGCAAAGCCCAGTCAAAAGAAATTAAATCCTTTTTACATAAAAACAGGAAAAACAAGCAACTGGATGCTTGGTTCCACAAGGAGCATGATGATGTCTTCCGAACGCTAGACTGCCTCGAGTGTGCCAATTGCTGCAAAACCACCTCACCCATTTTTCGCGATGCAGACATCCGAAGAATTGCCAAGCATTTACGCATGAAAGAAGCTGCATTGATCGAGCAATATCTCCGCTTGGACGAAGACCAAGACTTTGTGCTTCAAAAAGCTCCCTGTAGCTTTTTAGGAACAGATAATAAATGCAGTATTTACGAGCACCGTCCCTTAGCCTGCCGAGAATACCCGCACACCGATCGAAAGAACATGCATCAAATATTGAAAATCACGGAGAAAAACACCCAAATATGTCCTGCAGTTGCTAAAATAATGGATAAGCTTATAAGCTAATTGGTTAACTTTGAAGCGATGTCAGTTAGCTTGATAATAACGGTTTACAAAGATTATGAGGCACTTTCCCTCGTTTTGGAATCCGTTTCGAGGCAATCCCTTATTCCGCAGCAAATTATTGTTGCCCATGATACAATAGACGAAGGAATCCAACCCATAATTTCAAGCTATTCCACGAAACTAAATATATACCACATCGATCAAGTGGACACAGGATTTAACAAAAACCGGATCCTCAATAAGGCCATACTCGCCTCCGACCATGAATATTTGGTTTTCATAGATGGGGATTGCATGTTGCATCACCGGTTCATTGAAGAACATCGCAAACACCTTATCCAAGGAATTTTTACCGCAGGTAGGAGAATCGACTTAGACGCAAAAACCTCAAACCTAGTTCGTAAATTCGGACTTCAGCAACTTGGTTTTTTTCGTATGTTGAGGAACCGCACCAAACGAGTTGAGGAAGCTTTCTATGTCCCAAGCTCAATTATATCGAGCATAAAGGTTCCTAAGTTACTCGGATGTAATATGGGTTGGTGCAAAAGCGATTTAATCGCTTTAAACGGATTTGATATGGATTATACCTTACCGGGTTATGGAGAAGATACGGATATAGAATTCCGTGCATTACGTTCGGGAATGACTGCCAAAAACATGCGATGGAAAGCCTTACAATACCATTTACATCATGATCGACCTGACCGTGAAACCGATATTAGTAAAAGCCGAATTTTGTTCGAGCGTAAGCGAGAAATTGGGTACTTTTACTGCGAAAATGGCATTTCGAATTTGGAACAAAAATTTCCCCATGAATAATACAACTTACCTTACTTAAAAAGCGTCTTTGCCTCATGAAAATTTCCTTCTCCTTGATCGCCTTTTTCTTCCTTTTTAGTTCCACTGTATTCGCGCAACGAGGAAAGAACGGATCGCATACCGTAACAACCCTGAATGCAACTTTGAATAGCTACACTTCGCTTACGGCCAATGCCAATGCAGGTCAATCCGTTATTACGGTCGCTTCTAACAGCATGGTTGGTGGTTTTTTCAACGGTGTTTTAACCCCTGGTGATCTCATTCTGATAGTTCAAATGCAAGGTGCCACCTTGAATGTAGATACTTATGCAGCCAATGAATTCGTAACCTCGAACGGTCAATATTGGGGACCTTACACTACGCCCATAGGACACTTGAACGATTGGAACCAACAAATTCAGCTTTGGGGAGAAATACTGAATTACAATAACGCTGGAAAATTCGAATTAGCTGAGGTACGATCTTTAGCAGGTGCGAACAGCATCAGTCTGATGTGTCCCTTGGTCAACAACTACACAATCGCGGGCCGCGTTCAAGTGGTTCGAGTACCTCGTTTTGTCAATTTAACCGTAAATTCAAATACTTCGGTTGTTCCAACACCATGGAATGGTACGGTAGGGGGCGTAGTTGCAGTAGAGGTCGACGGTACGCTGACCTTAAATAGCAACGGCAGCATTTCTGCCTCTGGCTCAGGTTTTCGCGGTGGGGTTACCGAGGATCAAACCCTTGGTAGCCCTCCTGGAAATGTCAATGATATTGGATTTTGTGCTTCCCATGTAGCCACCCAAGGCGCCGAGAAAGGAGAAAGCATCGCTGGATTTTATACCGAATACGATGCCATTTATTCAAGGTATTGCAAATCAGCACCTGCCAACGGTGGTGGCGGAGGAAACAACCACAATGCTGGTGGTGGTGGTGGGTGTAATGTTGGAAATACAGCTCTCACTTACACCGGAAAAGGCGTACCGAATCCTACCTATAACGTTAATTGGAACCTAGAAGCAGCAGGCATGGGCGGTTCAGTAAGCCCTGGAGGTGGACGAGGTGGTTATTCGGGTGCGACTGTGAACCAAAACGAAAACACCGTCGGACCCAACAATACAAGTTGGGGTGGTGATTACCGAAGAAAAGAAGGCGGATTAGGAGGACATCCTCTTGCCCAAGACAACACGCGGATTTTCGCAGGAGGTGGTGGTGGCGCTGGCGACCAAAACAATGGACAAGGTGGCGGCGGAGGTCGAGGCGGTGGTATTGCTTTCGTGAAAGTATATGGTTCTATCGTTGGATCAGGAACGATTGAAGCCAATGGTGCCAATGGGATCAATGCGAATCCCAACGGACAAACTGCTGTTCAAGCCTCTACTCAAAAATTCGGAATAGACGGTGCCGGTGGAGCTGGAGGAGGTGGAACCGTATATGTTTCCAATTCGAACCCCATTCCCAATACGGTAAGTATTTCTGCCAAAGGTGGAGACGGGGGCAATCAAGTTTTAAGTATCGGGTTATTTGCGCCAAACCCTCAAATGGAAGCGGATGGACCCGGCGGTGGCGGCGGTGGTGGATATGTTTCCATTACTTCAGGAAATCCAACCATCAACGTGAACGGCGGAATTGCAGGAACTACGAATTCAACCCATGTTCCTAATTTTCCCCAAAACGGAGCCACTGGAGGGCATACCGGAATTTCGACCACCAATAGTTCTGCCTATGACATAATTGCTGCAAATGATACGATATGTGGTAATGGCAGCGTCACCCTCACGGCATCAACCACCGGGAATCCACCAGCAGGGTCATTAACTTGGTACTCAACCCCTTTTGGTACTACTGTGATTGGTACTGGAAATAGTTTTACCACGCCCGTATTAAATAGCACCACTACCTACTACATTGGACTTTGTCCAGGTTCATTTCGAAAGGCGGTTACCGTCGTTATTGGAAGCAGTCCTACCGTATCGGGCAATCCCATCATCACCAATGCTACGTGTCAAAACCCAGGAAGCATCACAGGACTCAGCGTTAACGGCGGAGCCCAACCGTATTCCTATTCATGGAGCAACAACGGGGGGAACTCCCTCAACCTCACCAATGCCACCGCGGGTACCTATACCCTTACTGTGAGCGATGCCGCTGGATGTTCCACTACTTCTGGTCCTTACCAAATCAACGGCACCAGTGGGCCGATTCTTGACACCACCAACCTATCTATTTCACCTGTTTTATGCAACGGGACCTTAGGTTCTATTAACGGAATTACAGCGAACGGAAATGGCTTAACCTACAGTTGGAGCAACGGCGGCGGAAATGCTGTCAATGCCTCGAATCTTGCCGTTGGTAACTATACGCTTACCGTCACCGATGGAAACGGTTGCACTACATCAACCCTCCCCATCAACGTACCTCAAATAGCGGGCCCGAGCATCGATGGTACTGCGGTAACCTATTCAACCGCTTTTTGTGGGCAAGCAAACGGTGGTATTTCAGGCATTTCAACGAGCGGTCAGGGATTACAGTATTTGTGGACACCGGGCAACAGTACCAGTATGAACCTATCTAATGTCACCGCTGGCACCTACACCCTCGTGGCAATGGATCAAAACGGATGTACAGATACCCTCGGACCGTTGACTGTACCGGGTGATATTGCGTTAAATATAGATTCTGCAAACATGCAAGTGCTACCAGCACTCTGTGGTCAAAACAACGGAGCTATCAATGGAATCGCACTGAGCGGTGGAACCGCCCCCTACTCCTTTCTTTGGTCCAATCAATCCGTTAATATTAACCCATCAGGGCTTTCTCCCGGGAGTTATACGCTGTACGTTACTGACGCCAACGGTTGCTTGGACAGCTTAACCGGTATTGTCGTTGGATCATTTGGCGGTCCAAGTATCGATACATCCCAGATGGTAATCAATCCGATTGCTTGCAACGGTGCCTTAGGTTCTATTACAGGAATTACGAGTCCTAGCCCTGGCGTAACTTACAGTTGGAGTAATCAGGGCAATACCGCGGATATTTCCAATTTAACTTCCGGAATGTACCAGCTTACTCTAACCGATGTCAACGGCTGCACCAGTTCGTATAATTTTGTGGTTAACCAAAACAACCCGGTTATTATCGACGAAAGCCAGGCGCTTGTAACCAATGCTACCTGTCTAGTGAACGGATCCATCACGGGACTGAGTGTTACAGGTGGTACGAACAATTACACGTATTCTTGGCAACCCGGAAACCTGAGCACGTTAAATATTTCGAACTTACCTGCTGGAACCTCTTATATTCTGACCGTAACCGATACTAACGGTTGCAGCGATACATCGAACTTGTACACCATTGGTTCACCCAATTATCCAGTGGCGTCCTTCACCTACAGCCCTGCTATTCCTAATCTCGGAGATTCGGTCACCTTTACCAATACGTCGTCGAATTACACCTCCGAACAATGGATTAATGCAGGCATCACAGTAAATCAACCGTCGCCGTGGAGTTATAGTTATACCGCCGGAACCTTTCAAGTGACCTTGACCGTCACCAACAACGAGGGTTGTACGGATACAGTGAGTGCATTTGTTACGGTATACGACCAAATCCAAGTGCCGAACGTTTTCAGTCCCAATGATGATATGGTCAACGATGTCTTGTTCATTCAATCGCTTAAACCGGGAACTTCCTTAACCATTCTTAACCGTTGGGGTAATGTGGTGTACTACTCAGAATCTTACGCGAATAATTGGGATGGAAAAGACCAAAACGGGAACGATGTATCGGAGGGCGTATATACCATCATTTTAACCGATTTACAAAAGACGATGACTTCGTACTATTTCATTCATTTAACACGGTAAAAAAAACATGGAAAAAGCGGGATTGATTACAGGGGCTTCAAGTGGAATTGGATGGGAATTGGCGAAAATTCATGCTTCCAAGGGTAACCATGTGATATTGGTCGCTCGGAGAGCGGAGAAGCTCGAGCAATTGGCTCAAGAAATACAACAAACCTACGGTGTTAAAACTTGGGTAATCGAAGCGGATTTGTCCAAAGTTGAAGGGGTGAACAAGGTCATCGAAAGCACCCAACGTGATGGGATTTTTGTGAATTACCTTTTCAACAATGCAGGTTTTGGCGGTTGGGGAAAATTTGCCGATCGTACTGCGGATAGTGATGCCCAAATGATTGATGTAAACGTCCAAGCCCTTACTCGGTTAATGCATGCTTATTTACCATCAATGCTAGAACAGAACGAAGGTCGAATTTTAAATACGGCAAGTACCGCTGGTTTTATACCTGGCCCATTACAAGCTACTTATTTTGCCACTAAAGCTTTTGTTGTTTCCCTCACCAAAGCTACCTCTTACGAATTAAGGAATACCGCTATTACTGTTACAGCGCTTTGCCCTGGGCCAGTGAAAACTGAATTTGACGTAGCCGCAGGCATGGGAGATTCCTCCATGTTTGACAATGGAGCGGACGCTTACACTACCGCTATGAAAGGATATCAAGCCATGATGCGAGGTAAACGCATAAAAATCAGCGAATTCAGCTTCAGCCTGTTGATCAATGTGTTTGGTCCATTTATTCCAGATACTATGGTGATGAAAATTGTCGAGAAAATGCAATCAAAATAGTACCTTTGCTCTATGACGTTACCTTTTTTATTATTCAACGATGTAGGAGGTAGTGAAGTCGTTCTCATTTTCTTAATTGTACTTATCTTTTTTGGCCCCAAGAGCATTCCCGGAATTGCCAAAACCATTGGTAGAGCCATATATACCATCAGAAATGCCTCAGATGATCTCAAAGAAGAAATTAAAAAAGCAGGGGTTGACGTTAAAAAAGATTTGAAATTAGAGGCGATCCTTCGAGAAGAAGAAGAAACATTGAACCAACCTATGGATCAACTCTTTTCGGGAATTGAGAACACCGTCCATTACGGAAACGATCGAGTTCAAACAACCGTTTCTCAAAACACCCCGAAGGAAACTCATGTAGCATCAAATCCAATATCTGGTAAAGAAACCCAAGCGCCAAGCCCCAACGAATCACCAAATATCCCGACCAATGAATCCTAAAATAGCCATAATCATGGGAAGTTCAAGCGACTACCCCATCATGCAACAGGCCGAGAACATCATCGTTGATTTTGGCGTTGAAGTGGTGAAAGAAGTTGTTTCAGCCCACCGGACGCCAGAAAAAATGGTCAACTTTGCAAAAACTGCAAAAGAAGAAGGTATTTCAATCATTATCGCCGGAGCAGGTGGTGCAGCTCACCTACCCGGGATGGTTGCCTCTTTGACAACCTTACCTGTAATAGGTGTCCCCATAAAATCCAGTAATTCCATTGACGGTTGGGACAGCATCTTGAGTATCCTTCAAATGCCGAATGGGATTCCCGTTGCTACTGTTGCATTAAACGGTGCTAAAAATGCGGGTATTCTTGCGCTTCGAATGCTTGCAATAAGCAATGATTCATTAAATGAACAACTGATTGCATTTCAAGAATCCATGGTTTTGGCGGTGGAAAAAAGCCAACAAGAACTTACTCAACGGTAAATTAAATACTTGGCGCGAATTTTCTGAAAGGATTCTAATCCAGGAGCCCAACTTGTACGTATTTCTTTTGGCCCCCACCCTTTATATAGTTGTTCCTTAAGTTGGGCTGTTCCAGCCAATCGATTGAAAAAAGAATTCTGATTGATGAACACCGCCGAATCCGCCAAAATATCCCGAGCGTGCGTCAGGTAAAAAAGGTTTAATTCATACATTCGCGGCTTCGTACTTAAGCTTAAATCAACACCGGGACATACTTTATTTAAATGGGGAGGATACTTAGATCCTGGTTGCATGGTCGGTGTAAACTCAAACCCTTCTTTAGGAAATCTAGGATGACCGTACATTTCAAAGGGTCGGCTTGTCCCTCTTCCTACACTGACTGTTGTCGCCTCAAACAGGCATAAACTTGGATATAATGCAATAGCTAAATCCGACCTCAAATTAGGAGAAGGCGGAACTGGGAGGCTATAAGTAGACTTGTGCGAATAATTCAATATCGGAACCACGGTAAGGTTGCACTTTATTCCGCCATTCAACCACCCTTCGCCGTTGATCATGGTTGCATACTCCCCGATAGTCATTCCATAAACGATGGGTACCGGATGCAAACCAATGAAGGACTTAAATTCAGGTTGTAAAATGGGACCATCCACGTAGTGACCATTTGGGTTCGGACGATCTAATAGAATTAACGGCAGATTGTTTTCCGCACAAGCCTCCATAACATAATGCAAGGTGGATAAATAGGTGTAAAATCGCACACCAACATCTTGAATATCAAACACTACTGCTTTAACCTCCTTTAAATCCGATGGAGTCGGCTTTTTATGGTTTCCGTAAAGCGAGACCACCGAAATTCCAGTTTTCTCATCAATACCGCTATTGATATGCTCTCCCGCATCACCATCGCCCCGAAACCCATGCTCCGGTGCAAAAATCTTGGTTACAACAACTCCTTTCGACAAAAGCGTATCCACTAAATGGGATTGTTTCACCATCGAAGTTGGGTTTGCCACTACGGCAACATTTTTACCAATTAAGGAATCAAGGTACTTATCCATTCGGTAAGCCCCGGGAATAATCGGACCGTTGCCAGCCAACGGTTTATTTACCGAAAAAGAAATGCAGGTAACATAAACGAAAACAACTGCCTGCCACAATTTAATGTACTTTTGTGCAAAAAGAAATCGACCATTGGCCTTTGAATTTTTCATAGCAAAACGCATTCTCCCAAATCGATCGCAAGGTATAAAAGTTTCGCGTCCCATTCTCCGTGTTGCCGTCATTAGTATTTCACTTTCCATTGTTGTTAACCTCTTAACTTTTTCCATTGTTACCGGATTCAAAAACGAAATACGCAGAAAAGTAACGGGTTTTTCGGCTCCCTTATTCATTCAAAACGAGAACAATGCTGATTTTTACGAATCGGACCCCATACAAAGGTCAGCAAACGTTGAAAGTATACTGAGCAACCATCCAGATGTTCAAGGTTACAATCCAGTAGCATATAAACCAGGCATGCTGCAATCGAAAAACTCCACTCAAGAAGTCTTTGGATTAGTATTTAAAGGAATCGATCAACATTTTAACCGTTCATTTCTTTTAGAACATCTTCGAGAAGGTCGAATTCCAGCCTTTGATTCCGAGAATCCCTCTGATGAAATAGTACTTTCCGCTAAGATTTGTGAGCGATTGAATTTAAAATTGAACGATGAATTATCCGCGCTTTTTGTGAAAAATGCTCCGGTTATGCGCAATTTCAAATTGATAGGTATTTATTCGACAGGGTTCGAGGACTACGACACCAAATTGGCTTTATGTGATATTCGGGTAATTCAAAAGCTCAACGATTGGGGGATATCCGGACAGTTGGAATTAGGAGATTCATTGGTGAGCGGTGGAATCCCGGTTATATTAAACCTTCAAGGGAATAGTGAAAAGCTACTATTTGATTGGGGAAAAGGACCAGGAGGGTTCCGAGGGCAGCTTATTTCTCCGTTCACCCAAGACACAAACATTCAAGTAACGGTATATCGTGATGATTCGGGGGGGCTAACAAAAATCGACGAACATTCCATTCAGATAAAGCGGTTACGTGAAAAAAATACTGGAAACATTGAGTTTTTTAAGGAGAGTCTCAACCTCTCGGGAACACGTTACTTTTATCATCTTCCAATTTCTTCAACCAGAGAGCGTTTATTCTATGTTCAAAGTCTACCCGGAAAAGGAACTTCATACCGCTATTTAAGTGGATATGAAATTCAGACCAAAGACTGGTACGAAGTGGAAAACACCATGAATGCCTTGAGAAGAAAAACCGAGCTTATTCCAACGGAACATGGAGAATTGGTTAAAGTTATCAGCATTTTTGATCTTGAACAGGATTTATTTAAGTGGTTAGCATTTCTGGATATCAATGTTCAAATCATTGTTACGCTCATGCTGTTGATAGGCATTATTAATATGGGTTCAGCACTGTTAATTTTAATCATTGTTCGATCCAGTTTCATTGGATTGATGAAGACTATGGGTGCGAGTAACCGTTCCCTTAGAAGGATCTTTTTAATTCAAGCGGGTTATCTAATTGGACGCGGTTTATTGTACGGAAATGTTTTCGCAATTTCCATCTACTTCCTACAAAAATACACGGGAATACTCAAGCTGAATCCAGAAGTATATTATCTATCTGAAGTGCCAATGGAACTTACTTGGCAAACATTCTTAGCCCTAAACTTCGGGTCGTTTACCGTTTGTATTCTTGCTTTAATGGTGCCGAGTTTTATCATTTCAAGGGTAAACCCGATAAAAACTATACGGTTCAATTAATCCCTCGACAATCTTCTGCGGTCAGCTTCTTTAAGATGAATTTTACGGATTCTAAGGCTTTTGGGGGTAATCTCCACCAATTCATCTTGCTGTATGTATTCTAAGGTTTCCTCCAAACTCATGATTTTGGCTGGAATGATTTTAACCTTGTCGTCGGACCCAGAGGCCCTCATATTCGTGAGCTTTTTGGTTTTCGTAACGTTAACCACCATATCCCCTGCCCTCGCATTCTCTCCTATGACTTGACCTTCGTAAATGTCTTCGTTCGGATTGATGAAAAAACGCCCTCTTTCTTGCAGGTTATTGATCGAATAAGGAATAGCCGTTCCTTGTTCCAAGGAAATTAACGAACCATTTTGACGGCCTGGAATTTCCCCTTTGAATGGTTGGTATTCCAAGAATCGATGGGTTACAATAGCCTCACCAGCCGTTTGTGTCAATAAATAACTCCGTAGACCAATAATCCCACGAGAAGGAATCAGGAACTGAATAATCATACGATTTCCTTTTGGCTCCATCGATGTCAACTCACCTTTACGCTTTGACACAGCCTCTACGGCGGTTCCTCCGAACTCTTCGGGTAAATCTATCGTTAATTCTTCCACGGGTTCGTGACGCTGTCCTTCGATTTCCTTAAAAATCACTTGCGGCTGCCCCACCTGAAGCTCATATCCCTCACGGCGCATGGTTTCAATTAAAACAGAAAGGTGAAGCACTCCCCTTCCGTGTACGACCCATCGATCGGCTTTGTCCGTATCCATGACGCGCAGCGCAAGGTTTTTTTCCAACTCTTTGGTCAAGCGCTCTTGAATGTGTCTTGAAGTAACGAATTTCCCTTCTTTTCCGAAAAACGGTGAGTCGTTGATGGTGAAAAGCATGGACATGGTCGGTTCATCCAACTTAATCGTTGCCAAAGGTTCTGGGTTTTCGGCATCACAAACCGAATCACCGATATCGAATCCTTCCAATCCTGTTACAGCACAAATATCACCAGGAGTAACCTCGCTCACTTTCTTACGCTCCAACCCTTCGAAAACAAACATTTCCTTGATCTTATGCTTTTGAAGAGTTCCATCGCGTTTCGCTAATTGCACGATTTGATTTTCTTGCAGAGTCCCTCTGCTCAATCGACCGATCGCGATTCTTCCTACATACGTCGAATAATCCAAGGAGGTTATGAGGAACTGGGTATTGCCTTCGGGAATAGGCCGTGGCTTAAAATACGATAAAATGGTATCCAACAAAGGCGTAATGCTGTCCGTTGGTTTTTTCCAATCGTCGGACATCCAGCCATTTTTAGCGGAACCGTAAACCGTCGGGAAATCCAGCTGCTCTTCATTGGCATCTAATTCGAACATCAAATCAAACACTTTTTCATGCACCTCTTCGGGGGTACAATTTTCTTTATCCACCTTATTAATCACCAACAAGGGCTTAATTCCCATGGAAAGTGCTTTACCTAAAACGAATCGCGTTTGTGGCATGGGTCCTTCGAAAGCATCTACCAATAAGCAAACACCATCTGCCATGTTCAAAACACGTTCAACTTCCCCTCCAAAATCGGCGTGACCCGGGGTATCAATGATGTTGATTTTAGTTCCTTTGTACGTTACCGAAACGTTTTTTGAAACGATAGTAATACCGCGTTCGCGCTCTAAATCGTTGTTGTCGAGAATCAATTCACCGGTAGGACGCTCACGTTCGTTAATGAAGGAGCCTGCCTCGATAATTTTGTCCACCAGGGTGGTCTTGCCGTGGTCAACGTGGGCAATAATTGCAATGTTTCTAATTTCCATAAAAGCTGTTTAATAGTCGCGTCTTCGTTTATTGAATCCTCCTTGTGAACCTGGTTTTCTATCGGATCTACCGCCGCCAAATCCACGTTTTTCTTTTGAAAAACCGTTGGATTTCTTCGCAGGACCGCTGCTTTTCGCGGCTGCAGAAACTTCAACGCTAATGGTATGGCCTTCAAATTGAGCTCCATTCACTTTTTTAAGTACGCGGTCAACATGTTCGTTATCGGTGTCAAAGAACGAGTACGAAGCCATAATATCGATGCGACCAATATTACCCGATTTAAGCCCGGTAGCATCGCACAAGGTCCGAAGTAATCCACCAACATTTAGCCCGTCGCGCTTACCAAGGTTCATAAAGAAACGGGTTTTGTTCTCGTCGCGACGTCGTTCTCCTTTTTCACGTTCACGGGTTTGCCCTTTGTCACCTCGCTCCGATGCGTTCAAATCACCCGCACGTTCATAATATTCAATGAAACGGTTGAATTCCGCCGAGATGAAAAGCTTAATTACTTCTTCTTTAGTCAGTTCCTTAAAATGCTCAAACATTTCGGGAAGAAAGGGCTCAATGTCTTTTTCGCGAATCGTAGTTGAAGTGACCTTTTGAACCAATTTTTTCAATTGTATTTGGCAAATTTCTGCTGCGTTAGGAATGGTTCCTTTTACGAATTCCGTGCGCATTTGACGTTCAATGCCTTTAATTTTGAAAACCTCCTTCTGTGAAAGCAAGGAAAGCGATTCTCCTTTTTTTCCAGCCCGAGCTGTTCGCCCACTACGATGGGTGTAATTTTCAATATCGTCAGGAAGGTTGTAATGAATTACGTGGGAAATAGAATCCACATCAATACCTCGTGCGGCAACATCGGTTGCGACCAACAACTGTACCTCACGGTTTCTGAAACGCTCCATAACCATGTCCCGCATGGACTGGGACAAATCTCCGTGTAAAGGTTCGGCGTTATATCCGTCACGGCTTAGCTTTTGAGCAACATTCGCGGTTTCATGCTTGGTTCGACAAAAAATCAAACCGTAAATTTCTGGATGAAAATCAATCAAGCGCTTGAGCGCTGGATAACGGTCCTTTTCATACACTACGAAATAGGTGTGAAGGATGTTCTCGTTGCCTTGATTTTTATTACCGATGGAAACCTCCAAGGGTTGATCCATATAGTTAGAGGCTATGGAAGCTACCTCCTTCGGCATGGTAGCCGAAAAAAGCCAAACGTTTTTATCTACTGGTGTATACTTTAAAATGTCATCGATATCTTCCTTGAAGCCCATGTTCAACATTTCATCGGCCTCATCAAGCACCACATAACGAATTTCGTTCAGATGAATGACTTTTCGGTTCATAAGATCCATCAACCTTCCCGGAGTAGCGACAATGACGTCCACTCCTTTTTTAATGTCGGTAATTTGCTTCTTGATGTCGGCGCCACCATAAACAGGCACAACGCTCACGTTTAAATGCTTTCCGAAAATTTTTAAATCATTTGTGATCTGAAGGCAAAGTTCTCGGGTAGGACAAATAATGATTGCCTCCGGTAATTTTCGACCTATACTTATTTTGGAAAGCAAGGGTAAACCAAAGGCCGCGGTTTTACCGGTCCCAGTTTGTGCTAATCCTACAAAATCACTGTCTTCTTGTAAAAGATGGGGAATTGCTTGTTCTTGTATCGGGGTCGGACTTTCGTACCCCATTTCTTTAATTGACTGCAGCACCTCACTACGCAATCCCAACGCTTCAAATGTCATTCTAATGTGTTAAATTCTGCGCAAAGGTACTGAATTAATTGCGGTAGACAACCCAAGGCTTCGAATAATAATGAAAACATAACCTCTGTAAAGAAGAAATCGTTAATTTTGGCGGAAATTAGAATTCGTATGGAACTTAAGGGAATTATTTCCATTTCAGGAAGACCTGGTCTTTTTAAAATCGTATCGCAAGGAAAATCAAACGTTATCGTTGAGTCAATTCTTGATAAAAAGCGTTTTCCAGCGTTCGCTTCTGAAAAGATTAGCGCAGTCGAGGATATTAGCATTTTCACCAACGATGAAGACGTAAAATTGACCGATATTTTCTCGAAACTACTTGAACAACAGGAAGGAAAAGAAGCCATAAATCACAAGGCCGATGAAAAGGAGCTACGACAAAACTTTACCACGGTGGTTCCCAACTACGATGTTGATCGCGTTTATTTATCCGACATACGAAAAGTATTTCAATGGTATAATTTATTGTTGAAAGAAGGTTTATTGGTGGCTGAGTCCGTCGTTGAAGCAACAGAAGATTCGACACCGGAAAGCACAAAACAAGTAAAGAAAGTTAAAGCTGATGCGGTAAAAAAAGCAAAAGTAACAACCGTTAAAGAACCCAAAACCCCAAAACCGGCCGTTTCCAAAAAAGCCCCTGTTATTAAAACGGGAAGTTCCCGCGGAAAATAACCCCACTTAACAACAGGAAATTCTAGTAGTTTTTTTTCTATTTTTGAAAGTACAATTCTAGAAATCATGAAGTTACCATTGTTTATTGCGTTGTTTCCGTTAATAGGCTTGAGTCAAGGCAATGTAATCGAAGCTAAAGACTCGAAAAATTCACCCAACGATCCTCGGGCCATTTTGGTTTACGAATTTCAAATCGACGAGTTGATAAAATCGGCAAAGAATTTTCAAGGAGGTTCAGAAGGCCTCTATAAAAATGATTTCTCTAGAGAGTGGGCTTTTCGCATCGTTTCTGATTCTTCGAAAGCACGTTTTTTCAGGACCTCGGGAGCCAATATAGGAGAACAGATGAGAACCAAGCTGGTTCAAAAAATGGAAAGTGCCAAAAGTATTGTAGCCCCAAAAATCAACCTATTCAAGCCTGCTGACAAGGATTTTATGTCCAAAAACAGCGTATTGGAAAAACTGATTTCGGATCAATTGGAGCCACAAGTCGTTATCAAGAAAAGTGGGTTACTTCACAGTGATTGGCAAGTCGTCAACACTCCAATAGGAACGCCAGACCATCGGTACAGGGACGGTGCCCTGTGGATTCGTAATCCAAAAGACGATCACCCATATTGCCAAGTAATCTATTTTAGAATCAAAGAGGTATATCAAGGATCTGGATATGGAACATCAGCGGTGAGTAACGCAACACCCTACCTCTGCGGATGCGAATAAGTCCGTACTAAAGGATTTCGATGATGCTTTTTTATTGAAATAATCCAGGAAAGCTACTCTTCCTTT
>JBJOJZ010000099.1:0-6829 GCA_046046325.1 Bacteroidota bacterium
AAAGGAACGAACGACTTGCGCATTAACCTTTAGTTCTTGTTCTTCTCGTAATTCATTCATCACAATGCCGTTTAGTTTTAATTGCTCAATAATGCGCTTTTCATGACCTCGGATAATGTAAAATCGTGGAAGTAACAGAGAATCCTTTGAAACATAATGCTTAAGGAAAGGTATGGTTTTTTGAAAAGGCTGAGTCCGGTCGTATTTCAAATGAGCGAGTCCTATTATATCATTCGTATCCGATATGGCTTGAAAACCTTTAAATATCAGCGAATCGGCATCATCAGTGAGCATATAATTGTACTTAAAATGCGACAGACTTCCCTCCCATTCGTGAGCATTTTCACGCGCCTTTTCTAAGACATTTTTGTTTTTTACGCACCAACGAACCAATGAAAACATAAAATCATGTGTAGCTCTTACACGATTTGGAAATGGTTTGAGCATATGCGTTTCAACGGTAAACGAAACGGTATTGAACAAAGCGGCATAACCCATGGCATACCTAGGCAAATCATTGAACTGGTAAATTCCTGAGTCTGGAGTATCTTTCAATGTTTCCACATAAGGAAAAAGATCCCATTTCGAGGTTTTCAAATCTTGGGTTAATTGGGGTAATAAGGTTCCGTAAATTAATTTACGCAGCGAAGGAGCTATTCTTTCTCTAACGGAAGAAATATAGGTTAAGGTATACTGATAATCCGCCCCGTTGGAAACATGGTTATCTACGAATACATCTGGCTGTAATGCGTGAAAAATACGGGCGAAAGTATGCGCATTTTCACTATCCATTTTTGTAAAATCGCGGTTTAAATCCAAATTTTGAGCATTTCCTCTAAAACCGTATTCTTCCGGGCCGTTTTGATTTGCACGGCTCGTGGAACTTCTATTTAACATGCCCCCAACGTTATAGGCAGGAATAAAGGCCACCAGAGGATCTAAAGGGTTGATGCTGTCTAGTTTGAGGTAATTTTCAGTGTAAATCAAACAAGCATTGATGCCATCAGGCTCTCCCGGGTGAATAGCATTGTTGAACAATAACGTAGTGCCCTCACGAGCTTTTTCAAAAGTTGATGCCGAGTCTTGTGCTGGATTCAAAACGCAGAGATAGATGGGTAAACCTGGAACATCGGAGGGGCCCATATCATATAGCGTCATTCGATCGTTGGCTTGGTCCAAGGATTTTAAATGTTCAATAAGGCGGTAATAATCAGGCGAGGTATTTCCAAGCCATGGTAATTGACCCAAGACACTGAAACCTAAGCAAACCAATATTCCAAATAATAAACTTTTCATGGCACAGTAAAGGTACGTTTTGTCTTTGAATTCCGTGGGTTTTCCTACCTTTGAGTATGCGCATTGATATTATTACCGTACTCCCAAAGCTTTTTGAAGGCCCCTTTTCCGATTCTATTTTAAAGCGTGCACAAGATAAGGGTTTGGTCGAAATCCATTTGCATAACCTTCGAGATTATTCAACCGACAAGCACCGTAACGTGGATGACTACCAATACGGTGGTGGTGCGGGAATGGTATTACGCATTGAACCCATTGCTGCCTGTATTAACCAATTGAAAAGCGAAAGGGAATACGACGAAATTGTTTACATGACTCCAGATGGCAAAGTTTTGGAACAAACAACAAGTAATCAAATGTCAACATTGAAGAATATCATGATTCTTTGCGGTCATTACAAAGGAGTGGATGAAAGGGTTCGAAACCTATACATTACACGAGAAATTTCCATAGGGTCATATGTGCTTTCCGGTGGAGAACTTGCTGCTGCGGTATTAGTGGATTCTATTATTCGGCTTATTCCCGGTGTATTAGGTGATGAGACTTCTGCTCTAACGGACAGTTTCCAAGATCGACTTTTGGCTCCACCCGTTTATACTAGACCCATTGAATTTCAAGGCCATAAAGTTCCCGATATTTTGATCAGTGGTGATTTTAGAGCCATAGATACTTGGCGGGATGAACAAGCCTACAAAAGAACACAAGAGCGGCGCCCCGACTTGTTGGACTGACCTTAATGGAGAATTGTTAACTTTGCAGCATGATACAATTATCTGATCGTTTGAATGCCATGGAAGAATCAGCCACTTTGGCCATGGCGAGGCTGAGTAGAACATTGCGTTCCGAAGGAAAAGATATCATTTCCTTGTCGTTGGGCGAACCCGATTTCAATACCCCCCAATTCATCAAAGATGCCGCAATTAAAGCCATCGATGAAAACTACACCACCTATACCCCGGTTGCCGGATACGATGAGTTACGTGAGAAAATAGCCCATAAATTATTCCGCGATAATGGATTGAAATACACCAAGGATCAAATCGTCGTATCAACCGGCGCAAAGCAATCCATCGCAAATGCTGTTTTAAGCATTATTAACCCTGGGGACGAAGTAATCATTCCCGCTCCCTATTGGGTTTCTTACATTGAGATCGTTAAAATGGCTGGTGGAATTCCAATTGTGATAGAAGCCAGTGTGGAGGACGACTTTAAAATCTCCGGTGAACAGTTTGAACGGGCCATTACACCAAACACAAGAATGTTCATTTTCTCCTCTCCTTGTAACCCAACAGGCTCTGTTTACAGCTATCATGAATTGGAGTCATTGGCTAAAGTACTAGAACGCAATGCACATATCGCAGCCCTCTCCGATGAGATTTATGAACACATCAACTTTGTAGGAGCTCATCAGAGTTTGGCTCAATTTAGCGCCATTTTTGATCAAGTTATCACGGTCAATGGAGCATCTAAAGCTTGGGCCATGACAGGATGGCGTTTGGGTTACCTCGCTGCTAGCAAACCCATTGCCGATGCTTGCAACAAAATTCAAGGTCAATTTACCTCAGGCACCAATTCCATTACACAACGCGCTGCCATGGTGGCTATGGATGCAAACCCACAGATACTCCAAGAAATGGTGAAAACGTTTGAAAAACGAAGGGATTTAGTGCTGAGTTATTTGCATAAAATACCAGGCATTAAAGTCAACAAACCTACTGGGGCTTTTTATCTGTTCCCAGATATTTCGTTCTATTTTGGATCAACCTTTCAAAACACTAAAATCGAAAATGGCGAAGACTTATGCATGTACCTACTCCAGGAGGCGAACATTGCGTTAGTTGATGGCTCTGGCTTTGGCGCACCAAAATGCATTCGAATCAGTTATGCCACTTCAGAAGACCTATTGAAAAAGGCCATGGAACGACTAACTGTGGCCCTAGAAAAACTCAAAAAATGAAGTTAAACGAAGTTTTTGAGGGATTCAACAAAAAGCGCATCGCCATTATAGGCGACGTTATGATGGATGCTTATGTAATGGGAAAAGTTCATCGCATGAGCCCTGAGGCGCCGGTCCCGATATTGCTATTAAACCAAGAAGACCAACGGGCAGGCGGGGCAGCGAATGTAGCCCTTAATTTAAAGGCTCTTGGTGCAGAAGTTTTTCTCTGTTCCGTCGTCGGGCAAGATGTGCACGGGGTTAAACTCATCGAATTGCTCCACGAAGCAGGCATTGATTGTTCTTCGATATTGCACGATAGTTCAAGGAAAACAACCGTTAAAACAAGAGTTTTATCGGGTTCGCAGCATTTATTGAGGATAGACCAAGAGGATATTGGGGCACTAGACAAAGTAATCGAAGCAGAGCTCATACAACGAGTTGAGCTTTTAATAAACCAAGGGATTGATGCCCTCATTTTCGAAGATTACAATAAAGGGGTACTTACGGAAGCAGTTATTGGCAGATGTATAAATTTGGCAAAAGACAAAGGAGTAATTACCTGCGTTGACCCTAAGAAAGATCATTTTTTTACATATCAGAACGTCGACTTGTTTAAACCTAATTTGAAGGAACTCAAAGACGGACTAAGTTGCGATATCAGTCCTAGAGAGCTGTCTTCTTTGTCTTTTGCATCCTCACAATTGAGGGAACGATTGAACCACAAAATTTCCTTAATCACCTTGTCGGAATTTGGCGTTTATGTTGATGAAGGAAGTAACCAAGCCATTATCCCTGCACATTTTAGAGACATATCTGACGTGAGCGGTGCAGGCGATACCGTAATTGCGGTGGCTACACTAGCCTTGTGTTCAGGTTTATCACCCCAACAAATTGCCGCCTTGGCTAACCTCGCCGGTGGAATGGTATGTGAACACTCCGGAGTTGTAAGTGTTAATCGATTGGAGCTTCTTGAAGAAGCCTTAAAACTTAAAGAATTCCATGACTAAACCCGTTGTTAAGCCTTACAATACCGAACAATCCAAAAAGGAAGAAGTAACCTCGATGTTCGACAACATCGCAGCTCGTTATGACTTTATGAATCACTTTCTTTCGTTAGGAATTGATAAGATTTGGCGAAGAAAAGCGGTTCGATCGTTAAAAAGTGTCGAGCCCCAAAATATTCTCGACATCGCTACAGGAACGGGAGATTTTGCGATTGCTCTTTTAAAGCTTAAACCGAAGAAAATCATCGGTATGGATATTTCTAAAGGAATGTTGGAGGTGGGTAAAAGGAAAATGCACGAGCGAAAAGTCGACCACATCATTGACATGCAACATGGGGATTCAGAGAGCCTACCTTTTGAAGACGGTACGTTCGATGCAGTAACCGTTGCCTTTGGCGTTCGCAACTTTGAAAACTTAAAACAAGGGTTGTCCGAAATGTTGCGGGTAACTAGAATAGGCGGAAAAATTGTCATTCTTGAATTTTCTAAACCTAAGAAGTTTCCAGTTAAACAGACATTTGCAATTTATTCCAAGTACGTAATTCCTTTCTTTGGGAAGAACATTGCTAAAGATGAAAAAGCCTATGCCTATTTGCCTGAAAGTGTCAGCGTGTTTCCAGAAGGCACGGAATTCACCGACATCCTAACGGCATTAGGTTACAACAACGTGAAAGCGGAAACCGTAAGCGGAGGAATTGCAACGCTGTACACGGGTGTCAAATAATGCAACTAAATCGGTTTTTTTACGTTAGTCCACCCGATGCGCCTTACCCTCTTTTTTAGTCTTTTATTAATATCATTTAGTGCTTTTAGTCAAAAGTTTAAACAAGAGCGTTATAAAAATTTTGACCGTCGGCTGTTCCATTTTGGATTTATGCTTGGTTTTAATACTACGGATTTTACCTTATACCCAGAATTAAATAATTACGAGAATTTTAGCATCTTGTCCGTAGAAAACGATGCACAACCCGGAGGACAACTCGGAATACTAACCACTATGCGCATTGGAACTCCAATGGTTCGACTGCGTTTTATCCCCACCATATCTTTTCAGGAACGGTCTATAAAATACCGATTTGAAGATACCAGTAAACTCGGTTATCGATTGGAGGACGAACGGGTCAACTCAACCAATTTGGATTTTCCGTTGATGCTGCAGTTTCGCACTCGACGTCTTAATAATTTTGCCGCCTATTGCCTGGTCGGTGGACAGTATTCCATTGATTTACAATCACAAGAAAAAGCATCCCAAAATTACATTGACCCATTCATCAAGATTAAACGAACCGATTGGCAAGGTCAAATTGGTGCTGGTCTTGAGTTTTTTGCTCCGTATTTCAAATTTGGGTTAGAATTAAAGTTCACCCATGGCTTTGGAAATGTTTTTGTAAAAGACAACACGTACATTGCTGCCCCAATCAGGACCTTATACAACCGAGGATGGGTAGTTTCCTTTATATTTGAAGGATGATTCATACGTTTTCGTTCGCTTGTTCCCCAGAAGAAGCCCACAATGAAGGTTTTATTCAAGAGCAAATTACGGCAGAATGTGGACCTCAATTCGTTCATTACCGTTGGAAAAAACGAAGCATCGATGCTCGATCACGTCAAATCAAAATCAATGCAACCATCGAATGCTCCGAATCTCCATTGCCTTCAAGGATTAGAACCTTCACTTTTAATGACGTAAGTCAATGTCCTGAAATTCATATTATTGGAGCCGGACCAGCAGGGCTTTTTGCTGCCTTGTTCGCCCTCATGAATGGACGTAAGCCCGTGATCTTTGAACGAGGGAAAGACGTGCGATTACGCCGACGAGACTTGGCCCAAATCAGCCGATTGCAAACCATTAACGAGGAATCAAACTATTGTTTTGGTGAAGGGGGAGCCGGTACCTATTCCGACGGAAAGCTCTACACGAGGTCCAAGAAACGAGGGGAAGTGCAGATGGTGTTGGAATTGCTGGTATATTTTGGGGCAGATGAGAACATTTTAGTCGATGCTCATCCGCACATTGGAACGAATAAACTTCCAAAAATCATTGAGAATATACGTGAATTCATTCGCGCAAAAGGTGGTGAAGTTCATTTTGAATCGAAATTAACTGGACTTCGACAAAAGGGAAAAGAGCTAACCCACCTTGAAATCAATGAAACCCACGAAGTTCCTGTAAAGAAGGTCATCCTTGCTACGGGGCATTCCGCCAGGGACGTATTTTATTTGCTGCATCGTGCAGGAATTCGGCTATTACCCAAACCCTTTGCACTCGGGGTACGTGTGGAGCATGCTCAGGAGCTCATCGATCGACTACAATACCACGGCAGATTGAACGATGAATTTCTCCCCCCTGCCTCCTATTCTTTGGTGGAACAAGTGGATGGAAAAGGCGTTTATTCTTTCTGCATGTGTCCGGGAGGCATCATTGCACCCTGTGCCACTCGAAACGGTGAAGTAGTGACCAACGGATGGTCGCCATCGAAACGTAACAATCCTTACGCAAATTCAGGCATCGTTGTGGCCATCGAACCATCGGACTTCGAAAACCCTTTGGATCCCTTGGTTTGTTTGAAGTTTCAAGAATCCGTGGAAC
>JBJOJZ010000153.1:0-6879 GCA_046046325.1 Bacteroidota bacterium
ATTAAAGTTAATTTATTCCAACCATACAATGATTGCCGCCCTTAAATTATATCAAAAAATAAATTCTATAATTCGATAATTCCAGTAACCCGAGTAGGGGACACCCTCAATCCACCAACCTCTGCATCACATAATCTATCTCCTCAAACGCATTGGGGAAATGGTTATCCCACTTTCGGATTTTGCAGGAATTATTCATGTATTGATATTCGTACTGGATTTCTCCCTTGGAGCGAAGAAAACCGGATTGAACTTCATGCTGTAATTTCACCCGCCAACGTTTGTTTTCCTCGGGAAAGTAGAATTGCAAATATTCCGGATATATTCCGGTGCGAGCGAATTCAATCATTCCTCCACGGACGATGATGAGTTGGATGGGCATTTGTGTTAAGTATTTATCCGATTAACTCAAATTCGAATTAAGTATGTTAAATTTTTGTGTAAGCCATTCCAGCGTCTCCAAGTCACTGCTCCAGACAAAACAACCTTTCATTCCTCTAGTCATTAACGTACGATAGGTGTTTTTGATAATCAACTCTGCCACTTGGTTGCCTTGTTTGGGGTTTGTTTTGAGTAAAGACTTGAGTCCGTGGATGCTTTTGTCGCTAGATGCTCTGGCTTTTGGTTGGCAAATCCATTGTCCGTTTCGGATAACGAGGTCGGGGCCCATGATTACTCCAACGTAGTCTACTTCGAGGCCTTGGCAGGTGTGGATGCAGCCAATTTGCTCGACTGATGCTGGGCTGATGATCCAAAGCATGCCGTCTTGGGTGAGGTTCCATTTTTTGGCAAAGTTGTGCTCGGGGAAGACAATATCATTGGCGTCTTTGTCTGTTTTGGAGTTCCAAGGCCAACAGTAGCCAGCGACCATTCGGGCACGGTTACGTACTTGGTTTTTCTCTAGGATGCGCTCGTAAAGTTCTGTCGGGCTTTGGCAAACTTGAAAATCATAAGCGATGTCAGAAAGATCGGTGTTGGCAGTTTCTCTTATGCTTAGCATGTTGTCTAGGAATGCCATGTAGCCGTCACTGCCATTACAACGAAACTGACTTGAGAGCTCAAGTTGGTGAAGTGTAGCACGTGCATTGGCGGCCCACTTGCTGATTTCTGCTTCTGAACCAATATCTTTCATGGTAACGCGCTGGTCTTCATCCAAGAAGAAAACCGAACAACGCGACGCATTGATAATTTCCTTGATTTGGTTTTCGCCAAGATTCGAGAACATTCCGCTCTTTTCGTTGAGGCGGTGGGCTTCGTCAACTATTAAAGCATCGTATTGATTACGTTCAGCATTGATGAAAGACCCAGAGCCTTTGAAAAGATTATTAACCCAGGATTTTGATCTAATGCCACTGAGTTGACTCGCATACACATCTCGAGGCGCACTGTTTTTACTAACGTATTGCACTAGTTTTTGTATTGCTGTGAGGCGTGCAGTGAGTTGAATAGCCACAACCGATTTTCCAGTTCCAGGTCCGCCTTTCACAATAACAACATGTTTACTGCTTGGGCTTGATTGATTGACAAGATTCCAAATACGCTCGTAAACTACTTTTTGCTCATCAATCATCACGAATTCATCATTACCTTCAATCATTTTCGCTATCGCATCTGCCAAACCTTTGGACGGTCGAATTTTTCCGTTCTCAATCTGATACATTACGTTGCGAGAATCACCATACTTGACATGTTTTTTGATGAAATCTGATAATAATAAAACATCATTCTTGGCAAACAAGGGGGCCTTTTGTAAATGTGCTGCGTAGAAATCGCTAGTTAAGGGGGTTGGATCGGAACAGTTATGTAAAAAAGCGCAGGCTTGTAAATTAATTTCCTGTTCTTCAATTGCCGTGTTAAATCCTTCTAGCAATGCCGCATAACTCCATGCCTGATAACTTGGATGGCTTACTTCTCTCATTCCACCGCCCACGTACGTTTTAACCACGCCATCTAAATCGGTGGCGGTAGCTGTTTCCCATTGTTTAAGTTCAACGATTACTGCGCAGCTTTGATAGTTTTCCGTTTGTCCAGTGATAATGAAATCTATACGTTTACTTGTATTAGGTACTTGGCATTCTATGCTAATTTTAGCATCTCCTGGAATAGCATTGTCGTCCAGTACATTCCGCATATATTGCATCGAATTTTTCCAAGATAAAATTTCATTCTTATTGGTATCTCTACCTAAATTACGCTTGAAATTGTCATGAATGATGTACTCAATTTTACTTTCACGGACATGAGCCATGAAGGTTGATTTGTTTTCTTGATATACAATCATAGTTCATTATATTTTTTCGCGCTTCCCTTAGCTTTATCTATCGGATATTTTTCATTGTTTTTGGCGATTTTATCGAGCACCAATTGCTTGACATCTAGGTTGTGTTTTTCAGCCAAGAGCAGGGCATAGGCAAAAACATCTGCTAATTCTTCCTTGATTTTTTCTTGATCCACCGCCTCAGAGGCCGCAGTATCTTTCCATAGGAACAGTTCGTTCAGTTCTGCCGCTTCGATGGAAAGGGCAACAGCTAAATTTTTGGTATCATGAAACTGCGCCCAATCGCGGGCATCCCTAAACTGCACCAAGGCATCCATTAATTCTCGAAATTCACTCATAGGGTTAAAAGTAAAACTTTAACCGCATTAACTTGTCAAAATTCATATTTTGATAACAAAAATGGCCTGATTTATTTTTTTTTCACAAGCTCCTGACCTGAGTTGTCGGGGGAATTTGGGGTAAAAATTCATTTGACCTTTATTGTCACTAATGGTGGTCATATTTGCAACAAAAAGATACCAAGGAATGTATTTGGATGATATTAAAAAATTCTTCTGAGGAGTAAAAGCAGAAAGTAAAACAATTTAAAACCAAAAAAAATGAAAAAAGTAATATTATCATTTGTTGTAGCCAGTGCAGTATTAACTTCTTGCAATAAGGAAAAGTTATGTAAGAACTCTACTTGCGGAACTATTGTAAACGATGAGATAACATTTGATGCTGCAGGTAATGCATGTTATTCTCTATCTGTAAAAAATAAGTGTTCAGATAATGTAAAAACCTTTTGTTTTGAATATAACACTTGGTTCGATGCCAATGTGGGAGAAGATTTTTGTGTAGAGGGGACAACCCCCTGGTAGTAATTGTATAAATGAAAAATCAAAAAAATGAAAAGTTTATCATTAATTCTATTTCTATTAGTAGTTGCTACAAGTAACGCTCAAACAAAAGTTGAAAAGAAAGAAAAGGAATATTTAGAATTACTTACCTTAAAATATGAGTTATTTGAATCAAGTGGGGTTACTTATTATACACATACTTTTGTTTCAGGATATAAGTATCCAACAATCAAGGAAGATTACTATAGCTATGTAATATTTCAAAGATTAGATGGTTTAATTACATTTTATTCTGAGCTAGCTAATTTAGAAAACCAAGAAGATGGATTATATAAATTATCTACAACGGTTTCAGGTATGGGAAATATTCACGCCGACAAATCTTCTGAAAAAATTAAATTATTTGCAAGCGAAAGCCAAATTTTGAAATATACAACCTTTACAATGAGCGATATAAAAGCTGATTTCGAGACATTAAAGTCAATGAAAACAGAATAAAGTGAAACACTTTAAAAAATAACTAAAGGTCTTGACGAAGCAAATCGAATTTGGTCATGGGCCAAAACACCACATTTGTTACGGTTGAAAGTTGGTAAGCATTCCAATTGAATTTCTCAAAAATGAAGAAAACAATACCATTACAATCCGTAAGATTGTGGTTCAATAGGGGATAAGATAACCCAATAAAATCACACAAAATCAACGAACCTAAGAACCGTCTTTTTTGACGGATTTTTTGTTTTCTAGGTCTTTTGAATTTACCCAAAACAACTTTTCGACTTTATAAAATGAGCACAGATCATTTTTGGCAACGTGAACGCTTCGAACCCCTTTTGGGTGAATTTGGATAGGTTTTAGCATAATGAAACAATCGAAATTATTTGGAGAGTTCAATCTTCAACTTTTTCCCTTTCACTTTTTCGTGGCGAATTGCTGCAAGCAGCGATTTTACTTTGTCCCTTTTCACAGCAGCATAAGACGCAAAATCGAGCACCGTAATTAAGCCAATATCTTCCTTTAAAAGATTTCCTTTTTGACCTAAAAACCCTACGATGTCGATTTTATTGATTTTGTCTTTTTTTCCTCCACTGAAATACAAGGTCACAAAAGGACTTTCAACGGGATGGGGAAGGTTTTTTGGTAAGTTGAATGCTGATCTTGGAACTTCCAAATAATCAGGGGTGTTTTCGTCTTTGTTGAGCAATAAATAGGAAGAACCATTCGATTTCATGCGTGCCGTACGACCGTTTCGATGAATAAATGCTTCTTCGCTGTGTGGAAACTGAAAATGAACCACGTGTTGAATTTCAGGAATGTCCAAACCGCGTGAACCTAAATCGGTACAAATCAAGGTGTGAAAGCTGCCATTTCGAAACTGAATTAACGCTCGTTCTCGCTCGTCTTGTTCCATTCCTCCGTGGTAAATAATGGAATCGTAACCCTTGTCGAGCAAATGATTACGAACCGATTCCGTAGCTTCTCTGAAATTGCAAAACACCATCGTTAATTCTCCATTGAACGAACAGAGTAACTCAAAAAGCTTTTCGAATTTATTGCTATTTCGAACAGGATAATTCCAAAAAGTAATCGCCGGATCTTCTGAATTGGCTAAATGATTTACGATTTCAGGATTGCGAAACGATAAATAATCAGGGAATTCTTTGTGTTCCGTGGCTGAAACCAAGGTTGTAAAAACCAAGGCACCCAATTCTTGATAAATGAATTTAATCTGATCTTCAAAACCAAATTCCAAACTTTTATCATATTCATCCACAACGAATTGCGTCACATGTGATAAATCCAGGGTATTTCGAGCAATGTGGTCGCAAATTCTTCCAGGGGTACCAATAAGTACGGCGGGAGCTTCTTTTAAGCTTTTCTTTTCTACCGCGATGGAATGACCGCCATAGCAAGTCAATACTTTAAAATTCGTTTTCATGGAACGAAAAACACCTTCAATTTGTATGGCTAATTCTCTTGATGGCGCTACAATTACTGCCTGAATTTCTTTGGAGCTTGAATCGAGTTTTAAAAATAAGGGCAATAAAAAGGCGAATGTTTTTCCAGTACCCGTTTGTGAAAGAATCATTAGGTTGCGCGCAGATTCGCTTTTACTGAGCGTTTCTTGCTGTAAAGCATTTAGTTCTAAAAATCCAATATTAGAAAGAACGGAAGATAGCTGTTGTTTTGAACGCATGTTACAAAGATACGGGGAGTTACAGAATAAACCCGTTGGATTTCCAACGTGATAGCAGAAGGGGTAAATTCCTGCTTCGCTAATGCTTCGCAGGGTGAAAATTGATCTGCTTCGGTTTAAAAACTTCCTTGCTATCGCTAGCAGCCAATGGTATAAATTGGTTTTAACACTTTTAAAGTGTTTGTATGACTAGTTTACTTATTCGTCTTGTTGCCATCAGCATTTTTGGAGTTGTTTTTTTGAACTTGATTTTTCTTTATTCACATAGATTTCACGAGAAAAACCATCGGTTATTTATTCGATGTTCATGGGCACCTGAGTACTCAAGCCTAGGGCGTTTAAGGCATAACTTCCAGTTGGCACAGTTCTAATACGATCTATTTTTATAATTGCCTCTGCAACCTCTTCAGCAGACGGAGTAATGGGGCCTAGGATTTTACTGATGTTGCGCCTGACATATATACCGTGCGCAATTCGTTGCATGATTTCTTTATCCTGTTGGCGATCCTTCGCCGCGGCGAAGGCTTCCTCACAGTGGCCCAGTTTTCAGTTTGCTTTGCTTGACCCTCAAACATGCACCAAGGCGAGCAATTCTTGTTAATACCCATGAGACTTTCCACAGCGACAGAGAAAGAAGGCTACGCTTCCACCATCGAGGGAGGATAGAAGTGGTTGACCATATTCAAAGGCACTCCCTTGTTTTGATTTTAGCACCCCATAGAGCTACGTTACCTAAGCTGATACTTGTCAGAGTCATCCCCCATAATCCCCCTTCCAAGCGGGGAATTAATCGAAGGGTAAGTGGCAAATGTAGGGGAATACCTCCTTCCGGTCGGTGGACCCAAGGGGTGGGCCTTGCGAAGGCGATGCCCTTCCTCGGCTTCGCCTCGTTCAGGTTTTTCCATTCAACGCATGTTGGAGTAAACTCCCATGCGCTAAAACGAAAATCTCAATAAAAAGTCTTCGGGAATACCTCCTTCCAGTCGGTGGACCCAAGGGGTGGGCCTTGCGAAGGCGATGCCCTTCCTCGGCTTCGCCTCGTTCAGGTTTTTCCATTCAACGCATGTTGGAGTAAACTCCCATGCGCTAAAACGAAAAAACCCTCCACACTTTCGTGTGAAGGGCATCGCTTTCGCGGTCTGGACGGGATTTCCGTTTTACACCTTAATACGCCTGTTATTCAATAAGTTATATATTCTTTAAGTTTCAAAAAGTGACCGATTTAGTAACCGAACTTTTAAACTTTTTTGCGCTAATTTGAAAGAACTCTGTGGTACAAATATATGCATTTATTACTTAGTTAATTCATTTACGCTCAAAATGTATCATTTTAGTTCGTATTTAGTTGAGTTTTGAAGGGTTATGGATTTCCTAATCAATGATAAATTGTTTGACTGTTTCAATGTCTATTCCAACGTATTGTGCGAACTCTTCTATCGTTACAAATTGATAGGATTGCTTGTTCAGGTTTTGCCTGATCGTATGGAGCAATCGCCTGGCATATTTTTCACTTCTTCCGGTTATTCGCTGTACATCTTTTGGATAGACACATACTCGTTTGGGTA
>JBJOJZ010000154.1:0-24459 GCA_046046325.1 Bacteroidota bacterium
AAAGCTTTCCACGAACACTTTAATGTCGTATTAATCGACCTCAGAGGCCATGGAAAATCGAAAGATCTACCCTCGCATCGGAAATATTCATTTGAACTCATTGCTCGAGAAGTTGCCGAAGTTATTGACTATTTAAAAATTCAAAAAGCCCATTTTATCGGTGTTTCATTAGGCAGCATCGTCATTCGTCAAGTAGCCGTAAACTATCCCAAAATGGTGAAATCAATGATTTTCGCAGGCGCCATCACGCAACTTGACATTAAATCACGTTTTTTTCTGCGCCTAGGGCGGGCCCTACAACCGATTTTACCCTACATGGCACTTTATAAGCTTTTTGCCAACATAATGATGCCGAAAAGAAATCACCAAGAATCAAGGAACATTTTTATTGGTGAGGCTAAAAAACTCATGAATCAAGAATTTAAACGGTGGTTCAAACTGACAGGTCGTTTGACCAAGTACCTATCTTATTTGCATCATGAAAACAAAGACGACAAAGCCTTGTACATCATGGGTAGCGAAGATCACTTATTTGTCGGACCTGCCAGAGACATTGTACACGGCAACCCGAAACTGCAGTTGGAAATTGTCCAAGATTGCGGTCATGTAGTGAATGTGGAACGACCCGAAGCTTTCAATAAAATCGCCATTGAGTTCATTCAAAAGCAAGCATGATTTTCCCTCAATACCGGAAACATACCAGCGGCAAAAACCACTATAAAATCTCGAACTTCGAACATTTCACTGAAATTCAATGCATTGGATCTAAAACCTTGGTGCATGAAGTGCAAGCTAAAACCTATTTTGAAAAAATCCGAATCCAGGAAATGCTTGAAGCCATTCATCCTTATACAACATCAACAGAAGCCGAATTTGAAGCACTTGTGAACGGCTAAAATTCCTTAATTTTACGGCATAAATTTAACCATGGAACCCGTAAGCCCATACCTGCCTCAACATAAAATTCGCATCGTAACTGCAGCCTCCTTGTTCGACGGACACGATGCAGCCATCAACATCATGCGCCGTATCATCCAAGCTACCGGTTGCGAGGTCATCCATTTGGGTCACGACCGTTCGGTGGAGGAAGTTGTCAATTGCGCCATTCAAGAAGATGCGCAGGCAATTGCCATGACCTCTTATCAAGGTGGACACATGGAGTATTTCAAGTACATGTACGACCTCTTGAAAAGCAAAGGTGCACCGCATATCAAAATTTTCGGTGGCGGTGGTGGAACCATTCTACCCTCGGAAATCGAAGAACTGCAAGCCTATGGAATTACACGCATCTACCACCCCGACGACGGCAGAGCGATGGGGCTACAGGGCATGATCAACGACTTAGTGCAACAATGCGATTTTCCAGTAGGTGAACGTTTGCCGGAACAATGCACGCAATTAACGGTTTCCGAAGTACCGAAAATTGCACGTATTATTTCGGGAGCTGAAAACTATGCTGCCGAGCACGAAACCGCCTTGAACGCCATCCGAACCAAAGCCGAAAAATTGACCACTCCGGTACTTGGAATTACCGGAACCGGGGGAGCAGGAAAATCTTCGTTGGTCGATGAATTGGTGCGCAGGTTTTTGATCGATTTTCCCGAAAAACACCTTGCTGTAGTTTCGGTCGACCCTTCCAAACGCAAAACAGGTGGGGCATTATTGGGCGACAGGATTCGAATGAACTCCATTAAAAGCGACCGAGTTTACATGCGATCTTTGGCAACTCGTCAATCCAACCTTGCCCTTTCGAAGCACGTTGCGGAAGCCATTTCAATCTTGAAAGTTGCGGGATTTGATTTAATCATCTTAGAAACTTCGGGCATTGGTCAATCGGATACGGAAATCCTGGACCACAGCGATGTCGCTTTGTACGTAATGACCCCGGAATACGGTGCTGCAACGCAATTGGAGAAAATCGACATGCTGGACTTTGCGGATGTGATAGCCTTGAATAAATTCGACAAGCGTGGAGCCCTGGACGCACTGCGCGATGTTCGAAAACAATACCAACGAAACCACAATTTATGGGAAAAGAACGTGGATGAAATGCCCGTTTACGGAACCATCGCCTCGCAATTTAACGACCCAGGAATGAACACCTTGTACAAGGTCATCATGGATAAGGTGGTCGAAAAAACAGGAGCCTCTTTAGCTTCGACCTTTGAAATAACGCGTGAAATGTCAGAGAAAATTTTCGTCATTCCACCCGACCGAACCCGATATCTTTCGGAAATATCAGAAAACAACCGCGCTTACGATCAATGGGTCCAGAAGCAGGTAGAAGTCGCCAATCGATTGCAAGGACTGCACAGTTCAATGCAAACTTTAGCCAAAAGTTCGATCGCCGACAAAGACCGTTTAATTAAGGGAATACAAGAGGCATTCGAACACGAAAAACTCAACTTTGACCCAAAAAATTGGGAAATCCTGCAAAATTGGGATGCAAAAAAACAAGCCTTCAAAAATCCGGAGTATCAATTTAAGGTACGCGATAAGGTATTGAGCCTCAAAACCCACACAGAGTCGCTCTCCCATAGTCAGATTCCCAAGGTAGCAGCTCCAAGGTACAGCAGCTGGGGCGATATACTGCGATGGGTGTTGCAAGAAAATTTTCCGGGGGAATTCCCCTATACCTCAGGATTGTTTCCCTTCAAACGGGAAGGTGAAGACCCAACACGTATGTTTGCCGGTGAAGGAGGACCTGAACGAACGAACAAACGCTTTCACTATGTAAGCTTAGGAATGCCTGCCAAACGCCTATCCACAGCCTTTGACTCGGTTACCCTTTACGGAAATGACCCCGCTGTTCGTCCTGATATTTACGGTAAAATTGGAAATTCGGGGGTATCAATCTGTTGTTTGGACGATGCCAAAAAACTGTATTCAGGCTTCGATTTGAGCCACCCGGCCACCTCAGTATCGATGACCATAAACGGTCCAGCTCCCATGCTTTTGGGATTTTTCATGAATGCGGCCATTGATCAAAATTGCGAAAAGTACATACGCGAACAAGGCTTAAGCGAGGAAGTGGAAGCAAAGATTGCCGCCATGTACCACGAAAAAGGAACGGAGCGACCGCGCTACCAAGGAGAACTTCCCGAAGGAAACGATGGATTAGGACTCATGCTGCTTGGCGTAACTGGAGACCAGGTCTTGCCCGCAGATGTTTATGCACAGATCAAAGCGGAAACCTTAAAGCAGGTCCGCGGAACGGTGCAAGCGGACATCTTAAAAGAGGATCAAGCGCAAAACACCTGCATTTTTTCCACGGAATTTGCCCTTCGGTTGATGGGGGACGTTCAATCGTATTTCATCGACCACGCGGTTCGAAACTTTTATTCGGTATCCATTTCCGGGTATCATATTGCGGAGGCAGGAGCCAATCCGATTACCCAGCTGGCATTCACCTTAGCGAACGGATTTACCTACGTGGAGTATTATTTGAGCCGAGGAATGGACATCAACGACTTCGGACCCAACCTTTCGTTTTTCTTTTCCAACGGCATTGACCCAGAGTATGCGGTCATTGGACGGGTCGCGCGGCGCATTTGGGCGAAGGCCTTGGCAAAAAAATACGGTGCGAATGCTCGAGCGCAGATGTTGAAATACCACATCCAAACCTCTGGACGCTCCTTGCACGCTCAGGAAATTGATTTCAACGACATTCGAACGACCTTGCAGGCGTTATATGCTATCTACGATAATTGCAATTCTCTGCACACGAATGCCTACGATGAGGCGATTACCACACCTACGGAAGAATCGGTCCGGAGGGCCATGGCAATACAGTTGATCATCAACCGTGAATTGGGGCTAGCCAAGAATGAGAACCCGCTGCAAGGTTCATTCATCATTGATGAGTTAACCGATTTGGTGGAAGAGGCCGTATTGGTGGAATTTGATCGAATTACCGAACGCGGTGGAGTATTGGGGGCGATGGAAACGATGTACCAGCGGTCCAAAATTCAGGAGGAATCGCTATATTATGAGACGCTAAAACATACCGGGGAATTCCCCATCATTGGGGTGAACACCTTTTTAAGTTCGAAAGGATCTCCAACGGTATTACCCAAGGAAGTAATTCGCGCTACCGAAGAAGAGAAAGTCTACCAAATCAGCATGTTGGAACAATTGCACCGCACGCATGGAGCCACTGCGCAAGAACAGATCCGTAAGGTGCAAGAGGCCGCCATCAACAACCGCAACATGTTTGAGCAACTGATGGAAGCCTGTAAATACGCCTCCTTGGGACAAATTACGGAAGCCTTGTTTGAGGTGGGCGGTCAGTACCGGAGGAACATGTAAGCAGCCTGAGTAGTCCGAAGGACGTATCTCCACCTCCGCCTAGGCGGAGCGGAGGGTGCGGTAAAAAGTTGAAAGCAAACCTTACTGTTTGGACTCAACCAATCTCAACACTTGCTTTCCATGTCGATGGTGTAGGGCGAAGGCCGTTAGATCGAAAGCAAAAAGAAACGAACCCTGTAGGATGAGACCTTTACCAAAACCGTTGAGTTGATCGGCTTTAGCTTGCTGGTTTAGTGCCATGCTGCGAAGTAAAAATCCTGCGGTGATATATGCAATATCCAAGCCCGAATTGAACAAGAAAATCCGCTCCGTTTTTTGCTGCTCGCTCAAAGTGGCTGACAAGGACATGACCGCCTTTGCGTTGCGCGCTTTTAAATATCCCGGAACCGCCAACCCGAGGTTCACCGCATTCCACATAACGTTCATCTGATGAAACGACTTCATTTCAGGACTCTTGGCTGTTGTCCATCCGATTGCACCTGTGACGGCATTAGCGCTTGCCCAAGAACCTAAGGTCAGCATCAAGGCTTTGTCGAGTTTGCTGCGTTCCTGATGGAAGGTCTCTAAGTTCTGCGCTTTGAACGCAAAAGAAAATAATAAACCCACGAATAGTATCCGATATCTCATACCTGAAAAACACCCTAAGTCTTGAAAGGTTCGAATCGAGAAATGTGGCTACGACTTAAGGATTTAAGGACTCAAGGATTTTAGCACTCATAGACATTGTACTTTGTACTTAATACTCAGTAACCAACATTCTCTTTCAGTCTTAATATCTTTATTTCCTTATATCCTAATGTCTTAATGTCCTTACATCCTAATATCTTAATATCTTTAAATCCTAATGTCCAAATATCTTTACATCCGAATGAATAAATTTCCTAATATATTGAAAACTCCATTTTCCCTAACCTTCTTTTTGTCCATATCGCTTTCATTTGGCCAAAAATCCATCGATACGGTCGCCATTAGCGACCTGCAACGCCACTTAAAGGTTATCGCCAGCGACGCAATGGAAGGACGTGAAACAGGAACCCCGGGCATTGAAAAAGCGGCCGTTTATTTGGAAACGGAATTTAAACGCTTAGGGCTTAGTCCGGGTAACGGAAAAAAATACCGACAAGAATACCGTACACCTGAAGAAAACCAGAAGGCTTGCAACATTGTTGCGCAAATAGAAGGGAGTACTTTTCCGAACGAATACGTTGTTGTTTCGGCGCATTACGATCATTTGGGAATGTACAACGGTGTTGTTTATAACGGCGCTGACGACGACGGAAGCGGCACGTCGGCATTATTGGCCATGGCCGAAGCGCTTATGCGATTGAAAAAACTCGGAAAAGGTCCTCAGAGAACTGTGGTATTTATAGCCTTCAGCGGAGAAGAAAAAGGCCTTTGGGGAAGCAGTTATTTCTCAGACCACCCTACTATACCGTTGGAAAAAGTGAGCTGTGACATCAACATTGACATGATTGGAAGAATAGACCCTGACCGAAGAACAACGGATACCAACCACTATGTTTTCATCGTAGGTCAAAGCAGGTTAAGCTCTGAAACCCAAAGGATTTTACACGCGCTCAATGATAATACACAACAGCTGACGTTGGATGAAAAATTCGACCATAAAAAAGACCCTAACCGCATCTATTATCGCAGTGATCATTATAATTTTGCGAAAAAAGGCGTTCCTGTGGTGTTCTTTTACGACGGAATGCTTGGTGGAGATTACCATGAACCCACTGACGATATTGAGTTAATTGACTGGGAGGTATACCACAAGCGTACGAACTTCATACTGGACTTTGCCTTGAACTTGGCCAACCGTGAATCTTTATTGAAGCGCGACCTACCCGAATAAAATAACTTAGAAAAAGTTCATAGTGATTTAAATTTTGTAATTTCGTAAGAAATTGTTCGGATCTCATGCGCTACCTCACCCTCTTCTCACTGCTGTTATTTTCCCAATTTGGCGTCCTCAGCCAAAACAACACTTTCTACCGTAAGTACAATCTTTCGGGCATGCAGGGTGCCTTGCAAATGGAGGTAACCAATGACGGTGGGTTTATTGCAACAGGACAGCATGAAGGAAATGGGTCCAACGGGGACTGCGACATTTACGTTTACAAATTGGACATTTGCGGTAACATCGATTGGTTTAAAATTTACGGTACAGGAGCACAAGAAGGGGGCAAAAGTATCTTTCAAATGAACGATGGAACGTACTTGGTTTCTGGACTCTACTCAGGTTCTCCTTCGACATATCGCGCCTTCAACATGAAATTAGATGCCAACGGAAATGTCCTTTGGATACGCCGGTATAATTTTGAATGGATGATGTATTCGGTTGAAGCAGCCAATGGCGACATCATTGCTTTAGGAAGAAACAGCGGCGTTCTTTTCCTCATGCGCACAGACAACACCGGCCTTCCGATTTGGACGCGTCAAATCAATGGCATGGGTGACATGGGACTTTGGCTCGACGAACTCTCGAACGGAGATATCGTGATGTCGAGTGTTGGCGCTGGAATCGGGAAAGACATTACAGCGGCCAGGTTGGATGCCAACGGTAATTTTATTTGGAACAAAACGTACGGCGGGAATGGTTGGTCTGACCAAGATCATACTACTTGGTCGTGCAAGGGCGTTGTGGATACTACGGACAATACGGTAATTGTTACCTCCCCCACCTACCTTGGGGGGATGGCCAGCGAGAACATTTTAGTTGCTAAGCTTTCCCTTACCGATGGATCCGTGGTTTGGAGTAAAGCGTATGGAGGAGCAGTTCGAGATCAATCGCGTGACATCACCTTACATCCTGGAGGTTATGCGATCTTGGGAAATACCAATTCGTTCAGTACTGGAGCAAATCCGGTTGCGAACATTTTTGAGGCCTTAGGCGAAAAGGATATCTTGTTGTTTTCCATTGCTACGAACGGTGCTTTGGAATGGTCAAGAACTTATGGTGGTCAAGACCGTGACAAAGGAATTGGGGTAAAATACAATACTGACAATGGATTTTCCATATCAGCATTCACCACCTCTCCCTATTTTGGTAACGTTGATGCAAGTTTTGACCCGCTTTTCATTAAAACCGACAGTGTAGGAATGGTGGGGTGTCAAATGCATTCTCCACAGTTAACGGAGGTTCCCATTGCATTAACAGCGACCACGGCAGGCACGAATCAACCCATTAACATGGTACACGATGTTCCCGCAATCAACCCGGTCAATTTCATACCTAATGATCAATACGTTTGTCAAGCCTGTACCAGTATTCCCAGTTTTAGTTTATCCGATTCAACGGTTTGTGTGAACGACAGCGTTTATTTAACCAATATCACGGTTACCGGTTTAACATGCTTTCAGCAATGGAGCATTGATACCTCTTATTTTGAAGGGTCTACCAATCCCGTCGTTTCCTTTTCTGAACCCGGTGTTTATCCGATTTACTTATACTCTACCTGTGGTTTGGCTGCTGACACGATGGTTCGCAACATTTATGTCATTGATCCTCAAACAACCGTACCTGATTTAATCTGCAGTAGTTCGGGTCCTGTCAATTTTTCTGGAAACCCGGCAGGTGGCACATGGAGCGGAACCAATGTTTCCAATACCGGCGTGTTTATCCCCACGGGCTTGGATAATGGCCTTTACTATACGACCTATGATGTTCCCGAGTACTGCGCGGTCTTGGATTCTTTTACGATTGGACGTCCCGATGTTTTTGCGGGCAACGATACCTTAGTTTGTGTTGGGAACAGCGTTAACTTAAGCGCCAGTTCAAATTCGCCCGTAACTTTCAGTTGGAATGGAAATCCCGGTAACAACGCAACGTATACGCCACCGGCCATTGGCACCTATGCTGCCATCGTGGAGGTGATAGATACCAACGGTTGCATTAACATCGATACTTTAGCGGTACAAGCACATCCTATTCCTGACGCGAATTTTACCTATGTCGTGGATTGCTACTCTACCACTGTTGATTTTACCAGCACGAGTAGTGTTATTCCGATGTTTAACGACCAACTATCGTATCAATGGCTGGTCAATGGTGCACCACTTGCCGGTCAAAACGCGACCATTTCGTACAATTACAACCAACCCGGCCCCGGTTCAATGACCTTAATTGTTACGTCGCAGATAGGTCAATGCCTTGACACCATAACCCAAACGCTTGAAGTGCCAACGAACCCTGTCCCATCCTTTACCTACGTTCAGCTTTGCGACTACATTGCTACGTTGACTGGGCAATTTCCTGCCAATGAAAACATTCTTGACATTACTTGGTCCATCAATAACCAAAACTTTGGCGATGACTCCTTGGTATACCCCCATCCATTTTATGGATCAGGAACATTTCCTGTGACGTTCATTGTGACCAACGACTATCCTTGCGTGTATTCCGTTACCCAAAACATTGATTTAATTCCGGAAGAAACCTTGGAGGAACAAATCATTCCCAACGTGCTTACCGCGGACGGTGACGGGGTAAATGACGCTTTAGAAATGGACATGATTCTGGACGAATGCTTAGAATACACGATGTCAATCTACAACCGTTGGGGAAATTTAGTCTACCGTTTTTCGAGAAATGATACCCCTTTCACGGGGATAGATTTGTCTGCTAAGGAATTAACTGCAGGTGTTTATTTTTACAAAATTGAAAGTGGAATGACGATTCGTCATGGCCACATAACGATCATTCGATAATGCAAAACCCTATGAGAATTTTAACTTTTACCCTTTTGATGTTCTTTGGATTTGGAGCTGTAGCCCAAACGAAAATTCAATATACCGTTACTGCTGAGGCACACGCCTTAATGTGTCCCTTTCTGTCGCCAAAATTCATGGATTTATTAACCAAAAAGGGAGCAGAAGGCATTTACAAGGACGAACAACTAGCGGTGCACTTTAGCACTTCAAAAGACGCACCCTTGTCGGATGAACTTATCATGACGCTGGTGGATGAAATTGGATATGACCCGCGCTTGTTTAAAGTGGCACGAAAAGAAGAATAACCCATGCAGTACAGCACAGAACAAGAAGCCTTTTGGGCAGGCACCTTTGGGGACGAGTACATTGAGCGAAATAAGAGCCAAGAATACCTAGCAGCCAACTTAAATTTCTTTTCTAGGGCTTTAAAACAAGCAGGAAAACCTTCCTCCATTTTAGAATTCGGTGCGAATATTGGTATGAATTTGAGGGCAATAAAACTCCTGTTTCCGAATATTGAGGCAAGTGGAATCGAACTAAACGAAACAGCAGCCTCCCAGCTTTCTGAATTTCTTGGCGCTAATAACGTATTTAATGGGTCTATTTTTGAATACCCCGTAACAAAAACCGTTGACGTGGCCTTAATCAAAGGCGTACTGATTCACATCCATCCGGAAATGCTACCCTTGGTATATGAGAAATTGTACAATGCGAGCCGTAAATACATCCTGGTTTGTGAATACTATAACCCTTCTCCGGTAAGCATACCTTATCGTGGACACAGCGATCGACTTTTCAAACGCGACTTTGCTGGTGAAATGCTCGATACCTACTCAGACTTACGCTTAGTGGATTACGGATTCGCATACAAACGTGACACCTCTTTTCCGCAAGACGACATCACGTGGTTTTTGATGGAAAAAAAGTAACAATCATTCTACTTTGTTAGATTAAGGAGTATTACTCGTATACTTTGCCGAACCTTTTAAAACCCTCAACCATGAAAGACATTGTTTGTCCTAAGTGCCAATCTGTTTTTAACCTAGATCAAGCAGGTTTTGCCGAAATCGTTAAACAAGTACGCAACAACGAGTTTGAACAAGACCTTAAGGAGAGGCTTGACGCTGCCGAAAACGAAAAAAAAGCAGCCTTGGCTTTGGCAAATGCTGAATTAAAAAATCAATACGAAGCACAATTATCTCAAAAAGAACAGGAAAATGCTGTGTTAAAAGTAGAAATTGAAAATAAGGTCAGGGAATCCTTGCTTGAAAAGGAAAAACAACTTGTAGAACTTCAAGCTAAATTACAAGCTGCAGAAACAGAAAAATCATTAGCGGTTACCCAAGCCATAAGCCAATTGGAAAAAGAACGCGATGCGTTAAAGAACACCTTGACGACAAAGGATTTAGAAAAACAAAACCTCGAGTCCACCTTGCGCCAACAAATGCAAGCAGAAGAAACACGGCTTCTTGGCATAATACAATACAAGGAAGAAGAAATCAAGCAGGTTAAGGACATGAAAATGAAACTTTCCACAAAGATGGTAGGAGAAAGCCTTGAATTGCACTGTGAAAACGAATTCAATAAAATTCGATCTGCAGCTTTTCCTAAAGCTGAATTCTCGAAAGACAACAATGCTTCTTCGGGAAGTAAAGGGGATTATATCTACCGAGAATACGACGAAAACAAAGTTGAGATTCTTTCGATTATGTTTGAAATGAAAAACGAAAGCGAAGGAACCACGAGCAAAAAGAAAAACGAAGAGTTTTTCAAGGAATTGGACAAAGACCGACGTGAAAAAAAGTGCGAGTATGCCGTATTGGTTTCCATGCTCGAAGCTGACAGCGATTTATACAACGCGGGAATTGTGGACGTTTCCTACCGTTACGACAAAATGTATGTGATCCGTCCTCAATTTTTTATCCCAATCATTACCCTTTTGCGCAATGCCGCCTTAAATTCTTTGTCGTACAAACAAGAACTAGCCAAGGTACGCAATCAAAACGTGGACATTACTGGGTTCGAAGAAAGGTTGACTAATTTCCAAGAAGGATTTTCGAAAAATTATCTTTCAGCCTCTGCCCATTTTGAGCAAGCCATAAAAGAAATTGATGCTTCTATCGCGAAAATGAATAAAGTAAAATCGGAACTATTGACCTCAGCAAACCAATTGCGCTTAGCCAATGATAAGGCACAAGATCTTACCATCAAAAAGTTAACCTACAACAACCCAACCATGAAGGCGAAATTTGAGGAAGAACGCAATAGGCATCAATCGGAAAACGAATAACCTTTGAAACCGAACCTTGTCTTAGTTTTTTTACTTTGGTGGTCCTTGGCCTACAACCAAAGTTCTTGGAACACTAATTCCTACCTCATGGTCAAATGGAACCAAGGTTGGCTCATTCCGGAATACAGTAACATTGCGTATCTATCTCAATCGACCTTAAAATCAGCAGAAGTGACATGGATCAAGCGAACCATTGGAAAGAACATAACCGAACAGCTCTATCGATACCCTGAATACGGTTTTACCCTTTTTTTTAGCTCGCTCGGAAACCGCAAAGTATTCGGACATGAACTCGCCTTATATCCCTTCTTTCGCACCTATTTCTACCGAGGGAAAAACGGAGCATTTTTCCATCAATTTGGCTTCGGCTTAGGGTATACCAACCGACGTTTTGATATCGAATCCAACCCGACTAACATTTCAGTAGGTTCTCATCTCAATATGCATTTCGATTACCAGCTAGGATATAAAATCCCTTTGAGTCCCAATCTTCAAGCCGAAACAGGTTTGCGGTTCAGCCATTTTTCCAATGCCAACATGGCGGAACCTAATTTAGGATTAAACATGCTCTATGTACACGCCGGTATTGCGAAAAGCATTGGTAAACAGGAACATTTTATCCATTCAGAAATACCCAAATTTCGCCCTACCCATGAATTTGCGTTCATCTATGCGGCTGGTGGCAAGCATACTCGTGCACTGCAAAGCACCTTATACTTTACCTCATCCTTGAGCGCAGAGTATACATACCGAGCGTTTTCAAAGCTCTTTTTCGGAGGAGGACTTGATTTATTTTACGATGCCTCCACGAAAACTGAGCTCAGCGTGAAACCCAACACCACCTTCCGAAGCAGGGACAACTTCAGCAGTGGAATGCACTTATCCCAAGAAATCGCCTATGGAAACTTCAGTTTTATCTTGCAAGAAGGTTGGTACTTCGGGCTTCCTAACCGTTTACATCCCTCGAAAATGTACAACCGAGGAATCATCCGCTGGCGTTGTACCCCAAACTTTCTAATTCACATTACCATGAAATCCCATTTGCATATCTTGGATTATCCAGAACTTGGTTTCGGTTATTACTTTAAACGATGAAAAGACTCATTAAGGCAATTGTTCTTCTAACCGTGTGCTGTTTGTTTGCTTGTAAAAAAAACAATACGTCAACGGTTGAACACTTCATTTCTTCAGATTTTGACACTCTAGTGTTGGCGGACGTTTTCAACGTTGAGCTCCTGCAAGATTCATTGAATAAAATCGAAATCATTGGAAAACCTAACTTCGTAAATAACATCCGAGCAAACGTTGACCAACATACCCTCACCTTATCCAATGAGAATCGCATGCGCTGGTTGTATCCCCAAACCAACAAAATCCATGTAAAAGTACATTTCAGCCATATTTCACGCATCGTAGCTAATGAAACGTGTTATATTGAAAGTAAATCCCCCATTGTCAGCAATGAATTAGGCTTAATACTTAAAAGTAAATTAAACCAAGCCGACCTCAATGTTCAGTGTAAAACCTTTTATTTCTGGAATAACTTTCCTTGCGGTGGATCTTTAAAACTGACAGGTGAATGCCAAGAATTAAAGCTTTGGAATTATGCGCTCATGCAAGTTGATGCAAGGGCGCTTTTGGCGAACGTTGGGCGTATTGAGAACGACTCCAAGGGTAAAATTCAACTACGTTGCCTCGATAGCCTGTTTTACAAGATTTCAGGGGAAGGCAACATTGATTTATACGGAAACCCCGACAACATTTACAATTTAGGATCCACGGGATCCGGAAAATTATTGCTTCATTGATTGGATGTAACCGTTTAATTACTCCTCGTTTAAAACCGTATGAAATTTCTCTTTTTTTTCCTAATCATACCTTGGTGCCTCGTTGCACAGGACTCGCTGGTGGTTCGTTTTAAACTCAACTCCGACCGGTTGACAACACATGAAGTCAACCGGATCAAAAAATCCCTTAATACCAGCATATTTACCATCGACCGAATTGTCGGAACCACCGATTCCTTGGGGGTGGCTATTTACAACCTGGATCTTTCCCAGCGACGGGCTCGAACGGTCAAGAACCTTTTAGATTCCTTAAATCCTCAAGCGTCTACTGGGGCTTTAGCTGTAGGAAAGGGTGAAGTTGTTAGTGGAAATCCCTTGGACCGAAAAGTGGTCATCTATTTTCAGCAAAAGCTCTCTGAAAAAATCAAATCGGCCAAGGTTGGCGACAACATTAAAATCAACCAGTTGAATTTTCAACCCGGCCTAGACCTTCTGCTTCCGGAATCCATCCCAACGCTTACAGAATTAATGCAAACCATGATGGAAAATCCTAGATTGCAATTAGCCATTGAAGGTCACATTTGTTGTGCCTCCTACGACGAACTCAATTTATCGGGTATGCGCGCAAAGGTCGTGTACGATTACTTAGTAAATAATGGTATATCGGCCAACCGACTAAGTCACCAAGGTTTTGGTTCCTCTCGCCCGATAATTCCTATACCGGAAACAACCGAAGAAGATCGAACACGGAACCGACGTGTGGAACTTCGAATTGTAGCCCAATAAGCCGTTTAACGAATCAGATAAACCCTTAACTTCGTGGCAAATTCCCAATATCATGGCCACAACCCTTATCAAAAACGTTCGAATCGTCAACGAAGGAATCGACCGAACAGGAGATGTTTTCCTACGGAACGAACGCATTGAACGGATCGAAAGCAGCATCGAACTTGCTGCCGACTATGTCGTTGATGGAAATGGTCGTTTACTTATCCCAGGAATGATCGATGACCAAGTCCATTTCCGAGAACCTGGCCTCACCCACAAAGCGAGCATTGCTTCCGAGTCGCGAGCAGCGGTCGCGGGAGGTATCACCGGATTCATGGACATGCCGAATACGCTTCCAAATACCTTAAGTTTGGATTTATTAGAAGATAAATACCGGCTCGCTCAGCAATCCTCTCTCGCAAATTACTCGTTCTTCATGGGCATCAGCCGTTCCAATTTGGAAGAAGCGCTGAAAGTTGACAACGAATGGGTTTGTGGCATCACGGACGATGGACTGTATTTTAACCAGGAAGGAAGCATTTTATGCAACCACCCCGATTTTCTCGACCAATTATTCCAACGTTGCTCGACACTGGTGGCGTTGCATTGTGAAAATGAACCGGAAATACATCGCCAATTAGCGCATTACACCTCGATTTATGGGGAGAATATTCCGTTTGAATTGCATCCCGTTATTCGTTCTGAACAAGTGTGTTTCGACGCCACCAAAACGGTCGTTGAAATCGCAAAACGCCACGGAAACCGTTTGCACGTTTACCATGTATCTACTGAAAAAGAAACGCACCTATTTGAAGCTACCTTTCCCCTTCGCAACAAGCGTATCACAGCGGAGGCTTGCGTTCATCACCTGACTTTTTCCGATGAAGAATACGCAACGAAAGGAGCTTTGATCAAATGGAATCCTGCCGTCAAGACAGCTCATGATCGAATAGGACTTGTGCAAGCGCTCAAAGAAAACCGTTTGGATATTGTAGCCACAGACCACGCTCCACACACCTTGAACGAGAAACTCCAACCTTACCAAAAATCCATGTCCGGTGGTCCTTTGGTGCAGCATGCCCTTCCAGCATTACTGGAATGGTACCATCGTGGGGACTTGAGCCTAACCGAAATTGTGGCGAAAACCAGCCACAACGTGGCAGAATTGTACCGAATGGTAGATCGAGGCTACCTGCGCGAAGGATATTTCGCAGACCTGGTGCTCATTGACTTGAACAACCCTTGGTCCGACAGCGATACCAACATTCTGTATAAATGCGGTTGGTCGCCCTTTGAAGGCAGGAGCTTTAAAAGTAAAATCTGCAAAACATGGGTAAACGGTAACTTGGTGTATGACGAAGGTCGTTTTAATGACTCCGTTAAAGGAAAACGATTGCAGTTCGAAAAAGACCGTATCTAAGTGGTGTTAAATAGGAAACTATACGAAGGAAAGCGCTTGTGCATCGCTACGAAACATGCCAAAGAACGGGTAATTGCTCCAATCCTAGAAGCAAGTTTGGGGGTAAAATGCGAGGTGGTTGAAGGATTGGATACGGATTTACTTGGAACGTTTTCGGGAGAAATTGAAAGGACCTTATCCCCTTTGGATGCGGCGAAAGAAAAGTGTCGAAGGGCAAGTGAACGATCAACCTGCGAATTGTTCGTAGCTAACGAAGGATCGTTTGGACCCCATCCCTCGTTCTTTTTTGCCCCTGCAGGCGATGAGATTATGGTGCTATGGGATCGATCCGCGGACCATTTTGTGGTGGTTCGACACCTTACAACGGAAACGAATTTTGGAGGAATTGACTGTTCCAATTTTCGGCAACTGAAGGACTTTGCCCAAGGTATTGGATTTCCAGAACACGGTTTAATGCTTAAATCCACAAGCAATGACGGCTTAAAAATCACCAAGGATCTGAACCATTTTGCAGACCTGGAAACCGCCTTTGAACAACACCTCAAGGAATATGGAAATTGCAGTGTTGAAACAGATATGCGTGCCATGCGCAATCCAACTCGCATGAAATCTTTGGAAATACTAACCCAAAAACTAGCGATTACGGTTAATTCCTTATGCCCAAAATGCCAAACACCGGGCTTTTCGGTTACGGGTTCAAAACCAGGACTTCCCTGCTCTTTATGCTCACAACCGACCGAAAATATCATGATTCACCTCCTCTCCTGCACCAAATGTCATTTCAACGAAGAAATATGGTATCCTCACGAAGTAAAAACCGCGGATCCTATGCACTGTAATCACTGCAATCCTTAAACTATGAATGCTCAATTATTACTCGAAAACCTTACCAATCCAGCCCTGTTATTTTTCATCTTGGGAATCATTGCTGTTGCCATAAAAAGCGATTTAGAAATCCCAGCAAATTCATCGAGATTCATTGCTTTGTATTTGTTGTTCGCCATCGGGTTCAAAGGAGGACAGGAATTATCGCACGAGCAATTTACCGCTGAAATTGGGTGGAGTATGGTATTTGGTTTGTTTATGTCGGCCATTATTCCCGTCTATGCCTTTTATTTACTTCGTATAAAACTGAACGTTTCCGATGCTGCTGCGACGGCTGCAGCCTATGGTTCGGTAAGCGCGGTAACCTTTGTCACGGCAATCACTTTTCTTGAATTTCATAAACTTAACTCCAGCGGTCACATGGTCGCCGTAATGGCCTTAATGGAATCCCCTGCGATTATTGTTGGGCTTATACTGCTTTCATTTTACAAAACCAACGAAAATAAAATCAATACCAAAGAAGTAGTTCGACATGCCTTAACGAACGGCAGTGTTGTACTCATCCTAGGCAGCTTGCTCATCGGTTATTTGGCTGATGCAAAACAAGCGGAAGGCATCAAACCGTTTACCAACGAACTTTTTAAGGGCTTCCTCGCTATTTTTCTTTTGGACATGGGGATTTCCAGCGGTAAAAAACTTAAAACCTTCTTTTCGTATGGGTGGTTTCCAATTGCGTTTGCCATGATTTTTCCTCTGTTAAATGGAATGGCCGTAGCCTTATTGAGCGGATTAGTAACTTCTGATCCTGCCAACCGCTTTATTTTTTCCGTCCTTGCGGCCAGTGCTTCCTACATCGCTGTTCCTGCCGCCATGAAAATATCCGCGCCAGAGGCAAATTCAGGGTTGTTTTTACCCATGGCATTGGCCATTACCTTTCCAGTGAATATCACGATCGGTTTTCCTCTTTATTTCAGTTTAATCCAATAAAAAAGGCCGGCGTTCGCCGACCTTTACTTGATAGAAGACTCATTTATTGCTTGACTACCGACCACTGTGCACTACCCACGTCGCTTTTCAACGAAACGCGGTACATTCCAGGAGACCAGTCTTTCAGCGAAAGTTCGTGCTCCGAGGCATCCTTCAGCGTTTGAACTAACATTCTTTTTCCATCCATGGAGTAAACCTCAATGACTCCCTCTTTAACGCTCGCTTTTTCAAAAGAAAGGTAAACTTTGTCGTTCGTAGGATTGGGATAGAGCACCGCATTGGCAAATCCTGTTTCATCCAATGAAACTTGAGAACCGACCACCACTTCCAAAGTATCGCCGCAACCGTTGGCATCCAATACCATCACCGTGTAGGTCCCTGCAGCTAGACCGCTGATTGAGGCAGTTGTTTGTCCTCCAGGCATCCAATAATAGGTGTAATTCGGTGTGCCACCCGATACGGTAACGGTAGCGGTACCGTCCATCCCCATCATTTCATCAGTGGATGAAGTAGTTACCGAAACGGCAGTGGGCTCCGTAATGTTAACGGTCGTAGAGGCGGTACAACCAAAAGCATCGATAACCGTAAATGTTTGTGGTCCTGAACTTAGGGAGAAAGAGCCAATACCTGTGTAAGGTGCGGTTCCACCAGTTGCAGATACATTAACCATAGCCATACCACCAGCGCATAAAATCGGACTTATAACCGAGGTGTTACCCACAAGGGCAACGGGTTCAGTTATCGTTAAATTTTCTGTAATTATACACCCATTGGCATCGGTAACGGTAACCGTATAGGTTCCGGCAGGCAAATTACTGACGGTTTGCGTGGAAGCGCCATTCGACCATGCATAGCTTAAGGGTGCCGTCCCGCCAACTACATTGACGGTTGCAGAACCAGAGGCGGATCCATTGCAATCGATGTTGGTGGCAGTTGCACTGGAACTCAGGTTACATACCGGAACAGGAACACAACCATTAGCAGGTGCCTGCGTGTAATTGAACACTAAACTTGGGCAGGGGAACAGCGTTGGAATGCCTCCATTCATCACGAGGTTGACCCCAGGTTCATGATAAATCACGTGAATTCCACCGCTCATTACAATCGTGGCACCGGTTTTAGCATACACCGTGTCAATTCCTCCCCCAGTGATCATCGTGGCTCCTGACTCTAAATAAATTTTCATGATTCCTCCATCGGTGTAGAGCGTGTCGTTTTGACAAACCCACTGAGGGGTGAAACCACCGTTCACGACTTGATAGCTGTTTACTACATTTGAATTCGCATACAGTATTGGTCCCGCTAGATTGGTTACACATGCAGTAGTAGTCGCTTGACAACCTGCAGCATCCACAACCACCGCTGTGTAACATCCTGAAGGAAGCATTGATTGATTTTGAGTTGTACTTCCATTATTCCACATAAATGAATATGGCGGAGTTCCACCATTTACTGTTAAGTTAATCGTTCCATTAGGTCCGCCCCCCATGGCATTATTAACACTTGCCGTAGCGGTAAGGTTACACGATTGGACAGGCGTATACACGAAATCATCGATTCCTATAAAATCGGAATTATTACCGTTCGGCCCCCCGTTTGGAACGTAATAGCGAAAAGCGATTCGACCTGAAGTTGGTGCCGCCAAACCCGAAACGGTAATGGTGTATTGTGTCCAAGTGGAAGGATAACCCGCAGCCGTTAAGGCAGGATTTACTTCAAGCAACAAATTCGAAAAATCCCCCACGGAAGTGTTGGTCGCTCCAACGTTGGTACTCGAACCATTGGTACTCATACGAACTTGCAGGTTGTCGGGATAAATTCCACCTGTTGATCGGGTGTAAAAAGAAATAACATCGCCGTTACTTAAGTTGAGCGTTGGTGTGATTAACCAATTGCTAATCGTAGCTGCGCCAGCAACTGCATTAAAATTTGAAGCAATGTAGGAGTCCACCGGAGCCGAATTCTCAGGAAAAACTGCAGAACTTCCTTGGACCCAATTCGGATTGCTTCCAATTGGCGTGCTCAGGTTTTGCTGATTCCAACCCGCGGCCGTTAGACCTGCTACGTTGGCAAAGCCCTCATTAATGGCTTGCGAAAAAGATGACCCTAAGGTAAAAAGGCATAAAGCTGCCAAGAATAAACGTGTTTTCATAAAGTTAAGTTTAACTCAAAGTTAACTTAAAATAATGAAAAAATAGAAAAAATCGAACTTTTTTCTTGCCTACTTCAAATAGCGAAAATCTTGTCCAGCTTTAATGGATTTAACGGTTTCGAAAATCAACGCAATGCAGGACTCTACGTCTTCTTTTCGTACCATTTCCACCGTGGTATGCATGTACCGCAAGGGCAACGAAATCAGCGCACTGGTTACACCTTCATTGGAGTATGCAAACGCATCGGTATCGGTTCCGGTAGAGCGTGAAACGGCAGCCCGTTGAAACGGAATCTTGTTTTTCTCGGCTACTTTGATGATCTGTCGCAAGAAATTGTTTTGCACTGCGGGACCGTAGGTTAATACAGGGCCCTCGCCCGACTTTTGGTCTCCGTTTTCAATTTTGCTGACCATGGGAGTTCCAGTGTCATGGCAAACATCGGTAATGAGGGCAACATCCGGCTTGATTCGATGGGCAATCATTTCTGCGCCGCGCAAGCCTATTTCCTCTTGTACGGCATTCACAACATACAAACTAAAGGGAAGGCTCACCTTTTTTTCCTTGAGCATTCGCGCTACTTCCGCAATCATGAAGCCCCCTACTCGGTTATCCAAAGCCCTTCCCACATAACGGTTTTTATTGAGGACCATGAATTCGTCTTCAAAGGTGGCAACACACCCAACATGTACCCCAAGTTTTTCCACTTCTTCTTTGGTCGAACATCCGCAATCCAAAAAGATGTTTTTCATGCTGGGTGCCTCGTCCTTAGTATGACGCATATGGATTGCAGGCCAACCGAAAACCGCTCGAACGATTCCTTTATCGGTATGGATATTTACACGTTTCGACGGGGCAATCATGTGATCGGAACCGCCGTTTCTTCGAAGATAAATAAATCCATCGCTGGTAATGTAATGAACGAACCAAGAAATCTCGTCGGCATGGGCTTCGATGACAACCTTGTAGGGCATTCCCGGGTTAATGATAGCCGCCACGGAACCGTAATTATCCACGATGAATTCGTCGGCATAGGGCCGCATATAATCCATCCATAATTTCTGTCCGGGCGATTCAAATCCGGTTGGACTCGCGTTGTTGAGGTATAGTTCTAAGAACTTTTCTGATTTCGGGGTGATGATTTTTTTCATGGGTTATTTCATTAACGTAACGTTTCCTTTCGTGATTTTCTCAAGTCCACCGTAACAGGTAACCTGAAGGTAGTAGTCGTAGACATCCGGATCGAGTTTTCTTCCTTGGAAGATTCCATTCCACCCGTAATTTACATCGGTGGACTCAAACACCATTTCGCCCCAACGGTCAAAAACTCGAAACAGCATTTTTTCCACGAATAAGCCCCTCACGTAGAGCACGTCGTTATTACCATCGTTGTTGGGTGAGAAAGCATTCGGAACAAAAACATAAGGCAATTCGCAAATAATCTCGTACACCTTTACTTCAGCCGTATCGCTCACCGAACAAACCCCATCGGAAACAATCAGCGTAAATACTGTGCTTTCGTCCACGGTTGCTTCCGTCGTTTGAGCATTGGGATTTAGTACACCTGTGGAAGGAACCCACTGGTAAAAAGGAAAGCCTGAAGGGCTACCAGTTAAGGTGACGGTAGAACCCGGATTAACAATGGGTGGATCCACCGAAGCTTGAACCAAACTCGGATTGATATAGGAGACAAATACGAACATGGAATCTTCTACAACGCACCCGTTCGAACTCGTGGCCTGCAAATAGAGGTATTGGTTTGCAGAAGGCGTAATGCTCACCGAAGCCTGGTTGCTCGGGCCTTGAATGATGTTCGACGGGGACCACTGATAGGAGAAGGACTCTTGTGAATTATTGACGGCGGTGTAAAGCGTGGGAGAATTCAAACAAACGGAATCAGGGCCGCTAATGCTAATCGACTCCGAGAAAACCTGAATTTCGATAGAATCCGAATAGAAACAATTCCCGTTATCGGCACTCAGGTAAAATACGGCGTTTGTTGGAACCAATAATTCCAGCGAGGAATCAGCTACCGTTGCATTCAAAGTATCGCTAAACTGGTTGCTGCTTGACCAAATAAAATTATTAGCTCCTCCAAGGATATTCGAAGGTATAAGCACCAGCGAAGTGTCCGTACAGAGGTATAAGTTATTCGGAAGGTTAAACGAAACGTTGGGATAAACGGTGATTACCACAGAACTCGTATCCGAGGCATTGCACACGGTATCGAGCACAATTAATTCCGTAATATATTGTCCAGGCTGCACGAACGTTACTTGCGGTTCAAAATTCACAGAATCCACCGTTCCGTTGCCAAAATCCCAATAGAAATGGGTGGTAGCGGTTGAAGAGTTGTTAAAATCTATGGTCACTGGACTGCACCCGTTTTGAGGACTTGGCTGATACGCCGCAACTACTGGAACATCAAACTGCACATAAATACTGTCGGTTTTGGAACAAAAACCGTTGGAGGCCGACGCATAGTACCAGCCCGGAGTATTGCTGGTCACCAGATAATTCGGATCATTGGGTCCTGAGTTAATTGGAGGCGTGAATGCAGGGTTCGTGGACCAAAGGTATTGGCTTGGAGCTCCATTGGTATTAATGGTCAACAAATAAGGATTGTTGGAACACAAAGCAGCGGTGTCCAATAGGGTAAAATTAATGGAATCCAACACCGTTATGGTTGTCATGGCGGTATCGGTCAATGCACATACGCTATCGGTAACGTACAAATAAACCTGGTAAACTCCAGGATTTTGGTAGGTAATCGTTGGATTGAAAATACTGGAAGTGGTATTGTTGTTTCCAAAATCCCACAAATAATCGTCGTTGAGCGTGGAGAAATTATTGAAGGTTACCTGAAAATCTTCGCAGCCCACTGTCTGACTTGCCATAAATTGAGCCGAAGGGATAAGATCAAAGTCAAATTTAAATAACAGATTGTTGCAATTACTGCTGTTATTAACGCTCGAATAAGCCCCTGGTGTGATGGGGAAATCACTGTGCCCTCCGCATCCACCGCAAACGGATTGATATACAACACCGTTCTTATCGAACCGACTTGTTCCTCCGTCAACATGTTCCGTGGAAATATTTCCGCCCATGTAAGAGGCATATAGTAAACTTAAAAAGTCATGTTCCAATACCATCAAATAGAAATCAAATCCTGTGGTATTGGGTTGATAGGCATTTCCCGAAATCGGCATTCCGGAAATTGGAACGTTCTGTAATATATTGGCGCCCCAACCGGAAATATAAATGTTTCCACAAATGTCTACCAAGAAAGCTGCAGGTGAGATATTGATTTGGCTGCTGCCGTTTCCAATCGTCGTTGAAGCCATGTTGGTCGACAAGTTATTCGACATCTTAATCACAAATTGACTGGAATTCGAATTCGTATAAGGAGCGTTCCATGTAGGAAAAACACCTCCTTCCGACTGCCCGAGCACGAAAACATTGTTGTTTCGATCCACTTCAACAAAAAAGGCTTGGTCGTATTGCGTCCTTCCGAGATATGATCCTGCGGTAATGGAAGTACCCGATGGATTCAATCGAATAACAAAACCGTCGGTTTTTCCTCCCTGATAATTGGCCCAAAGACCACCTACCGTACCCGGAAAATTGGAAGACGAAGTTCCGCCACAGGTTAAAATATTGTTCAACGTGTCCACTTTCACGGAATAGCAAGCATCGTTCTGTGTCCCTCCTAGATAGGACGAAAATTGTACATTCGTCAAGCTCGGATTCATACGAAAAATAACGCCATCCTGCCCTCCTGCAAGGCTAGGCTGAAAGGCATTTTGCGTTGGAAAATTTAGGGATCGAGTGCAACTAGCTACCAAGATATTTCCGCTTTGATCCAAAGAAATTTCCCCGCGAAACTGGTCCCCATAATTCGTTGTAAGGGAGTCGTAGGAGGCAACGCTATTGTAGGGCAGTGAATTTACTTTATAATTCACCCCATCGTTACCAGTCCCACCAAAGTACGTTGAGGCAAGCAAGCTTTGACCATTTGAACTGATTTTGGAGACGAAAAGATCGGTGCCTTGGGTTAAGAAATAAACCCCATTGAATAAAAAATTGGCATTAGCTACTCCCCCGGCATGGTTACTTTGAAAGGCTCCTGCTGTCGTGGGAAAATCAACGCTGGAAGTTGCACCAAAAATTAAAATGTTGTTCAATGAATCACATATCATGCTATTGGCGGTTTCCGTTCCTTGCACCATATCGCCCCCTCCCAAAAAGGTCGACCAAAGCAAGGCGGTTCCCGTTGGGTTGAATTTGGTGATAAAAACATCGGTAATTCCGTAGTTTCCGCCGATTGCTGAAAAATTTCCAACGGGGTCGTAGGCACTCGGATTAGGTATGGGAAAAGCATTTCCGTAAACCATTCCCCCCGAATATGCCTCACCGTTTTGGCCGTAAGTCGCAGTCATTCCAAAGTTATCCGAAAAAGCACCGTTGTAGGTGGCAAACACTAAGGTAGGATCGATGATCAAGGGCAAAGATTTATCGTAATTTCCCAATTTTAGGGTTACCTCATCGCCTTTCACCTTGTAGGAACAAGCAATGGAAATGCGTTCTCCGTTTTTTTCTTGGTAGGCCAAAAGCTGTTCCTCCGATATGGAACCCAAGGGTGTCTTAAGAATCAGGGATCCTTTACGATTCACGGAAATGGAGGTTTGACCTCGGTATTGCAGCTGAATGTCATCAGGATTTCCTTCAGGACGGACGATGAATCCGTACTCATGTTGTAGTCCATCATTCAGCAAGGTTAAATCAATGCCCGGATACAGACCCTTACGAATGACTTGGGTGTAACCATGCACATCGCTCGCCCAGCGAGCGGAATCTTTACCGATAAAATAGTTTTGATAATGATTGGTTTTACCGCGTACTTCAACCCCTTGAAATTCTTGAGCATTCACAAACTTCACCTCCACAATGTGCTGCTTTATTGTTGGCTCAACCGGTTGAGCGATTTTTTCATGGGCATGATTCATGGCGCTTAAATCCTGTAGATGATACCACATACGATCTTTCATGATCCACCATTTACCGCCCTCCTTTTCTGCCTTGAACAACACCTCGGACGGCCATTGACCTTTGTTTTCGTAAAATTCCAAAGCTTGCTGAGCCGGCATTGCCTTAAACTTCCCTTGTTCTCTTTGAGAGAAAACCGCCAGCGATGCAGCAACAAAAAGG
>JBJOJZ010000020.1:0-17042 GCA_046046325.1 Bacteroidota bacterium
TAGAAGAGCATCAAATACCGATAGATTACATTTGCGGAACCTCCGCTGGAGCCTTAGTTGGCGCGATGTATGCCTGCGGTATGAGTCCCAAGGAAATGGAGGTATTGGTGACGTCCAAAAGATTTCAGAACCTTTCCATGGGAATTGTTCCAACCGGACGAAGGTATTTGTACCGCGAAAAATATCCGGATGCATCCATGATCTCAATTCCCTTTTCTTTTGACTCCCTTTTAAGCAATTCCTTGCCCATGAACTTTGTTAACCCCATGGCCTTGGATTTTGAAATGTTACGATTAATGGGACAAATTGGAGCATCAAAGATGCGTGACTTCGATCAGCTCTTGGTTCCTTATCGGTGCGTAGCCAGTGATGTGGAGCGAAAAGTACCCGTAGCCTTTGATAAAGGCGTTTTAAATGCTGCTGTTCGTGCTTCTATGACCTATCCCTTGTATTTGAATCCCATTAAAATCAATGGAGTGATCTATTTCGACGGAGGCTTGTACAATAATTTCCCCATCGATGTCATGTATGAAACGTTTCATCCTGATTTCATTATCGGTAGCAATGTTTCTACCAATTCTCAAGTGAACGATGAACAGGATTTTTTGGGCTTGTTGGATCAATTAACCCGCTTCCCTACAAGTTATCAGCTTCCGTGCAAGGATGGAATTATCATTCAACCCAAGATTGAAGTTGGAACATTTGACTTTTCTAAAGCTTCAGAAGCCATTCAAGCCGGTTACCTTCAAACCTTGTTGGTTTTGGATTCGATTAAGTTGGAGGTTAAGGATTCTGCCAATTTAAGGAGGTTGGAAGAGCGCAGAGATGCTTTTAGAAAATCCAAGAGTGAATTATTAATCACTGAAATGAGTGTTAAGGTGGAAAATCCGAAAGTAGCGCAATATGTTACCCGTTCCATGATTGGAGCACGGAAAAAGCGGTTTATGAATTGGAGTCAATTGGAACAACGATACTATAAACTGTATGCTTCGGAGCAAATTGATTTTGTTTTTCCTCGATTGAATCAACAATCCGATAGTAGCTATCACCTCGAATTGAACGTCAGAGAATCGAAACCCTTCAAACTTGGAATTGGTGGGCATTTATCCTCGCGGCCGGTGAATACGGGTTACCTGGGTTTAACGTATCGGCACCTAGGAAGGGTGGCAAGTTCCCTGCATGCTGAATCGTATTTTGGAAAATTCTATGGTTCTATCAGAACTGAGTTGAATGTCGATTTTCCCGGAGTTTTCCCGGTGAGTGCCAATGCCTACTTCACCATGAACCGATGGGATTATTACCGAAGTTATGCTACGTTTTTTGAAGACGTTAAACCTTCTTTTCTTGTCCAAAATGAGATGTATTTCGGGCTCAAGTTTAAGCATCCACTTTTAACAAATTCCCGAGGTGAACTCGATGTACGGATGTTTTCCTTGGAAGATGATTACTACCAAACCATGAACTTCCTCAGCACGGATACCACGGATATTACCTATTTGAAGGGGAACTTGGTGTCGTACGAAATCACGGACAATGCGCTAAATCGGAAGCAATTTGCCAATGAGGGTCATTTTTTCACCTTCAAAACGAAGTTCTTATCGGCCATGGAAACAAGTGTGCCTGGAACAACGGCACAATTTGACTCAACCGTTCGTAAACAACACGATTGGTTAAACATCAATATCGAAGGACAATATTATTTTCTAACGCATCCTAGATTGCATTTAGGGTTTCATGGAAAAGCTATGTTGAATTCACAGTCCTTGTTTGCCAATTATACGGCCTCTTTGCTTTCAATGCCCACCTTAAATGTCATTCCGGATTTGGAAACCTATTTTTTCAAGGAATACCGATCGCCTCAATTCGTTTGCCTGGGATTGAATGCCGTATTTCCGTTGGTGAAATCCTTCGAGGCGCGTATTGATGCGTATTATTATCAGCCTTTTGTGGTGCTCGAAAAACTCAACGACGGTTCCATTGCATATGCAAAGCCTTTCCAGGCTAACAGTTTCTTGGGCTCAGCCAGTTTACTCTATTTTACCCCCTTAGGTCCCTTGAGGGCTTCCGTGAATTATTTTCCTTTGGTTGCAACGCCTTGGAATTTTCAGCTGAGTTTTGGCTATGTTCTGTTCAATGAACGTGCGGTTCGATAGAAAAATTACCTTTGTAAAAAAGTTGGTATGGAACCTATTATTTGCGGTATTCAACAGATGGGAATTGGTGTTCCCGATGTTCAAGCGATTTGGAGCTGGTATCGGACCATGTTCGGCGTAGATGTCCGGATTTTCGAAGAGGCGGCTGAAGCGCCTTTGATGATTCAGTATACGGGTGATAAAGTACAAGCGCGCACGGCAACCCTTGCCCTGAGCATGGACGGTGGTGGAGGCTTTGAAATCTGGCAATACACCAGCCGTAATACCGAAAAACCAACCTTTGATGTGCGTTTAGGTGATTTAGGTCTTTTTTCCTGCAAAATCAAATCGCGCGATGTGCGCGCTTCCTACAACTACATGGTGCAACAAGGGGCGAAAATTCTGGGTTCTCTTTCCACAGCACCCGACGGTTCTTTAACCTATTTTGTCGAGGATCCAAACGGAAATCCTTTCCAAATTGTTGAAGGTTCCGGTTGGTTCACGGCCACAGGACATCCCTCACATTGTGGAGGTGTTGCCGGGAGCATCATCGGAGTTTCGTCCATGGAACAATCGTTGAAGTTATACCGTGACGTCCTAGGCTATGAAACGATGGTCTACGATGTAACGAATTCTTTCAAGGATTTCGCTCCGCTATCGCAAGGAACCTTCCGACGAGTTAAGTTAATCCACCGCGAGGCGAGAAAAGGTCCTTTTGCGAAATTGCTGGGACCCACCTCCATTGAATTGGTTCAAGCCATGGACCGCACCGACGTCCGACGCATTTTTGAAAACCGTTTTTGGGGAGATTGGGGCTTTATTCATTTGTGCTTTGATATCCAAGGAATGGATGCACTGAAACGTAAATGCGAGCAAGCGGGATTTCCTTTCACGGTAGATAGTGCCAATACCTTCGATATGGGGGAGGCAGGAGGTCGCTTTTCCTACATTGAAGATCCAGACGGTGCTTGGATCGAATTCGTGGAAACCCACAAAGTTCCGGTGATTAAAAAAATCGGATGGTACCTCAACTTGAAAAACCGTCAACCTGGTAAATTCCTTCCGAATTGGATGCTGAAAGCGATGGCTTTTAACCGCGTGAAGTAGTTAGTGCTACTCCTGGATTATATAGCTTATTAGATTGGGATTTATTTCCACGATAAAACAATCGTTGAAGCAAATTTTTCGCAAATGCTCTAAGTTTTCTGTAAGGATGGATAGTAGGTCTTTCGTTGAAATATTTCCTAAACTCAATTTTATTAATTTTTTAGGTGTTTGGGATAAAAAATGAGAATTTCGAAAATCTGCATCCTTTGTGAAGACTATGAAATCATTAGCGTCCGCAAAGAGTGCAATATCTCTGTCTTTAGTAGACCAACCATCTAAAATATCATTAACGTGAATGGATTCTATTTGGTTCATGTTTAAAAGTCGTACCACGTTATACGAAATATGAACATCGCAAAGAACCTTCATTGCTAAGCAACGTATTTTATGGTATGCCCGGACATAAATAATTTTGCGAAATTAAAACAAGCCAAAAGGTCCTCCTTTTCCAATTCAGGATGATCCTCCAATATTTCCTCTTGGGTCATTCCAGAACCCATTAAATCTAAAATAACTTCAACTGGCCATCTCATTCCTCTTACACAGGGTTTTCCATGGCAAATTTCTGGATTGATGGTAATTCGTTCTATTGCATGTTTCATAGTAACAACTAAATTAAATAATTTTTATTGAAGTTGTTAAGCGGCTCAATGTAGCTTTTGAAATTCATAGGTTGGACATGTCAATAAAAAGGTCTTTCAGAATTCATTTTATACTTTTTTTGAAGAGTATCGTGGAAACCCACAAAGTTCCGGTGATTAAAAAAATCGGATGGTACCTCAACTTGAAAAACCGTCAACCCGGTAAATTCCTGCCGAATTGGATGCTGAAAGCGATGGCTTTTAACCGCGTGAAGTAGTACAGGACCATGAATAATACTTTTTAAGATATTCATTTTGCACTTTTCGTTGAGCATTTTTAGAATATATTGCTCAATTGCTTGTGCATTTTGTATAATCAAGGAAGGATTATATAATAAACGTTACCTCAATGGTATTCCTTTATGGGCCTTTGGAATGAATTATTGAGTCTTTGAACGAAGACCGAGGAGTAAAAACGATAGGGTAGATCTTATCGCCGTCCATGATATTATGTTATTGTTACTTTCTAAATAATGAATTGATAATTAGAAATTTATCGGTTATTTTTGTGGTAAATAACTTATTCTATTTATGAAATTGCTTAAACTATTCTTCGTATTTTGCTGCTATTCCGCCATTCATTCTCAATGTCCTCCCCCGGTTGGCGCTGTTGCAGCCAATCCAAATACGGTGTATTATGCCGGCGGCAACTGTACTTTCTACGATGCACAGTGCAATCCATTATTGGTGGTACCTGCGGCTGAAGCATCATGGTCATGTTCTCCCGCACTTGCGGCGTGGGTATTGGTTTCGCCAGTCGCCGGCGGATATTATGAGTTTCCACATTATGGAAACAACATGCCTCAGATAAATTTTAACCGCTATATGGATCCGTTTTGGAATTGTGATACCATATACAACGAATTAATATTGTTGGATGGAGTAGGTTCAAGTGCTAATTTAATGTTTGAACCAGCCCAAATCATTTCAGTGAAAAACTACAATTACAATACATCTTTTACTCCGGGAGTCGATTATCAGCTGAATGGAAATATCATAACTCAGATGAGTCCGAATGTATCCGCATCGGTTACCACTACCTTTGGCAGTGGATTGGAAAATAAACAGCACAGTTCATGGACCAATGTAACGTATATTCCCAATCGATCCAATTGGAATTCCAACAACAATTTCACCTATCGTGGACAACAATTACCTAAGACTATGGCCAAATTGAATAACCAATTGCCGTTGACCATTCAGGCAATAGGCATGTCGATAACCTGTGGTTTGAACGTGAGCGGTTTTATAGGTGATCCGAATAATTTTCAAGCCAATGTCCCCTACATGCACAGTTACATCGATATGCTTGGCACAAAACTCAATCAAGTTTTTGGAAATAATACCAGCATGCTCAACAGTTCTTGTGGCGGTAAGACGATTGCATGGGTCGATAATTATTGTGAGCCGTTGGTGAACCCCAATAACCCAGACTTGGTGATCATCGATATGGGAATGAACGATATTTGGGGAACATCCACTGCAGCATTTATGAACAGCTTGCAATCAGCAATGAATAAAATGAAACCCATAACCCTGACGTAGAGTTTATTTTAATTTCGAACATGTTGCCGGATGTGAACGGAATGGGGGCTCCTGCGAACGGTGCAATGGATATGTACGGGTTTAGAGCAGCCATGATGAATTTGGATACGGTAGGTACCGTGGTTTTCGATATGACCGCCATGAGCGACACGATTTATCAGCGCAAAGGTGCCAATCATTGCACGGCCAATTCCCTTCATCCAAATGACTATTTAGCGCGTTGGTACGCTCAAGGGCTATTTGAAATATTCAATGAGCCACAAGGAGCAAAATTGAACGAAACATCATTCGGCAATGTTGAAATTTACCCCAATCCAGCATCTGGATCATTTACCTTGGACATTTCTAAAGGGAGTATTCCAGCAACTATTACCTTATTCGATTTGAATGGCCAGAAGGTATTTGAGGCGGAGCAAACCGAAGCGATTTTGACATATGATTTAAACTCCAACATTCAAGCAGGAAATTATTTATTAAAAATTTCAAATGGAAAACAATCGACGGAAAAACTACTTCAGATTCGATAAAATTTGGCTGATGATGTTTTGTTTTGTAGCTTCTTTTGAAGCGCATAGCACTACCTATTATGTCAGTCCGAATGGGAACAATACCAATGGTTTAAGTCCTAACAGCGCGTGGAACTTAATTTCGTCAGTTAATAATTTTGTCTTTTCTCCAGGTGACTCCCTTCTTTTTGAGGGTAATTTCAGTTACACCGGTAACCTCGAATTCGATGCGTTGGATGCAAATAATCCAAATAACCCACTTTTTATTGGTTCCTATGGGAATGGAATTGCTACAATTCAAACCCTTACTACGGCAAAATGCGGTTTCAAAGCGACCAACACCCAAGGATTTATTTTGAAAAATTTGATATTTCAAGGACCAGGTGTTGCAATGGCATCGAACAGTGACGGGGTTTTATTCTACACCGACTTACCGACGGGTTATCTTAGAAATATTCAGCTAAATAATATTGAGGTTTCAGGATTTGGATATTGTGGAATTCGTTTCTACTCGAATTGGTCAGCATCGGTCAATTCCGGTTTTCGAAATGTTAAAATTGATTCTTGTACGGTTCATGATTGCCGCGAAAATGGGATTGTGAGTATCGCTTACGATACGCAAAATTCTACCAACTACCAACATTACGGTTTCCAGATCAAACATACCAAGGTTCATGATATTACCGGGTATTCAGCTAATTCTCACAAAGGCAGTGGTATTGTTTTATCCCAAATCGACTCAGCATTGATTGAGCGTTGTGTGGTTTACAACACCGGAAGCCTGAATACTGCTTGCGGTGGTCCTGGAGGCATTTGGGTTTATGCAGCGAATAATGTCACCATTCAGTTCAATGAAAGCCATCACAATAAATCGGGTTCTGGAAATGGGTGTGATGGTTTAGGTTTTGATTTGGACGGTGGAACAACCAACTCCGTATTGCAATACAATTACTCGCATGACAACGATGGTGCGGGAATTTTGTTAGGAAATTTTCCGGGCGCGCGACCTTGGGGTAACAACACAGTACGTTACAATTTTAGCGTAAACGATGCCAGAACCAACAACAGTTCGGTTACCCTTTTTACCGCACCTGGAACGGAATGGTGGGGACTCACATTTCATAACAATACGGTCATAACCTCTTCCTCCAACACGAATAACTATCCTACTTTTGGAGCGTTTCAGATGACCGATTACGGTAGCACGATGGCCGGAGTTCAATGCTACAATAACCAGTTCATTACTGATGGATTACCATTAATTCATGTTCCCGCGACCTTTTTAGGCGATGAACCAAGATTTATCAATAACCTGTATTGGTCCAATGGTCAAACACCGGAGTTTTTTTATGGAGCTTCTTATAACTCATTGGCTTCTTTCCGTACCGCAGGTAATTATTGTGAAAAATGGTTGAATAATGATTATGGCATAGTATCCAATCCACAGTTAACCAATTTATGGAACCCTGCACCTATTTTGTATCCAAACCCAACAGAATCCCTTATGAGTTATCGCCTTACATCAAATTCACCTGCTATTAACCAAGGCTTAGATTTGTTGACCACGTTCGGCATTGGCAGTTTCATGGATTATTTTTGGCATTCACTCCCATTAGGCCCAGCCTATGAGATGGGTGCAGAAGAGGGAGTTTTTTCACAAGTGGGTTTAGCACAAAATGGTGATTTAAACGAGTTTAATGTGCTTCCAAATCCCGTAAAGTCGAACGCTGTTTTTCAGGTGTCAAATCCCGAAAATATTGATAAAATTTCCATTTATGATATGCATGGAAGGGTTCAATATATGAACGTTGATGCGTTAGATGTTCCCGTGAAAGCAGACTTCGGAAAGGGTTATTTTTTCGTAAAAATTTCAACCACATCAGGGCAGGAATTCATCTTACCTATGCTCGTGATGGATTAAGATCACTCCACCACCAAGCGACACATGCTACCGTCCATTTCGATAAGATATACGCCCGAGGCCCAAGGAGCAGGGATTAATAGCGAATTCCCCGTTACCGTTCCATGGGCCACGTGCTGCCCCATGCTATTCATAACGGTGTAGCTTTTTCCGACCCAAGGGTCGCTCACAACGATCCAAAAAGACGATTCGCAAGGATTCGGAAACACGGTAAAACCTAGTTCGGGAACGGTGGTTGTATTCACCCAATGGAGGTGACTTTCCGTCCAGGAACACCCCGTGCTATCGGTGGAACTTAAGGAAACCAGGTAATATCCATTTTGGTCGAACGTGTAAGGCAATGTCGAGCCTCCTAGCAAGGTGTCGTTTCCGATGCTCCAAACGTAGGAGCTTAGCGCGGTGTCCTCCGCCAAAGCAAGGATTTCGTGGTTTCCATCCACCAGTTGCAGGTGGAAGTGAACGTTGGGTTTTCGGGCCTCGATATGTACCGTTTTTCGGGAGAAACACCCGGAGGTATCGGTAACCGTTAAGGTGTAATCACCGCTTTCCGTAGGTGCCAGCACCTGGCCTTGGGGTCCGGGGTCCCAGTCGTAGCTGTAAGCGTGGGAGAACGCATAGTCCAAACTGTCTCCGGCGCAAATGCTCGTATCGTTGAGGTTCGGCAATACGGGAAATGATGTGTTGTAAAGGTCTAAGCTGTCATCGATCCAAAGAAGTCGTTGGCTTATCCACGTTTCGAGGTGGTTGAGGTTATCGTGATAGCTGCTACCGTTGGGACTCGGCCATACGAATTCATTGCGCCCAATGGCGGGAGCTATGCGCTGATACAGGCTGTCGATGCTCTCGTGTACTGAGCTGTCGGATAAAGCGCCTTGTCGGTAGCTTTTCCAGCGGCATTCGGATTCTCGGCGGTAGCGTTCGTCCGACCAAAATTTCGACCACCAAAAAGGAAAGGGCCAATAATAATTGGTGATTTCCCAAACCCAACCTTGCGGGCTTGGCCAATAATAACCGAATCCTTGGTCAAAATCCCACGGCGGTCCTGCTTTGAGCTTTCCTCCATCGTTTAAGTGTTCTTTCACTAAGAAAAAACTGCGTCCGTAGGTGTCGTAGTTGGCCGCAAATTCACTGATCAGCATGAAATCAATGAAGGAATAGACATCCACGAAGGCTCGATAACCCAAGGCTGAATCTTGGTATTGCGGTGAGGCAAGGGCTAATTCAAAGGAATCCGTGAAGGCTTTGAGGTATTGGAGTTGCTGAGCGGGTAAGGCGTCTCGGTCGGGATACACCACCCGAAATTCGACGTTGTAATCCGTGGTTGCGTCGTTGATGGGGGCGTAGTTGGAGGTCCAATCAAACGCCGACCCCGTGTTATTCATTTCATAGATATACCCGCCACTCAGTTCGGGAAGGCTGAGTTCATTGGGCAACAAGCGGTCAACCTTAACGCGGTTTTTATCGCGCTTAACTTTTTCTTGAAGGGTGTAAATTCCCAAATATTCGCCGTCTAAAACTACCTCGCAAAAGCGCGTTCGGGGTGCGTAACGTCCCATTTTTTGAAAGAGATCGAACACCAGATGGTTTTTTATCAGGGTTCGGTCCAGGTATTCCGCTTTGAGCACCCAGTCATTTTCCGCCGGCATTCCGAGCAGGGGAACATCGATTTTATTTCCCAAGGAGTCGGCGATGTCGAAATCGAAATTCTTCTTAGGGAATCCTGGTGCGCTCCACCCTTGCCATTCGATGTAGGCGGTACCCGAAAAAGCAGGGGTATCGTTTTGCCAATCGTTCATACCCAAGGGGCTGTCGTAGCTTTTGAAGACAACGTTTTCTTTTGTGTAATTGTTGATCGCTTTTCCTTTCGTTTGGAGTTCGATGATAGGTAAGGTACTGTTGGTAAACGTAAAAGGTTGTGCAGCTTGGTTTCCAAAGGTCAAGGTTGCATTCATAAAGGAACCTTGGGTTCCTGCATTGGGAACGTCGTCGTAGATCCAAAGGTGCCATAATCCGTTCGGATTTTGGTCATTGTTTACTTGCCCCAGCGGTAAGGTTGAGCGAAACGAACCGGTGAAAGGGGCGCTACCGTAATAGATTGGAGAACTGATGTCGTCAAAACAGGTGTTGATCAGGTCATCATCGGTGTTTCCGATTTGGTGCATGAGCGTTACCTTGGTGCCGTCGGGCGCCACCAATTTTATGGTAAGGTTGTTCAATTCCGGGTGTTGAATGTTGACGCAAACCGAGCTCAAACCAAAATTCGCATCGAGGCTGTTCGGTAAGCCGTTCACGGAAATAGCAACGACCGTTGGTGTGTGGTTGGGGCTTGATTCCGAAATGCTCTGAGGCGTATTGTTGGTAAACGATTGTGCCCGGAAGCTACCGGCGGCATAAAGCAACAAAAAGAACGCTTGGAATTTCATGGAAGTTCAAGGGGGAATGTTGCTTCATTGAGTCGGAGGAAATACTTGCCGCTTGGTAGGGAAGGTAGGTGAATGCCGCTTGTGGGTACAGCTGATACCTGAAAAACGGTTTGACCGAGCAAATTGATGAGCTGAAGTTCCTGCACTTGTTCAGGGTTGCGCAGGAATAAAAGGCCGTCGTTCATCCAAAAGGTATGGAGCATGCTTGGGTTAGCTAAGGATTGAACGCTGCAACTTTTGGGAGCGAGGAAATTCCATATCAATTGGGGCGAATAGAAATCCATGTTAATGGTACCTGCGCCGCCAACAACGGTGGCAATTCCGGGCCACTGGTGACCTCCTCCGTAAATTTTAATGTGCTTTAGGTCCACCGTTCCGTTGACGTACGAATGCAATTCGGGGTAGGATAAATCGGTAAGGTTAGGGTTGGGCATGGGGGTTACCACGGGGGTGGGGTCGCAGCCATAGAATTGCTGGTATTTGGTCAGCATGTCGGGAACGGAAGGACCGGTGGATGGCCCACCCGAATACAGCACCACAGGGTCGGCGGTACCATGGATTTGAAGGACAGGAGTGGGGTGGAGGGGGTTGCAATTCGCGTAGGTGGTATCGCTCATGACTCCTGTTACGGACGCAATGGCGGCAAAACAATAGGAAGATTCGCAAACCATTTTGTGGCTCATAAAGCCGCCGTTGGACATGCCGCAGAGGTACCGTCGTTGAGGATTGGTATTAAAATTGGCTTCAAAATAATCCACCAGTTTTTCGAGAAAACCCAGGTCGTCAGTGGTGGAGACGCTTACGTTCATGTTGGCATTCCATGCGTTTTGCAAACCAGAGGGATAGCATACGATAAAGCGCTCCGATTCGGCGATTGTATTGAACTGGGTAATATCCATGAGAGCGGCTCCGGTTTGGGTAAGGCCGTGCAGGGCAATGAGCAAGGGCAGGGACTCGTTCGCTTGAAGGTTGGAAGGAACGTAGTAGTGAAAAATACGCACCGAACCATCGTGTGGAAGCGTAGCCATTTGCTGGGAACGTATTACCGTTGCGAAGGCAAGTGCCCAAAGTAAGAAAACGCTGCGCATACACGAAGGTAGGGAAAAATCTTTGCGAAATTTTAATCTTCGTGAGCCTGGAGGAAAACCTGTCTGCCCCATTTGAGCAAAAAAATGATGAGGGCATGGAGCACAAAGGTGCTTACCCCGAAGTAGAGCGTAAGCAATTCGAAGCGCGTCTTGAACCGGGGTGAAAACAACATGTTAACTTTTTGATTGTTAACTCATTAAACATGTTATTAGAAGTTAAGCTCATGGATTCAACCATTTCTTCCGAGCATCAGGGATAATGGGGGGGAGGCGAGTTATAGATTATTACTTTTCCAGATGTAGAATGCTAGATAAATGATAGGTAAATACCAATCAGAATTTTAAACCGTGTTCTTTATTTCGGTTTTAATTTTTAATAAAATTGAACACCCCAACACCTTCAATGACCAAGTTATAATTACCCGAGGCAATTGTTCCAATATTAATTAACATCTTTCCATTTTGTGAATCCAACTTTCCTGTTTTGATTTCACGATACTGGGCATCCAAAATTTTGTACATTGAATATTGCAATTCAGTATAATCCATTCTAATTTCAATGGTTTCCGATGTTGGATTAGGGAAAATGATCATTTGATTGGTTAATTCATTTAACCCTATCGAACTCACATTAACGCATTGCGAGGTGTCTGAACCACATCCATTGCTTACAATTACGCCATACAAGCCATTTGAAGAAGCAATAAACGTGTTGTTAACCGCATTTGCAATTGGTAAATTATCCGAGCATTGGAACCATTGATAGGTGGCATTTCCTTGCGGCGGTGTGGTCAAGTTAGTAACATTACTTAATGTAACTATTGGAGTCGTAGGAGAATAATTCAATGTTAAATCCAAGGTAACTGTAGAATCACATCCATTAACCGTTGATAAAACTTGTGAATATATTCCTGACTGTGTGTAGGTTTGGTTATTCCAGGTATACGAATCACATGCAGACTGAACGGTAGTTCCACCCTGTACATTAGCATTAATCGTTAAGTTTAATGAAATAATCGAATCACATCCATTAACGTTTTGAAGCGTGTCTTGGAATACTCCTGAAGTGTTATATGTTTGTCCAGTTTGAGCCCACGTGTATGCATTACACGAATTGACTTGGATGCTAGAACTTGTACTGTTGCAATCTCCTAACTTCACCAAATAACCGCTCCATTCACCAATACCTGTAGGAGTCAATGCTGATTGTGTAATCTGTGTGGTATTTTGAATTGGATCAAAATCTACAGGGCCTCTGAAACGACCACCAATATAAACTCCATTAGTTGTTACTGAAAGGCCATAAGGATTGTTGCCATAACCATAGGTCCCAATCATGAATGCATTATCAGTATTTAAAAATCCAGCTCCCCAAGAAAAAACACCATTTGAATCCAACTTTACAACAAATGTATTACCTGAATTACCATTAGGATTATATGTAAATGAATTCGTTGGATCAGGATCTAAATCAGTTGAACTTTGCAAAATACCTGATACATATATTTTATCGGAATTTAACCTCATTTGGTATATGCCTGACGCAGAACCTGTACTAAATAATTTATACCATATTGTATTAAAATTATAATCAAACTTCATTATTACACCAGGTCCGGCTTGGACAGTAATATTGTTAATTGTTGGCCCTGCGTCAATGTCAACAATTCCAGTAAATGAACCCGCAACGTAAATAGTTGAATTATGAACTTCTATAGCATTAAACATAACCGTATTATTACCTCCAATTCTAATTGCAGTTAAAAAATTCCCATTTGCATCAAATCTCGAGACGAAACCGTCCCTCTGACCATTACAAATTAGCGGATAATTCCCTAAACCTGGATCAAAATCAATAGATCCTGAAAAGAAACCACACACATTGATGTTATTATTTTGATCAATTGCAATGGAATTACCACATTCGGAATTTATTGAATTTGAACCAAACGTTTTACACCATTGTTCTTGGCCTAAACTATTATATTTGAGTAAGAAAATATCATCGTTTCCGTTAGAAACTTGATTTACACCATTAAAAAAAAAACTTGTACTCATGGAACCTGTTATATAAACATTACCGATACCATCAACTTTAATGTCGTTCACTTTAGTATTTACCTCACCAAATGATTTAGCCCAAACGAAATTTCCGGCGGTATCCAACTTTACGATGAAAGGGGTTGACCATCCAAATAAAGAATTCACTTGTGCTCCTGGATTCATATCGACCGTTCCATTGTTTAATCCTGCGATATATATATACCCACCACGATAAAAAATCTTCTGCGGAATACAAGAACCACTTACTGGATTGAAAAATTTGATCCATTCATGATTACCAGTCGGATTAGACTTAATTATTGCTCCACAGGTATAAGAACTTGGAGCTGATATTTGATTTCCATTAAAAGAAAAGTTGGCTTCATTATTTCCATAACTGATAGAATACTGACGATTATTTTCATCAGAACACACATCATTAATAGTAATTGCTCCTGGATTTAAACTAATATATTTGACCGTTCTCACCCAATTTAAATTTTGAGAAAAATTAACGAAACTTAAGGATGAAAACAAAATAAGGATAGCAGCTTTTTTCATTAGATATCAGGATGAAGAATGTTGATAGTGATAATGGATGTTATTACATTTACTTGGGCAGTTTTTACGATATTTTATTGCTCGCTGATTGCAGAGACAATTCATATTAATTGTGTAAAAACAGGTTAAACGAGCATGCTTTTGAATTTTACGAAAGTATAGTCATTCAAACATACCTCTAAACATAAATTTACATAATACTTGAGTTATTGGAATATTTTATGAAGCTAATCCTAATTTTGTACCTGCATTTTGCCGGCAAGTAGGAATGAAAATGAACGAGCGAAAATTGAAATATTTTAAATTGGTTATGGTTCATTGACAACCACGGAATTGGCAACCTTTTGAAAAAGAGGTTTCATGCGATTCATTTTCCTCGACAAATCTTCCGCAATATCTTTGGAACTTACGGAACATTGAATTACATGCGTTTTATAGTTGTGAATAAAGGAATATTGGAGAATTCTCATTTTCCTTTGAGCATGCACAGGTCCCATTACCTCTTCCATTTCCACAATTCCACCTGGTTTACTATCAAAAGTCGATTTGCTAAATGAAATAAAGGTTGCTCCCTTTGGCATGGTCATTTTAAAATTCGATTCAGTGTATAAATCTTCAATATCAGCTTTACTTAAAGATTCTGCATTGGTTAAATCACGAACCATAAGCAGAATGAGTTCTTCTCCATAACCCAAATCACTGGTAAACTTCTTCATGACACCTGGGCTGCTTCCTTCTTCCATCTCCCAACTTATGGGAACAGAAATCGACCAATTTGTATTTTTAGATTTTGGGTGGTCTTTTGAAGTAAAAGTTCGTGTGAATCCAAAGATGTATTCTTCTGACGGAGAATTTTTAAAGTTAAATGAGCAAAGTGTTTCTAAGTAGGGTGATGGTATATTCCCTTCGGCACTTTTTTCCACCATCCATAAATATTCCTTCGCGATATCTATGGTTAGCATTTCTGATTGGTTGAGCAATGAATTTAATTGGAATGACGTATCTTTTAAAATGTTAAAATTTGACGTACCCATAAAGTCTTCCAGATATTTCAATATTTCCTCTTCTGCTCTGCCAAATGCCATATCAAAACTAATCCTTGCCTTTATCACGTCGAGTTTTAATGATGGAAATTGATTTTCTATGTAAGTCAAGCGATCTTTTTGTGCAGATAAATACCCAAATGCACTGGAAGCCACAACGTATTTAGGTTCCTTAATCTCAACATCCGATTGAGAGAAAGTCACATAAACGAACAAAAAAAAATAGCCCGTTATTATTGGTAATTTATGAAACATGTTATTAAAAATTTAAGGAAGTTGACCAAACGTGTCTAGGTAACTTATTATGATTTTGGATTATAGATCCATAAGGCACAAAAATTTTAGGATGTAATTTATACAATAAACCCTCACTCCCTAAAGTAGATGATCGGCATAAATTCTCGGTACAGTTTAATTCGGTCAGAGAGTTTCATGTCTTTGGTTGGGCTAACCGTATTTACTTTTATAGGGTCGCTTGACGATTCGATCAGGGTTTTAAGTAGGTTCGATTTAATGGCGTAATTAACATTTTCGCCATTGAACTCATTTCGATTAAGGGTTGCGCTCACGATTCCTACAATGTTGCCGCTTTCTTCTTGAAATAAGGGGCCGCCACTGTTTCCGTATTGTATAGGGGTGGTAATCTGGTAGGTAGTAATATCCCCGTCGATTCCACTTTTGGCTGAAATCTTTCCGTCTGTAAATTTCAGTTCTTCTCCCATCACATCAACCATCGGATAGCCGAGAGTAAAAACTTCTTCACCCACGTCGACTGTATTGTATTCAAATCCGTAAGGAATATCTTTCCCTAAGTCAAACCCTGCTTTATCCACCTTTAAAATGGCAAGATCATTCACCCGGTCTTTTGCTACTACCCGAAGGGGAAATTTTTCAAGTTGTCCATTGACACTGAGCTTGGTAAACAACTCAGATGTTTCTTCCACCACGTGGTAATTGGTCACGATATGTCCTTGTCGAGAAATGAAGAAACCACTTCCGTTGCCATCGTATTCACTGGGGTTATAATTCACCACCTTCTTTTGAACAAATCTGTTGAAGCCTTCGGATGTTTCTCGGTCGTAAAACTCTGTTGATTCAATGGATGTTAACCCAATTCCTAGCCTTCCTCGCGCGATTACGCCGAACTTTTCCCCCAAATCAGCATCGTTTACATAATTCGTTATTTCTTGTTCATTCAAATAGAAATAAACTTTACTCGGCGTGAAACGAACCGTAAATAAATAAGCCTCAAAGCCTTTGTTAAGTCTTTTGTATTGTTTCTCATATTTTGTAGAGAAGAATATGTTCTCCACACCGTTTTTATTTTCTATAAGTTTTACTTCGTCGTTGTTGTTGACTTCAAACGAATAAAAATGCATATCGGAACGATAGTCGAAGATTAAACCGAAAGAACTTCCTTTTTTCAATTGACTTTTTAACGCAGTGGCTTCCAAATACAATGCAAAATTACCAGACTTGTCTACGTTCAGCGGAACCGCTCTCACATAACGCTCTCCTTCTTGAAGAGGGATGTACAATTGCTGATTAATGAGTTCTTGTTGCGCGTATTTTGAATCACCTCGCTCGGTATATTCAATCCAAAAATCCTTTTCCGACTCGAAATTTTCGTAGTCATAGACGTCATTATATTGCCAAAGTCCTTCTGAATCTATGGAATAGAATTTACCATCGACAAGTTGCCCATTTTCAAAAACCCTGTACTGAGTTAACTGACCTTTCTCGTCGAACGATGCACAACGTCCATCCCATTCACCAAATTCATTGTTGTTGCCAATAATATTGAAATTTCCATTCTCGTGGTATGAAATGGTTCTACCCTGGAATTCCCCCTGATGGTTAACATAGGATTCAAATCGAAGGTTTCCATTGGGATGATAACTTTTGTAAAAACCCTCTCCCAACATATCCATCGTTATATCCTGGCAGTCAACATAAAAAAGATGCGATTCACGAAACGGTTTACCGTTGATAAAATAATCACGAACGGGCCCTTTAGCCCTATGTTCATCAA
>JBJOJZ010000051.1:0-5793 GCA_046046325.1 Bacteroidota bacterium
AAAGATTTACTCCCAAACATTGTGTGAAACAAGTTCAAAGACGCTCTTAAAACACCTATCTTTAACCGAAAAATAATTCGTTTGGAACCTGAAAATGGGTTTTTAGACGAACTGCCGTTAGCAGTAATTATAATGAGACATATCTTAACAATCATACTCGGACTATTAATAACAAACTCTGTTTTTGCAACAGGACAAGTTCCCGACTATTTGATTTTTAAGGGTGACACAGTAGCAATATTTTCAAATCCACTGGAACGATATTTTGAGCAAACTGGCAAAAGTGAATTAATAGACTTTGTTGGTTGCGGTTCGACAGCTTGTTGGCGAGGTTACAAAGCAATTTGGGAACTCAAAAATGACAGTTTGTATTTAAGAGAAATTACAAGTTGTCATAAGGACTGCGGACTTGAAATTAAGAATGCTGACTTGAATAAAATGTTTGGAACTGATAACGTATTTGCAAATTGGTTTACTGGGAAATTATTAATCCCACAAGGTAAACAAGTTCAATACATTCATATGGGATATGCTTCAATTTATGAAAGAGAACTTCATATTTCATTTAAGAGTGGTTTAAAGACAAATGAAAGAACGATTTCTAACCAAAAGATAGCGGACAAGATTGCATTGGAAAACAGACAAAGACAGATTGCTAAACTTGTTCAAGACACTCTTTTTTATCAAGTCCAACAAAAAGTTGATTGGGATACGACCAAAACCGCTTGGTATAACTTATGTGCCGAAAAATATATTCTTACCTATAACAGAAAAGGAAAATTAAAAAAGGTTTGGGTGGACTGGGATGGAGAAACGTTTAGAGAAAAAATTGATGATTGGTGGTGGAATATGACTGATGACAAGAAGTGTAGAAGAACTATTAAAAAAGCATTGAACCCAATTAGAATTTCTAATCTCGACTTGCCTAAACATAAAACTAAAATTTCCTTTGAAATCTTTTACGACAGGAAAACAGGAAAATTGGAACTATGGAAAGAATTTTGGATGGAACAAGAATAACTACTGCCAACAAGGGTTTTGCGTCAGGCGGACTGATGTGCAAACTTGGAGTTTTATGCTTCTATTCAAGTTCAGTACAAGTTGATAGTTTTATGCTCGGAAATCCCCACCTTCGCCAAGCCATAAAACGTTATCAGCCATTACCACACCCAAACCACACTCAAAAAATAAATTTGCATACGGTTCGTTAATGGTGTACATTTACACCAGAATACAAGCATTATGAGAAGACAAAGCATTTCCTTTACTGAGCCAAATGATGAATGGCTTAAACGTCAAATTGACAACAAAGAATATTCAAGTAAGAGTGAATTGGTTAATGATCTAATTCGTCAGGCAAGAAATCAGCAACAGCAAATTGACCTAATTCGGCTGAAGTTAGACCATGCTGAAAAATCTGGATTTACAACTGATTCAAAATCTGAAATCCTTAAGCAATCTAAAAAGTTGCTGAATGGCTAAATACAAATTAAGTAATGTTGCCAAGGAAGATTTGATACGCATCCATCATTATGGAGTAAATCAGTTTGGGATAAAACAAGCTGACAAGTATTTTGAATCATTCTTTGTGCACTTTGAACGTATTGCAGAAAATCCACTCTCTTTCGAATCTGTAGATTTTATTAAACCCGGATATAGACGCTGTGTTTGTGGTGTAGATAGTATATTCTACAAAATGAATGAAGATATCGTGGAAATCATGACAATCATTGGACGACAAGATCTGAATCAATTGATTTAAACGGTTGCTAACACTGCCTTGGCTACATGCCTCAATAATTTCTTCGAAATAGAGATTTTATGAGAAAAAAATAATCTAACTTCGAAATTGAGTTTATTTTAAAAAATTCGGCACGCCGCCAAGCCCGAAACCGTTAGCTGCAAGTTAAAAAAAGAGAGCAAATCAGTCTGACCCTACTGAACTACAAAAAAGAGCAATTTTGAGTTCTTATTACGCTACCTCACCCTACAATAAACGCCAACAAGCGGCTTAGATATTCCGCATAACCCAGCACATATGGCGTGGTTTCGTGCTCGCCCCCCGGCACCAATAAGTGCTGCTTCGGTTCAGGCTTGTGGTCGTAGACCAATTGACCATGATTCTTTACCGTTAAAAAGGCGTCCTCTTCGCCGTGAATCCAAAGCAGCGGTACCGTGACTTTCTTGATTTCCGTGGCGTTGTCGATTTTCAAATCCACCAAAAAACTGCCCGGCATGCTCAACAAGCCACCGTCTTGAACCAGTATTTCCGCCGAGGCAAAGGGCGCCTCCAACACGATTTTATGCGGACGCAAACTGAATTGATCCGGATTCCCCGCTACTTCACACACCGGAGCACTTCCCAAAGAAAAGCCGTACATCACCAAACGGTCGTCGCTTAATCCATGGTTCTTTAACCAAGCCAAGGCCCCCTCAGTGGAAGCGTACATGTTGGCTTCGGTGGGTTTGCTCTCCGACATACCATAGCCCGGATAATCGAACATCAATACCCCAAAGCGGCCTAAACTTCCAAGATGCGAAAACAACTTTTGACGCGGCCAATAAAAATCCATGTGGTCCTTGTTTCCGTGGCAAAACAAGAGCACCGTATCCGTCGCAATTTCCGCGAGATTTCCCACATAAATCCCATGAACCGTCACCTCCTCTCCTTCCTCTTGAATGGCCCACGACACGCGGTGAATCATCGAATCAGGAACGGTGTACAGACCGCCGAGGTCCAGGCATTTTTCTCCTGAATAGGCGTCCAAAGAATAGGATGTTAAAGTACTTTGGTTGAATAAAAAAGCATCCAAGCGTTTTCTGCAAGAAAAAAGCAGCGCTATGGCTGCAGCTAGTAATACGAAATATTTACTCATGATTCTTCAAATGATAGGTTGCCGAAAAATAGAGTCCCATTGCCCCTCGATTGCCCAAAAGGCTCGGATAATTAACCACGATGTCTTGGTTAGAATAAATCGGTGCCAAGATTTTCAATTCCCCTTGAAACACCCAACGGTTACGTTCCCAAAGATGGCCCACCTGCAGGCTTGGTATCCAAAACTGCTCGTTTTTTCTCCCTTGAGATTCCGTCCTGTAAGGGTCAAACCACTGACTGATACCCCCGTAAAGGCTCTGGGTTTTATGAAATCCTTTGCCATTCTTCCCTTTGGTTCTTATTTCCCGATAGTCCCAATAAAAGTTTCCATCCAATTGCGGCCAAAAGCGGTTGGCTCCGGTGTACAGATCTACCCCACTGTTCAATGCTGGTTGCAAGGTCACCCCTGCTCTATCCCCTTTCCAACAGCGCCATGCAGCACCCAATTCCAATTGCCCCACCCCAAAGAGCAACGAGGTGGTATGCAGGTTACCGAACAAGGTCAGGTTATTCTTCAATCCATAACCGTAACCCACCGAAGTCAAGGGCATGGGGATTGCACCAATTCCCGGTATTTTAGCCATTGGTCCTCCAACATTTACTTGAACTGCATGCTCTCCTTGCGTGAGAGGTTTCACATAGCGGGACGGCGCGCACGCTGCAAGCAACAAAGAAGCACTACAGGCAAAAAGCAACGTTCTTGAAAAAGAATTTTTTAGAAAGATGGCCATAGGAAATTTCATCCAATTCAACCTAAAATTAACATTAATTCGTCTGTGCAATACAACTAAGAGTTGTTGATATACAAATTACAAGCTAAGATGCTCATTTATACCTCTACTCGCTTGATTTTTTTTCCGTGAATTTATTTCCTTAGCTTTGCAGTCCTATTAGGGGTTTGAATGGAAAACGGCACGAAAAAATCTACACCAGCATGGCGAAAATGGTTCAAGTACACTTACTTGACAGTACTCCACATTTTGGCAGGTGTCGCGTGTTTCTTCATTCTCACCGCGCTGGCAGTTAAATTCAAATGGACCAATGATTCTGGGAACGTAGATGTCAACAACCGTTACTACGAATCGATGGCCAATCAATACGGCAACGAGGCGAAAAAGGACAGTGCTACCTTAGCGCGCGATGAATACCTCATGTTTCAAAAATTGGGAGTACTTGCCCGTTTTTATCCTCAAAATGCCAAAGTCATTGTCAACGCTTATCAGCAGCAAAAAAACATCTACACGGCGCTTCGAATGTTGGATGCGGTAGAAATTGTGTTGAAGGATAACAAAGAATACATCAAAGCAATCAAAGCCATTAAAACGAAATCCAACATCAAAGCGGAATCTGTTTACGCGTGGTCGAACTACAAGGCCTGGAAACAATTCTGTGCCACCTTGGTCAAGGATAAACGAGCCATTGATTCCGTATCGCGGCTTACAGGTGTCGAATCGAGGATCATTATACTATGCGTCGTGGCAGAACAACTTCGAATGTTCAATTCAGGCCGAGAAAAATTCAAACAATACGTATACCCTTATACCCGTTTAATCCTCCCATCCAACCGAGGTTACGGGGTTTCTGGAATTCTAGAACACACAGCCCTTCGCATTGAAAAAACGCTATTTAGCCCCAACGACCCCTTCTATCCTGGCGACTATTTCCAAAAAATCATCAACGTTCGCGACTCCTTTCCGGAAGTCATTAACGATACCATATCCGCCCACAAACACAAAACCATCCAACGGCTCATTAAAGGGGGCGACCATTATTATTCGTACTTGTATACAGCCTTACTGATGCGGCAATTTCAAGCCCACTGGGAAAGTCAGGGCTTTACATTAGCCAACCGTCCTGAGGTTCTTGGAACACTGTTTAACCTTGGTTACCAGAAGAGCAAACCTAAAAAAAATCCACAAGTCGGGGGTTCTACCTTTAAAATTGGCGAAAAAGACTATACCTTTGGAGGACTTTGTTTCGAGTTTTATTACAGCGGTGAATTGCAAGACGCTTTCCCGATTACGGGGGAAGGATTTATTCCAGTAAAAAAGCTTGAAGAAATGAACAAACCTTGGCTTGAAGAAATTCAGAAAAGGATTGAGGAGGAAGAAAAATTACGCTTGGAGCAAGAAGAGGCTCAAGCACTTGAAAACAGTTAAGGGCAATTAGCTCAGTTGGTTTAGAGCACTACCTTGACAGGGTAGGGGTCACTGGTTCGAATCCAGTATTGCTCACAAAATAGGTTCGCAGGATCATCTTGCGAACCTTTATGCCCCTTTTAACTATGCCCATTTATTCCTTCAACACCTTTGTTCCTGTTGTGCATCCAACGGCCTTCGTACATGAAACAGCTGTCATCATTGGCGACGTCATCATAGGAGCTTCATGTTACATTGGGCCTTGTGCCGTCATTCGCGGAGATTGGGGAAGGATTACCCTTGAGGAAGGGTGTAACGTGCAAGAAAACTGCGTGGTTCACATGTTCCCAGGAAAGCACATCGTACTCGAACAAGGATCACACGTTGGGCACGGTGCCATCATTCACGGAGCGCATTTGGGTAAAAATTGCCTCATTGGGATGAACGCCGTGGTAATGGACGGTGCAAAAGTCGGGGCAAATTGCATCGTTGGAGCATTAAGCCTGGTGAAAGCAGGGGAAATCATTCCTGACCAACATTTATTCGCAGGAAATCCTGGAAAAGTGATTCGAGCCTTAGCCAACGACCAAGTGCAATGGAAAACGGAAGGAACCGCCTTGTACCAACAATTACCGGCAGAATGCCATGCCTCTCTCCTACCCGTTGAACCCTTGACCGAAATGGAGGCGGACCGTCCCAATCATACGGAGCATTACCAACCCTGGAAGAAAGCCTAATCTTTTGAGGCGATTGGCTTATATTCGGTAAGTTATATTAACT
>JBJOJZ010000096.1:0-4790 GCA_046046325.1 Bacteroidota bacterium
CACCTTTCCAGTTACCATTCCTTATTAACAAAATCAGGTGTTTTACTGTTAAGCGGTTTTTTTACGTTTGACAACGATTCCTTAGTTACCGCCGCAGAAGAATGCGGTTTTCAATTGCAAAAAACGTATGAAAAAGAAAATTGGTCTTGCCTACAATTCTGTAAGCTTTAACAACGTAGGGTTATTATTATTTATTTTAATAACCAGTACGGCTACCGCTCAGTCTTTTACAAAGGAACGGTCCAAGTTCCTAAAAGAAATAAAACAACTTTTTGCTTCAGAAGAAATGGAACTGAAGGTGCGTGATGATTTTCCAGCCATACTCGAAGGCACGGCATTATCCGAGGCAAATTTTGGAAAGATGGTGGATGGCGCAAATTCCATTATTCAAAAAACCGAAGATACGGACTTGGCCTATTATTACGTGGCTACGTTCATGTACCAGGCAAAAAACAAATTGAGCTCGGATTTTTTCAATACATGGATAGGCATTGAAAAAACCATGAGGGACAAAGAAGGGGATGAATACACAGAATTCATGCGATTTTCCTATTTCTTATTCCGTTTTAGAGCTCTTCACAAGGATGACAACTCCGTTTGGATTTTTAAAGGAAATTTGGAGTGGAATACGGATAAAAAACTTAAAATTCTTTGTTCCGAAGGTCAATTGTTGGGTTATTCGCCTGATTTGAAAGGGCAAGATAGCGTTTATGTCGCTGAAACAGGTGGAGTATTCGATGTCGCTACGAAAAAATTCAACGGTAGAAACGGAACCATTGATTGGAGAAAAGTTGGTTTTAAAAAGGATGAAACCTATGCGTCATTAAGAGGTTTCAAAATTAACATGAAAGAGGTTGCATTGATTGCGGATACAGTTTCTCTTACTACGCCATACTTTCCTGCCCCAATTATGGGGTCGCTAATGGATAAATCTACCAAGGAGCTTGCGGAGGGGGAGGGTGCCCCTCGATTTGTTTCTTTTGATCAACGGTTAAAAATTGCGGAACTCCGAGAATCAATGAACTACGATGGAGGTTTTTCCTTGGAAGGAAGTAGACTCGTGGGAAGAGGTACGAAAGAAAATCCTGCAAGGATCATTTATCTATATAATAAAAAGCCATTGTTGATGATTTCTTCTTTAGCCTTTGACATCGATCCAGGGCAAATTTTAGCTCGTACTTCGAGCCTAAAGCTCATCTATCCCAATGGTGATAGCTTAATACATCCTGAAGGACTCTTCCAATTTGATGAAGGGAAACAAAGCATGCTGTATACAGCAACGAAAAAAGGAAATTTAGTGGTTCCTTTTATGGATTACCACTATCAAGTTACGTGCAATGCCCCGTGTTTGAAGTGGACAAAAAATACTCCGTTCGTAAAATACTCTTTTGAAATGGCAACCTCCCAGGAACAGAAAATTAGTGCCCTAGAGTCTTTTTCGTTTTATGATCCAAGCCTCGTGCAGAAATTAGGTGGAGGAGCCACGAATCCTTTCATACAATTGGCCGCTGCATCGCGTAAAATTAACAGCCCCCTACTGACGGAAGGTCAAGCGGCATCGGCATTAGGGACAACAGTGGAATATGCGAAAAGTAAATTGCTTGATCTTTCATCGTATGGATTTTTGAGTTACAATTCTTTTGATAAAACCGTGGAGATTCAATCCAAGTTGTTCAATTACGCGGATGCTAATAGCTCAGGAAAAGACTACGATAATTTGAAAGTAGTGATGGATTTAACTGCAAGAAAATTGCCGTACAGTGCCGCTGAAATTGCTGCAAACGAATACTTGAAATCAGAGCAGAATAAACAATCTATCTTGAATAACCGGTTTTCAAAACAGGATTTTTTTGGTTTTATCGATTTAACTAAGGATCAAATGTTTTTAACAGGCGTAGATGCCGTGACGCTTTCCCAAGTTCAACAAGCCACCTTTTATCCTGACTCTACTTATTTCATTCTAAAGCCTAACCGAGATATGATTTTTAAAGGTGATTTGTCGGTGGGTAAGTTCCAAGCCACCCTTACGGATGCATATTTTTCATACCAGGACTTCAAGATTAAACTGAATCAGTCCACATTCGCTGGTCTCGCGGTAAATCCTATGAGAGCCGAAGACGGCAAGGACCTTATTCCTTTATTGAGTACATTTTCGAATTTGAAGGGAGAGCTTTTATTGGATGAAGTTACCTCCAAATCAGGCAGAAGTAAAACCAATGGCGCTTTTCCTAAACTCTTGGTGCCAAATACGATTAAAGTGGTTTACAATGACCCCTCAATCGTTAAGGGAGCCTATGATTCTGCAAGGTTTTACTACAAGTTAGAACCTTTTGAATTGGACAGTTTGGATAATTTCCACGAACTTTCACAACGCTTTAAAGGAGAACTTATTTCCGGGGGGATTTTTCCTCCAATAAAAGAACCTTTGAAAATCATGCCTGATTATTCCCTTGGTTTTTCAACCGTTGCGCCCGCTGGAGGTTGGCCTTTTTACGGGGAAAATTCCAAGTATGAAAACAAAGTAGTACTATCCAATAACGGACTTCAAGGCTCTGGAACCATTAATTACAGCACAGCCACCGCAATTTCCAATAAATTGACCTTCTTACCGGATTCGACCATTGGTATTGCCAAGTTTACCAATAAAGAAGTGGTTACGGGAGTGCAGGTTCCAGGAGTTGTTTCTGAAGCCGCATATATTTGTTTTATTCCGAAAAAACAAGTGTTAAAAGCTAGTTCCTGGAAAGAGGTTAATCTTCAAATGTTCAATAATCAATGCGACATGGAAGGTACCGTAGTACTTTCTAAGAACGGAATGAGAGGGGATGGTACCATGCATTTTCCAGATGCTGACTTAGGTTCCTTGAATTTTAAATATACGCATGAGGAGATTCACGCTGACACCTCTAATTTTAAACTTAAAAATCGATTCATTAACGAGGGAAGTGCTCCGGTGGCCATGGAAACCAAGGATGTCAAAGCCGATGTATCCTTTAAAACGAGGAAAGGTGAATTCAATTCCTTCGGTACAAAACGAATTAAGTTTCCCCCCAATCAATATTATTGTACGATGGATAAGTTCTTTTGGTACATGGATAAGGCGGATGTTGATTTTGAGAAAAACAAGACCAATCAAACTACTTTTGAAGCCGGTTCAGGTCTGGAGGAATCCAATTTCTTTTCCATGCACGACGATCAAGATACCTTACAGTTTCGATCATTGCTCGCACGCTATGATTTAAAACTTCAAACCTTGTTTTGTAATAAAGTGGAGTATGTGCGTGTTGGTGATGCAAAAATTTACCCAGATTCAATGAAAGTTACCATACGTAAGAATGCGGTTATGGATCCTTTGAATAACGCAAAAATTGTGGCTCCATTCGCGCTCAAATCCCATACCTTTATCGAAGCGAATGTGAATGTTACTTCCCGTAAAAAGTACGAGGGGGTTGCGAAATATCCATATTACGACCGAGACAGCAACCTAACGGTACTTCCGATGAAATCCATTAAATTTCTAAACTCCGTAACACAAGCTGAAGGAGAGGTTGCGCAGAAAGAAAACTTTAAACTCAGCAAAGAGTTTGACTTTTACGGTAAGATAAAAATTGTTGCCGCAAGCAAAGGCATTTTTTGTGATGGTTCAACGCGAATCAACCACGCTTGTAGTAATTTTGACCGATCATGGTTAAATTTCAAGGATACGATCCTCGCTAATAATATTCAAATACCGATTTCGGAAAAGGCTGAAAATGACCTTGGGCGACGACTTGCAGTTGGTTTTTTATGGAAAAATTCTGAATTCATGGACAGTGTAAAGGTCTATCCCGCTTTTCTCTCGAAAATGCAAGGAATAGATGATCCCAATGTTTTTCTTGCTTCAGGTTATGTCCAATATAATCCTAAAGGACAAACTTTTCAGATTGCATCGAAAAGTCGACTTAACGGAGATACGGACATTGGTAATTTGTTGACGATGTATACGGAAACATGTTCGTTGAGCGGCGTTGGAGAAATTTCTTTCGGGGTAGATTTGGGTGATGTAACCGCACGTTCTTTTGGTTCGATTAACTATGAAAAAGAATCCAAGAAAATCGATATGGATGTAACGACACTGCTCAAGTTTCCGATGCAAAAAAATGTATTTGAGAACATTGCCGAAGGCATAAAAAAGCTGGAAAGTCAGAAGCCTACCGAGTTAAAGTCTAAACAGCATAATTTTTCTCAAGCGGTTCGGTATCTTTTATCAGAGGAAAAAGTCAACGAACTCTTTAAGGATTACGAAGAAGAAAAGTTGCGAAGAATGCCCGATGCCTTAGAACAAACCATTGTATTATCCGGTTTGCGCTTCGACTTTGTACATTTTGGTTCCAAGACTTCGGAAAGTAAATTCGCTGCAGGATGGGTTAGCAGGCCCAGAGCAGGTTCTACCGAAGTAGATGGCGAAGGGGATGCTGTTAAAGCAAAAAATCGTGCAGCGATCATCGCTATCGAGGGGCGTCCAGTCTTGAAAGAACTTGAATGTAACTTTGTGGTAGCTCAAGCCCCAAAGAATGTTGAAGAACCCAAACTTATTCTTTCGTTGAAAAATGCGGCTGATAAAGAATACCTATTTGAGTATGAAATGCCAAAAAAAGATGGTAAATTAGAGGTTTATTCAAACGACGAACCGCTAAAAACCATGATTACAGACTTGAAACCGGATAAAAAGAAGGATAAGAATTTTTCTTTTGATTGGGTGAAGGGTGAGGAAAATGTAAGTTTGACGAGGGTGCGCTTGAGGGAGTTCC
>JBJOJZ010000150.1:0-3002 GCA_046046325.1 Bacteroidota bacterium
CTACCATTGACGAGATCGAAGAAAGATGCATTCTTGTTGCTGTAATACAGGGAAACGTTGATGCGCGATTAACTCATGAATATTTAGACGAATTAGCATTTTTAGCAGAAACCGCTGGTGCAAAAGCCGTTTTTTCGTTTACACAAAAACTGCCTTATCCTAATCCTAGAACGTATGTTGGAGAGGGAAAATTAGCCGAAATTAAAGCCTATGCTGATTTACACGAAATCGATGCCGTAATTTTCGATGATGAACTAAGTCCATCCCAATTAAGGAACATTGAGCGCGAATTAAATCTAAAAATCGTCGATCGAAGTATTTTAATTCTGGACATTTTCGCCAAAAGAGCCCGTACCTTTCAAGCGAAAACACAAGTTGAACTAGCTCAGCTGCAGTACATGCTTCCTCGGCTTACGAGAATGTGGACGCACCTTGAGCGCCAAAAAGGAGGTATTGGTATGCGCGGTCCTGGGGAATCACAGATTGAAACAGACCGAAGGATTATTCAGCAACGAATCGCCTTAATGAAAGAGCGATTAAAGGAAATTGACCAGCAAATGACCACCCAAAGAGGAAACCGAGGACAATTAGTTCGGGTTGCATTGGTGGGATATACTAACGTTGGTAAAAGCACCATCATGAACCTCATTTCGAAGTCTGAGGTATTTGCGGAAAATAAACTTTTTGCTACGCTAGATACCACCGTTAGAAAAGTGGTCATTGATAATTTACCCTTCCTTCTGACCGATACCGTAGGGTTTATTCGTAAACTTCCACAGCCCTTATTAGAGTCTTTTAAATCTACCTTAGACGAAGTTCGGGAAGCCGACCTCTTAGTTCATGTGTTGGATTTATCCCACCCTAATTTCGAAGAGCATTTTAATACCGTGAACACGACGCTTCAAGAAATTGACAAAATGGAAAAACCAACCGTGATTGTTTTCAATAAAATCGATGCCTTGTCCGAAGAGGTATCAATAGAAGAGTTAAAGCGTACTTGGATGGCAAAACTAGACGGAAGGCCCTGCATCTTCATTTCTGCCGTTCAAAAATCAAACATTGAAGAATTCAGAGAAACCATTTATCAAGAGGTTAAGGAAATCTTCAAAGTACGCTATCCCTATAACAACTTCTTATACTAAAGTCATAAAAAAGGGGGCCGAAGCCCCTAATTTTTGTAAATTCAATAATCAAAAGGAATACCCCATTGCTACATGGATTCTGCTTGGGCACAATATTCTATAAACAAAAAACCCGGTGATTACTCACCGGGTTTTTCCTAGTAAAACAAGCGTGTTACTTAACAATCAAATTTTGAGTGTAAGAAGCTCCGTCTTTTGCAATAGTTACTAAATAGTTACCTGCACTAAATTCTGCGATTGGCAACGCCACAGACTGAGCACCACTAGCATTCACCAAAGAAGTTGAAGCTACTTGACGTCCGGCTAAATCGGTAATTGCAATTTGATAATCGCCACCATTTCCAACGAATTTAACATTTACTACATCAGTTGCTGGGTTAGGATAAACCTCCATTCCAATGGTTTCTACTTCACCTAATGAAGCTCCTGACAAAGAACCTTGAATTGCGTTAACAATCTCGCCGTTAGATTGATCAATCAATACTGCTACAGCGTGCATGTTTGCTCTTGTACTTGTTGCTGGAATAGTGTAATTAAAGGTATAATTCACAACTTGACCATCAGTAATCACTGCTGGTACAGAATTGGCTTGACCATCGTATCCGCCTAACAAGGCACGTCCAACATGATCATAAACCATTTGAGCGGCAGGAACAGGGTTTGGTAATGACTCAAAACCACCCATTGCTCCATTAGCTCCACCGGCATAAGCGTTAGCTTGGTTGTATCCGGAACCTGTACCTGTAACACCGTCTTCTATAACAATAACCCCCAAACGGTAGTTTGCAGCAGCGAATGGCGTGCGGAAAGTTGCAGTAGCAACGATTGAAACTGTATTACCCGCACCAGTTGCAGCTACGGACATTCCAGCAGGAACGATTAAATCTTTTCGAGCGTTGTAGTATGAATTAAAAGCGTTTTGAGAAACCGTTTGACCTAATAAAACACGGTCAACATTAGAACTTGGGTATCCTGAGAAGTTTGCTGCTGCATCATACTCCGCTACGGTCATAGGATCACCGTTGTGAACGGCAATTCCAATAAAATCATTTGGATAAGTATTCACCATGTAATCCATGGCTACAGCTCCTCGTGGACACCACTGACACCATGTACCAGTACCTTCCTCGATAACTACACTCTTCTCTTCAAGGGCGCTTACGGTGTTGATTTTCGCAGAACCTGCATTATTCGATGGATCAGAATCAACTGCTGCATTAACTTGAGAAATAGTTACCGCAATGTTCTCCTCAACAGCTGTAGCATAACTCACCGCCGTTGGATGGTTCACATTTACCGTTGCTCCTGGAGCAATGTTCAAACCGTTAATGGTTTGGATGTGATCTGCGCCGTCATTCCAATTAAGTTCAATAGAAGTAATCGGGTTAAATCCTGCGTTCTTAACGGATACTGCCAACGTGTTATTAGAACTTGTTTGGGCATATCGATTAAGTACAACTCCTTCTACAGATGCATCGTTTGGTTGCAAATTCTTAACCACCACGTTGTCCAAAACCAACGCATTTTCATCCGTACAATTGTAGTGACGGAACATTACATAAATGGTTTGACCAGCATAAGCAGAAAGGTCAACTGTTCTCGCGTAAACCGTTTCACCTGCAGGCAACGTCTCTTCATAAACGGGAGCCGATGCAATCATGGTTGCAGGAGTATTGGAAGTTGAAACATATACCGCATAGTGCTCTTCATACCATGTAGACGCAGTCGATTCAATGGAACCAACCTCCCACATCAAAGAAAGCCCTACTCCTGGTGCAGCAGTTAAGTTAATGGCAGGAGAAACCAAAAAATTATTCGGTGAATAAACAACATTGTTCGCCCAGGAACGAGATACGGCTG
>JBJOJZ010000023.1:0-3893 GCA_046046325.1 Bacteroidota bacterium
AAAAAGCTTCCTACCATGATGGGGGAGGTTGATGTGATTCGTAGTTTACAGACCTTGCCCGGTGTTTCATCCGTGGGTGAAGGTGCGAATGGCTTGAATATCCGTGGTTCCAATGTGGATCAAAACCTGATTTACATTGATGATACGCCGATTTTCAATCCGACGCACATGTTTGGTTTGTTCTCGGTATTTGCTTCCGATGCGATTCGTGATTTGGAATTGTACAAAGGAGGTATTCCCTCACGTTTTGGGGGAAGAACGGCTTCGGTGATGGATATCAAGATGATTGAGCCCAGTACGGAGAAGTTTAAAATGCAGGGAGGAATTGGTTTGGTTTCCAACCGTGTTATGGCTGAAATTCCGGTTATCAAAGAAAAATTATCCGTTTTAGTGGCAGCGCGTTTATCTGCGAATGACTTTTTATTCAAAGCTGTAGCACCTCCAAATTTGAAAAACATTCGCGCGAATTTTACCGATATCGCCACCAAAGTTTTTTATCGCCCAAATCAAAAAAATACGATTTCTTTATCGGCCTATGTGAGTAATGATTTTTATCGCGTAGACTCACTCTTTAGTATTGAAAACGTTGTAGCCAAACAAACCTCTTTTGATTATGGCCATAAGAATGGTTCAGTGCATTGGAATCATTACTTTTCGCCGAAATTAAGCATGCTCGTGGCTGGTGCCTTATCCTATTACTCGACCAAGACTTATGCGCCTGACTCGGTGAATACCATCAATTTAAACTCCTCCATTTTATATCGAAATGGAACGATCAGTTTTGATTACCAACCTGTAGAGAAGCATAAATTTAATTTTGGTGCGACCCTAACTCGCTATGATATCAACCCAGGCGTTTTAAACGATGGGATTTCTTCCCGTGTGGCAACTGTGAAATTAGCTACAGAGCAATCCATTGAGTCGGCTATCTATTTGGACGATGAGTGGAAGATGAATGAAAAACTGACCATTCAAGCGGGTATTCGATATGCGAATTATTGGCGGATTGGAGCGGGAACAGTGAATGAATACGCTCCTGGCTTAATGCCGTCGCTGAATTCGATTGTTCGTAAAAAGGAATATGCGGATGGAGAGGTGATGGCGAGTTATGGGGGATTTGAGCCTCGTTTAACTTTGAAATACTCATTGGCAGAGAATACGACCTTGAAGTTTGGGTATAACCGCCAACAACAGTTCTTCCAATTACTTTCGAACAATACGACTCCTTTGCCAACCTCCCGTTGGAAGACAGCGGATTCATTTATTAAACCTCAGCAAAGTGATTTTGCTTCGTTAGGTTTCTTCAAGACCTTTAATGAAAACGTTTTTGAGATTTCCTTGGAATCGTATTACCGGAATGTTCGGAATACCTTGGATTTTGTCTCGGGAGCTAATTTGCAATTGAATCCCAATATTGAAACCCAATTGATTACGGGTAAGTCAAAGGCGTATGGATTTGAATTGATGTTGCAAAAAAAGAAGGGGGAAAACTCGGGTTGGATTTCTTACACTTATGCGCGTGCTTTCAACCAGATGATTGGTGATTTTCCTGAAATTCAGGCGATTAACAATGGGAACTGGTTTGCGACGAATTATGACAAGCCACATTCATTTAATGCGATGTGGAATATTCAGCCCTCAACGCACCATAGTTTCTCCTTCACGTTTGTATATAATACCGGACGACCTTTTTCATCTCCTTCGGGTAGTTATGAAATCGCGGGTAAGAAATATGCTGTTTTTGCAGAACGCAATAATGATCGCGTCAGGGATTATCATCGTTTAGATTTTTCTTGGACAGTGAATAATCCTTCGATGAAGCATAAGCGTTGGGAGGGAAGTTGGGTCTTTACGGTATATAACCTATACGGCCGCCAAAATCCTTACTCGGTCTTCTTTAAGTCGACCAAAAATGGCTTAAAAGCCTATGAGTTGAGCGTATTTGCTTCTCCATTTATCTCGATGACCTACAATTTTAAATTTTTATAAGAATGCCTTTTTCTAGACTAATCATATACCTTTTTGTTCTGTCGCTTTTTTCTTGCGTTCAGCCCATCGATAATTTTGTGCAGAAAGATGCTACATCTTTTGTAACCATAGAAGCGGATATCGCGGATGATCCTGAATTATGTAAAATTCGTTTGTCAAGTTCTGCCAATCGGATTATGTCAACCTTGCCTCAACCGATTACGAAGGCCGAGGTATATATCATGGATGCACAAGGCCAAAAAACATATTTCAAGGAAGTTGCTAAACCATTAGGTACTTATTTGCCTGCCGACAAGGGTTTTGCTGGTAAAGTGGGAGGAAGTTACAAGTTGTTTATCAAGACCTTGGCTGGTCAGCAGTATGAGAGCTCGGTGGAGACGATGCGTACCGTGCCTGAAATTGAAAATTCAATCGTGCGCTTTGAAGCTTTTGAGCAATATGCCAAAGTAGATCCTCGCCGTGCTGGATTTACCGTTTACCTGGATTTCAAGGATATGGCAAGTGAAGGAGATTATTACATGTGGAATTGGAAACACTATGAAAACGTGCAATTTTGTGCTACTTGTACGGATGGTGGACGATTTGACTTCGTGAAAACATTGGATTGCGTTATGCCTCGTTTTCCCAATAATAACATCTTAAACTACCGTTGCAATGGTAATTGTTGGGATATCATTACCAATAATGACTTAAACGTATTTTCGGATGTGTTGACGAATGGACAGCGTGTCGTGGGCCGACAAGTTGCTCGCCTTCCATTCGATGGCTATGGGGCTTATTATTTCCGATTGGAGCAGCGTTCCATAACGAAGACTGTCTATAATTTCTATCAATCATTGATTTCATCCCAACAATCTACGGGTTCTTTATTTGATGTGCCTGCAGAAACTCGTTTCAGTTTAAACATAAAATCCATAACAAATCCCAATGAACGCGTGTTAGGTATATTTAACGTGTTTTCGGTGCGTAAAAAAATCTTTAATATCGATCGTCGGAAAGATATTCCAGCAGGTTACTCACCGATCACATTCCCAATACCTGGCGAAACTTATGCATGTCCTCCGGGATCCGTAGGTTGTCAAGATTTGGCACCTTGTGTAGAGGGGCCAACGCGGACAAAAATTACGCCAGAGGGTTGGGTCTTCTAATTAATTAGACCAAATTTGTGTTATGATTGGAGTTTTGTTAGTGAATTTGGGTACGCCGGATAATCCGAAGACCCCTGCAGTTCGTAAATACCTGCGTGAATTTTTAATGGATGGTCGGGTCATTGATATCCCCTACATCATTCGTAGCATCCTTGTTAACGGCATTATAGCCCCTTTCCGGGCCCCACAATCCGCCAAAATCTACCAAGAATTGTGGGAGGAGCGTGGCTCGCCCCTCAAGTTTTATGGGGAAGACGTGGCGAGAGATTTGCAGACTCAATTAGGCGATGCCTATTATGTTCGCTTGGCGATGCGTTATCAGTCGCCGGACATGAAGACTGCCCTGGCCGACATGCAATCCAAGAATCTCAAGAAACTCATCGTGATTCCTTTCTTTCCTCAGTATGCTTCGGCTACAACAGGCTCCGTGTATGAGCGTGTGATGGAATTGATGAAGGATTGGCAGGTCATGCCTGCACTTTCTATGGTGAGTTATTTCTATGATCATCCAGAATTTGCGAAGTATTTTGCCTCCAAAGCGGCGAACTACCAAAAGGATGTCGATTTCGATTATTACTTATTCTCTTACCATGGTGTTCCTGAACGTCATATTCGCAAAGGGGATTATACCAAAAATACCTGTGTTTTCGGTACTTGTTGCGACACAATTACCGAGAAAAACCACGGTTGTTACCGAGCGCAATGCCACGAAACTACGCGTCGGATTGCCGCTGAAATGGGCTTGAAGCCTGGTAC
>JBJOJZ010000026.1:0-20853 GCA_046046325.1 Bacteroidota bacterium
TCAATCAGGTTTTTTTACCAACGTTTTCAACGGGAGTATCCTCGGAGGGCTATGAGATGGTGATTTATAACCGATGGGGAGAAGTGATGTTTGAGACGCATAACATGCAAGTAGGTTGGGACGGTTCCTACGGTTTGGAAGGATTGGATTGTCCTACTGGAACTTACACGTATAAGATTACTTTTGTATTGGTCAACGGTGGCCAAGAACGAGTTATACTAACGGGCCACGTAAATTTATTGCGTTAAAAGCAACGTAAACGATTGAATTAACGTTTGGGTAATGTAAATTTGACACATAGACGAAGCAATGAAAAAAATATTTGTATTGATTGTTATTTCAGTATTATGTATTAACGGTTTTTCCCAAACGCAAATCAGTGTAGGTAACCAAACAAATACGTTTTCAGGGATGATTCGGGGTTACCATTTTACCGCCCCAACGAACTTTACCATTTGCGGCCTAGAAGTACCGACAAATGCTTCGAATGGTTTACAAACTGTACGTGTTGTACGGTTCAATGCCGCGGCACCTCCAGCGTTCCCTGGGACTACCAACAATTTTGTACAATTGTTTTCTGCAACGAATCAACCTAATGGCATTATTCCTTGCAATATTGCAGTCACCGCAGGGCAAATTATTGGTGTTTATGGCGTAAGAGGCAACTGTGTTAATACATATGGACAACCAAATTTTGTAACAAGTATTCTTGGTTTTCCAACTACGCTCCAGCGAAGCGGTATGCAAAGCTGTCCTACTGGTGGTCAGCCAATGGCCAATATTTGGTCAGAAACGTTTTACAATATTGGCCGAATTTGGATGTACATCAACTGTTGCGCCGCACCAACAGCAACCGCTTCGAATAATGGGCCTATTTGTGCCGGAGGGAACTTAACTTTATCCGCAAATCCGACCCCGGCGTTGCCTTTGGCAGGGGTTTATACGTATAGTTGGACGGGCCCGAACGGCTTTACTTCCAACCAACAAAATCCTACCATTGCAAATCCAACGGCTGCTGCATCCGGAACGTATACGGTTACGATTAACTCGAATTGTGGATCGGTCAGTGCAAGCACACAAGTAACCGTAAATCCAACCCCCAACCCAAGTATTACGAATAATACTGGTACTACTATCATTGATTGTAACGCACCAGCGATTAACGTTACCGCAAACGGAGGCGGCACCTATTCCTGGGACAACGGACTCGGGACAAATGCAAATGCTTCAATAACAACTGCAGGTACTTTTACCGTTACCGTTACGAACGCACAAGGCTGCAGCAACACGTCATCTATTACGACAACCGTTGCACCGGTTCCTACGGTGACAGTCAATGACGCAACCATTTGTACCGGACAATCCGCCACCTTAAATGCGGTAACCTCGCCTGCGGGAGGAACCTTGACTTGGAGCAACGGTCAAACCACCAATTCGATAACGGTCAATCCAATGCAAACAACGTCATATACCGCGACCTATACATGGAATGGGTGTTCTGATACAGATTCCATTTTAGTAACCGTTAACCCAACACCTACGGTTTCGGTCAACAGTGATACCATTTGCAACGGGGACACCACCCAATTAATTGCTTCTCCGGATTTACCTGGAGGAACTTATTTATGGTCCAATAATCAAACAACCCAAGCCATAAATGTAAACCCTGGATTACCAGGAACAACGTATTCAGTAACTTACACATTAACGGGTTGCACCGCTCAAGCGTCAGGAACGGTTACCGTGAACCCTGTTCCAGTATTATCCATCGCACCGTTAGTAATGTGTTACGGAGAGTCAGGCACAATAACAGCGGTTCCAAACCTCCCTGGAGGAACGTTTCTTTGGTCTCCTAACAATCAAACAACGAACTCAATCACGGTGGCTCCTTTGGTAACAACAACGTATCAAGCTCAATATACGTTGAACAATTGTGTAAGTAATTTAGCCAACGGATTGGTAACGATAAAACCGCTTCCGGTGATGGACTTTAGCGTGGATACAACATGGGGATGTATCCCATTGAACGTTACGATGTCCATTGATGCTCCTAACCCAAATACGACCTATCAATGGGTTTCAACCAATAATTTTAATGGAAGTGGTCCGTCGGTACAAAATCTTTATGCGGCAGGAGGTTGTTATTCCATTTTTGTTGTGGGAACGTTGAACGGGTGTGTTGATAGTGCTTCAATGTTGAGCGCTGTATGTACGGAAGGATTTCCTACGGCTGAATTTTCGTCTAGCGTAGCAGTATTTACAGAATCCTCTCAAACCGTGGAGTTTACTAACACAAGCATTGGAGGTGTAACCTATTTATGGAATTTTGGCGACGGAGAAACCTCAACAGAGTTTTCACCAACCCATTTCTTTCTAGGAACTCAGTCGGGAGCAGAAATTACCCTAACGGCCTCTACTGCGTTTGGCTGTTCGGACAGCACTAAACTGACCATCGGCGCTCAAGTCGGGGGCTTGTATTATATTCCGAATGCCTTTACACCAGATGGTGACCCATTCAATCCTCATTTTAAGCCTTTATTCCCCGTAGGTTTTGATCCCTATAATTATACCATGTTAATTTATAACCGTTGGGGCGAAGTCGTTTTTGAAACCAACAACCTTGAAGTAGGTTGGGATGGATCATACGGAACAGAAGGTCTTGACTGCCCTCCTGGAGTTTATACGTACTATATCAACATAAAAATGCCAGATGTAGATAAAATGGTTCAATTCGTTGGACATGTTACGTTGGTTAGATAATCTAACTTTGATAATGCCCAATAAGTAGAACTGTTTAAACCATCGGTCAATAAAAGGGCTGGATATATTTGTTCAATTATTGCTGATCTTAGTAAACCAAAGATTTTATCCTGTGTTAAGTGTAATAAATGGCAACATTTATACGTTAACCAGTGCGATTAAATAAACCATAGAATTTATAATCTTTAGGTTTCTTTGGATTATATAAAAAATGCAAGAATGAAAATACTAGTGGCAGAGGACGACGAAAATTTAGGTGTTTTGTTATGTGATTTCCTGCAATCTAAAGGTTACACCGTGAAGCTGGCGGTAGATGGAAAAAAAGCAATTGCAGCTTTTAGACAAGAACCGAGCGGGTTTCAGTTTATAATTTTGGATGTGATGATGCCAGAAAAAGATGGATTTGCAGTGGCGAAAGAAATTAGGTTAATTGATAAAAAAACCCCAATTCTATTTTTGACCGCAAAGAACATGGAGCAAGATCGATTGAAGGGATTTGAATTGGGCGCGGACGATTATTTAACTAAACCTTTTGCCACGGAAGAATTAAGTGCCCGCATTAATGCAATTCTCCGCAGAACACAACCCAATGGCATATCGTCACAAATTCCCATTGGAAAGTTCAATTTCAATAAGTCTCAGAGCTTGCTTTTAAAAGACAACGTTACCTACAAATTAACAACCAAAGAAAGTTCGCTTTTAGCGCTTTTAGCGAATAATATGCATGAGGTGGTTGATCGTCAAGGAGCTTTAAGAGCCATTTGGGGAGACGATAGTTATTTCAATGGAAGAAGTATGGACGTATATATCGCTAAACTTCGCAAATTATTAAAAGATGATCCTTCAGTTCAAATTGTAAATGTTCACGGAGTTGGTTTTAAGTTGATGGTGAAATAGGCTAATTTTACGCCATGCAAAAGCGGTTTGTTTCAGGAATCTTGGTTTCCTTATCATTGAATTTACTGATTAAACCTTTTTCTGTTTTAGTTATTGATGCAGGTATTCAGCGAGCCCTAGGAAATGTGGTATATGGTAAGTATTTCGCCCTTTTGTCGCTAACCTTAATTACCAACGTTTTGTTGGATTTAGGAATCAATAATTTCACCGTTCGCAACATTGCTCAGGATGAAAAGCGGATGGTACATCATTTAAACAATATTGTCCTTTTCAGAATAGTGATGTTCTTATTGTACTCGGTTGTTGTGCTTCTTTTTGCATACTTTTTTAACTTAATTCAAACCAATGAAACCGTATTGTTTTTGTTGATTTTTAATCAGTTCCTAGTGCAAAGCATCGCTCTTCTAAGGAGTTTTTTTGCCGGTCAACATCGTTTTTTTCTGGATTCAATGCTTTCCGTGTTGGATCGAGCACTTTTAATCGTAGTGGTAGGTTTCACTTTTCTACAGTTTCCTTCTTGGATAACCATCGATTTTTTCGTGTTAATCCAATGTATATCTTACTTAATCACTCTGTTAGTTGGTCTTGTTTATATACGTTTTTCCTTTCGATGGTCAGAAATTACGTTGAATAAGAAATATATCAAAGGTGTTTTGATGGAAAGTCTTCCGTATTCGATGTTGGTTTTATTTATGTTGATTTACAACCGTGCGGATACCTTGTTAATCCGTCTTATGGCGGAAGAGGGGGCTTTTGAAGCGGGTATTTACGCTCAAGGATTTAGACTGTACGATGCATTGTACATGGTGGGGTTTATTTTTGCCTCAGTACTTTTCCCAATGTTTAGCCGCATGTTACATCAAAAAGACCCACAAATTAATGATTTGATTTTGGTTTCAACAAGGTGGTTGGTTGGTGGTGTTGTAGCCATCGTTTTTGTTGCCATTGAAAATGCGGAGGCTCTATTGACCTTATTGTATAAAGAACAAGTTACGGAATCCTCTAGTTTTGTTTTTGTTGGATTAATGTTGGCTTTTTTGGCAATGAGTTTCAATTTTATTTTTGGCACGTTGCTAACAGCCAATGGCAGCCTCAAGATATTAAACCTAATCTCGGGCATCGCTGCATTCGTTTCAGTTGCTCTTAACACGTGTTTAATCCCTTCCTACGGAGCCAAAGGATCGGTGTTGATTGCTGTGTTTATTCAAGTGATGGTATCTTCATTCTTGGTATATATGTCGCATAAGACCATTGCCTTCCGAAGCGGATTCCGAGATTGGAGTCCTTTAATATTATTTATTATATACTTAAGTTGTTTTCATTTTCTTCTCCCTTCTATTCCAGTTTTTTTAGTCCCGTTTTTTTCGGTTTTTGCCGTTGTATTTGGCGCATTATGGTTTTCCGTTTTAGATGTAAGCAACATTTATCGCTTCTTAATTAAAAAGGAAGTTGTTCAATAAATAAAGGACTTTTTCGTTAAGTCGGCTCTAATCGCGTATCTTCGCGTTTGTTTTTTATGTATGGAAGAAAATCTTAATGCTTTATCCGAAGGGACCAACAGTCTTGTACGTTTTTTGTGGTCACGTCGAAAACAACTAGTATTATTCAGTATTGCTGCATTGGTCATATCATCGGTGGTGGCTTTTTTAATGACCCCATTATATTTAAGTACGGCAATTGTGTTTCCAGCTGCTACTAGCAGTGTTTCTTTTTCTGAACAACGCAATGCAAAAGCTGCGGCTATGGATTTTGGCGAAGAGGAGCAGGCTGAACAACTAGTTCAAATCCTTCAAAGCTCTAGGATTAGGGATAAAATCATTAAAGAATTCAAGCTTTTTCAACATTATCGGATCGATGAAAATTCAACGAATAAAAACTTCAGGATGAATGAAGCGTACAATAATCACTTTTCGTTTAATCGAACGCGTTATGGTTCTATAAGAATTGATGTTTTGGATGAAAACCCTAAAATGGCGGCAAAAATGGCGAATAAGATTGTCGATTTAATTGATACCGTTAAGAATGAAATGATTGCCGAACGAACGCTCCCTGCTTTTAGAGTCAATGAACGAAAGTTGATTCAGATGAAAAAAGACCGTGATGCAATTCTAAAGAAACTAGATAGCCTCGCGGATTTAGGGGTTATTGCATTAGATGTTCGTTCTAATTTGTTTCAGGCCTATGTTGACTCAAAGAATCCAAAAGACCGGGAAGAACTGAAGAAAAAAATTGACATCAATATGAAGTATGGTGCCATGTACGATGGTTTGGAATACATGAGAAACGAAAAGATTGTTAAAATTGAAGACTTCAATGTGTCATACGAACAAGCCGAATCAGATGCAAATACGAAATTCAACCATAAGTTTGTTGTTGAAAGGGCAGTAGAGGCAGATAAAAAAGACCAACCGAAGCGATTAATCATCATTTTAGTTGCGACCATTTCGGCGTTCATTTTTGCCGTATTTGCCCTTTTATTTTGGGAAAAATATAAGGAGTTAAAAAGTATGTGATGCGCATTAACGCTATAGTTACCATAGTTTTTGGTGCTCTCATTGGTTTTCTTTTAGCCTATATTTTCCAATACGGATGGTACTTTACCTTGGTAATTCCAGCGGTTATTGCGTTACTCTATCTTGCTATCTATCAAACCCAAACAGTATTCATTTCCCTGGCCTTTTTCACGCCGTTGTCCATCAATATTGAAGAATATACCGATAGTTTTGGTTTGTTTTTACCCACAGAACCTATTCTCTTTGGACTCATGCTTCTTCTTTTTGCGAATAAGATTAAGTCGGATAGGTTAGGGGGGGGAGAGTTTAAACATCCTCTTTTTTTGGCGCTATTTCTTTACTTAAGTTGGTTGGTTATTTCGTCCATTCCAAGCACCAACCCATTGGTCTCCTTTAAGGCGTTGGTTTCAAAGTTATGGTTTGTGGTTCCGTGCCTTCTTTTTGCTCATTTGTTCTTGACCGATTGGCCAACTATCCGACGGTTTTTTTGGTTTTTTACCTGCGGTATGGCCATTGTTGTTATGTATACCGTAATGAACCATGCGGGATATAATTTCGGCGAAAAAGAAAGCCATTGGGTGATGTCTCCATTTTACAAAGACCATACGATTTATGGCGCTGCCGTTGCACTTGTAACGCCTTTTCCGGCAATGCTGTTTTTTTCTAAGCGACAATCGGCTTTGAGCTCAGCCATATTGATAACATTATTTTTAATCATTCTGTTGGGGCTGTATTTTTCTTACACGCGAGCTGCTTGGTTAAGTGTCTTAGGGGCGGCCGGAGTATTTGCATTAGTTTATTTCCGAGTTCATTTTCGCTGGATTTTGCTTGGGCTTTTGGTTTCGGCCATAGTGTATATCAAATTCGGTGATCAAATTCAAATGGAGTTAGCACGAAATAAAGTAGAACACACTACGGAGTCATTTGACGACCGTTTAAAAAGCGCTACGAATGTAACCACGGATGCTTCAAATTTGGAACGCATTAATCGATGGGCATGTGCCATAGAAATGTTCAAGGAGCGCCCTGTTTTTGGTTTTGGATTAGGAACTTACGCCTTTGAATACGCTCGATTTCAAGAACCCGAAAATTTAACCATTATTTCCACCAATTTTGGGGACATGGGTAATGCTCACAGTGAGTATTTGAGCGCTCTTTCAGAAACAGGGTTTGTCGGGTTATTGTTGCTACTAGGATTTATTGCCACGGGTTTTTATTACTTAATTCAGTTGATTCAGCGTTCTAGACAAATAGACCGACAAGTTTTTGTGGTTTCCTCGGGCATCTTGTTTTCCTTATCTACCTATTTCATTCATGCGTTTCTTAACAACTTTCTAGATACGGATAAAGCTGCTATTCCCGTTTTTACCATGTTTGCCTTGGTATTAATCCTTGAGCGGTTATCACTTCTTCAGCCAAAGGGAAGGGTTTAATGGTGTTGTGTCTATTCCACTGACGCTGTGAATTTCGAAATGCAACACGGAAATATTTCCTTCAGTTAATAATACGCCTAGATTTTGCTTAGTAGTTACTAATTGTCCAACACTTACGGCAACAGAGCTTAAATTGCTGTAAACGGAGCGATAGTTTCCATGCTTAATGATGACGACTTTTCCTGCCCCAGCAATGCTGAAAACAGAGCTTACCTCTCCCTCAAACACCGAGCGAACACTCGCTCCAGCGCTGCAAGACAAATCGATCCCGTTGTTGTTTTCGTAGACATCTTTTAGGGTTGGATGGGCATTCTTTCCAAACTTAGAGGTGACAGACCCTCCAATCACAGGAGAAGGTAGAAGTCCTTTGTTTGCCTCAAAGTTTTTCCCAGCCACAGCACCCTCCGAGGAAAGGGTTTCAGGCTTATAAGTTGTAGTTGTCGACGTGGTTTTTCCTGTGCTTTCTGAAGCCTTTGTTGTTGTAGCATTGGCTTTTGGCTTTGCGGCTTCTTTTGCTTTTCTTCGTTCTTCTTCTTTTTTTGCTTCGGCTAAAATGGCGGATTGAATTCTTGACTCGATGTTTTTTCGCTTTTTCTCTGCTTCATTCAATTGAGCAAGCAAGGCGATTTCATTTTGTTTAAGCTTTGCATACGTTTTTTCTTTTTGAGCCTTATCTGCTTCTATCTTTGTTTTTTCTTCTTTTTTCTCATTCAGCGCAAGTTCTTTGTAATTTTTTTGCTCTTCGATGGCATTGATTTCTTGTGCAATAAGATGTTGATTTTGTTGAATCATTTCCATTTGCCGTCGATGCAATCGTGCGACTTTTTTTAAATAGTCATGGCGATGTAATGCTTCTTGATAGGATCTTGCGGAAAGCAGAAACATGAGCCGCCCCAAATTGTTCCGTTTTTTATAAGCATAGCGCAACATTTGTTGGTATTGATTTCGAAGCTTTATTAACCGATCCTTCAAACGAGTGATTTCGTTTTTTTTAGCAATCATTTTAATTTCTGCCATTCTAACTTGGCTATCGAAAACACGCACAAGCGCTTCTCGACTTTTGATTTGGTTGTCCAATAACACAACTTCATTCAACGAGTTTTTCGTGTTCGTTTGAACTTGCTTTAGTAAACTTTTGGTTTGAGCAATTTTCTTCTCAAGGTTTCGCTGTTCCTTCTTTAAATTATCCGGACTTTTTTGGGCAAAGGCATAAAAACCAAGTAAAAAGTATAGAGCTAAAAACTTATGGGCATTTTTCATAATCGGCTGGGATTTCAAGGGAAATATCTTGAGGGACATTTAATTCATAGCGATCCACCATTAATCGGACCGTAGATTCGTTGCCGTTATCTACTACAGAAATCACCGTGGTGGAGGGAGTTACAATACGCCCTTCATTCCAGCTAAGGTAAGTGATCTTCATCTGTCTTCCGTCGGATAATTGAAGGTTTTGTTCAACGATTCTGTGCGTTTTTTTATCGTAGCTGTAACGTACTGTAAGAGTACTATCAGATTGCAAATACGTAACCGTATCAAGCCGATGATCTGGCACTTGTTGCAACGAGCTTGTGGTGGAATATGCTATGGGTAAACCAAGAAATAATTCCTGAAGGTTGTCCAAGGATAATTCAATTCCCAGGAGCTTCTTGAGCGATGAAATAGGCTGCTCTCCGTAACACCTGTCTTTTTTGTTAAGGTATACCATCTTATCCTCGGTAATGAGGCTATTGATAAAAGGTATTCCTGCAAAAGAAATGAGGGCGTTGGCGGCACTGTCGTTGGTACATTTCAAACTTAATTTAACGCTTAATTTTCGGTCTTTATCGGCATAGTTTACGCTGAATTTTCCATAATACCATCGCCATGCTTGACCGTGTATGCTGTCTAAAACGGGAGTACGAAATAATTCCTTTTCAGGTGATAATAGTTCATTCTCCAAGGGTTGTGCGTTAATTACCGACGTTTTCTTGGCACATGCAGCGGTCATTAGTATAAAAATGCCCAAGAACAAATTCGAGTTTAATAATTGATTCATGGTGTTTTCTTACGTAAATGATAGGAATAGTTCCCTTTTTCTACTGCGGATTGCCACAGTTGTTTCGCTAGAACCTTGTTCCCTTGTGCATGAGCTATGTCTCCTAGTATTTCTATTCCAAAACGCTCAGGATATCCGTTTTTCATCGCTTTTTCTATCCATTCTTGTGCCAGAGAATAGTTTTTTTGCGAAAAGCCCTGTTTCGCTTTTAGTGCCATGAAATAACCTTGTTTAGGGTCATGTTCCATACAATTCAGAATGATTGAATCGACAAAAGTTACAAGTTCTGTATTAAGAAGAAGGTTTTCTGCGATTTCTGCTTTTAACACAAAATTCTTCGGAACTTTTTGAAAGATTCCATTCAAGTTTTCTTTAATGGAAGCTGAATTTCTCGAAGAAGTAAGGGATTCATAAGCCATGAACTGCGCTTCAAGATCCGAGTCATTGATCACATAGTTTCTACCCGTTTCGAATGCCAAACTTGCTTCCTCAATCCGGTTTAGTTTGAACTGCGAAATACCGAGCATCAAATATGGAAAAGGCTGTAAAGGAAATAATTCTACGCATCGCGAACTATTATACAGGAGAGAATCCCACATTTCTTCTCGAAAACCAATCATTAACACGGGGTTCCAAACCGGAAATGCATTAGGATTTAAGTTCAAAGCCTGAAGGTAGTGGCCGAGAGCCGAAAAAGGTTCGTCGCACTTCAACATTAAGTCTCCCGCTAGGGTATTGGCAACAAACTCGTTTGGGTTTTGATTAAGAAACTCCAACGTTGTTTTTCGCGTTTCATCCTCGCAGCCGAAGGTCTTATGTTGACTCAATAAGATTTCTGCCTTTTTTTCCATCGGTAAACCCCTTAAAAGTACAGATTCGTTAAGGAGTCGTTGACCTTCTTTGTTCTGGCCAGTTTGGATTAAATAGTTACCATACAAATAACGAGCATATCCGTTTTCAGGATCAGTAGAACAGAGGTCTTTTAACAAACTCATGGCCTTTTCCGTTTGTTTTTGCTCTAAGTATAAATCAATTAATGGTGCTAATAAGCGTGGCTCCATTGTAAATGCAACCAGCCCTTTTTCAAGGGTTTCTCGGGCCCTATCCCATTGCTGTTGAATTTGGAAAACGCGGTATTTATTAAGGCATAATTCAATAGATTCTCCTAAGTATTTTTCTTGGAGGCCTAGTACCCTTGATGCTCCTTTATAGTCTTTTGCATTGACGTAATTTTCAAAACACGCAAAGTAATGTTCCGATTCGTAGGGAAATATTTTGATTAGTTTTTCATAGGTTTCTCCGGCTTTTTTAAAATTTCCAGTTGCACTGTACATGTAGCCAATTTCACGGGTGATGAATTGGTTTTTAGGGTCTGCATTGCCTGCTTTTAGCAGGAAATTTGACGCTTCTGACCAATTTTCTTGGTCAAAATAAATCTTCGATACGAGGTATAGCGCCGCATCGTTGTTTGGGTTTAGTTTTAAGACCTCTTGGCTAGAAATTAATGCGCTTTGGTAATCTTGTTTAAAATAAAAACGAATCGCCTCGTGGTATTTCTGCGCCTCCAAAAATTCAGTGGAGGAAGGAGTACTGCTACTTGATTCGGACGATTTACATCCAACCAAAACCGCAACTAAACCCATAAAAACCAAATACTTAACCATGATATTCGCAATAGTCACCTAAACTTACATCCAGCGCTTTTCCTTGAACTAAGGCCTTCGAACCAATCATAGACCCTTGTAAAACCGCATGTGTAATTTGACAATCTTGTTGTATGAGGCTGTTGCTAATGCAAGAGCTTTCGATTTTCGTTCCTTTACCAATGCTTACAAAAGGGCCAATTACTGCATTGGTTAATTGTACGTTTTCCCCAATAAAACAGGGAGGAATGATGACGGAATTGGTTTGGATAGCGCTATTGGACACTAAGAGCTTTTGGTCCATGGCATCAAATCCCAAAATACGGGCATTTGTTTCAACTGTTACGGTTTTATTTCCACAGTCCATCCACTCGGTTACTTCACCAGGCTTAAAGATAACGCCTTTTTCGGTGAGCCTTCTAAGGGCATCTGGCAATTGATATTCCCCACTTTTAATAACCTTATGATCCATTAGGTAGTTGAGCTCCCTTAACAAGTCTTCACCTCTTTGTACGTAGTAAACACCAATCATTGCTAAATCGGAAACAAAGGTTTGAGGCTTCTCAACGTAATCAACAATGGAGCCTTCGGAGTTCAGTTTTATCACGCCAAACTGTTCAGGATTAGGAATTTTTTTAACCCATAAAATGCCTTCATCTTGTGAACTAATGGAAAAGTCTGCCCTGAAAAGGGTATCGGCAAAGGCAACCACAACAGGGCCCTTTAATAGTTCTGCCGCACAATGAACAGCATGCCCGGTTCCCAAGGGCTCCAATTGATGAAAAATTCTACCCGTAGCTCCAAATTTCTCCGCAATGTTGCAAAGTTCTTGCTCAATTTCTTTACCAAAGTCACCGGTTACAAAGCCGATGGTTTGAATATTGTTGCCGCAAACCTTCGCAATATCTTCTACAAGTCGATGGACAATAGGGACTCCTCCAACGGGAATGAGCGGTTTTGGAACGGTTAAGGTGTGAGGTCTTAAACGACTTCCTCTACCGGCCATTGGGATGATTATATTCATGGTTTTATTTAGTTAACACCGGTACTTCCAAAACCACCCTCGCCCCTTTCCGAGCTGTTTAGGGTTGTTTTTTCGTCCCAAGTAATTTGAATTATCGGACAAAACACAAGTTGGGCGATTCGTTCACCAGGAGCAATGATCACAGTTTCTAACGAGTGGTTGATTAGAATGATTCCCACTTCTCCTCGGTAATCGGCATCAACCGTTCCCGGGGAGTTAACGACGGTAATGCCTTTTTTTAATGCCAATCCACTTCTGGGTCGAACTTGACATTCTATGCCTTGCGGGATTTCGACATAAAGGCCCGTAGGAATTAGCACTCGTTCTCCTGCACCTAGGGCTATAGAATTACTTAAGTTCGCCCGAACATCCAATCCTGAAGACCCCGAGGTTTCATAGTTGGGAAGAGGAAATGGGCTGTTATTAACGACTTTTACAATCATGGATTAAATCTTATTCAAAATTAGACATTACACGCAGCGTTTTCTTGAGCGTTAAGAACTTTAATTAACAATGAATCGTTTAGAATGCGACAAACCTTACTACCTTTGTAGTCCATGAAATCAGCTCAACGAATAGGTGTTTTTGGTGCGGTTCTGTTTTTGTTCGCAAATTGTGGTAGTTTGGGCAATAACCTGAATGTTTTCTCACTACAAGATGATATATCTTTAGGTCGGCAAGTGGTTGCTGAAATCGAAAGCGACAGCAGCGGAATGGTAGTGTTAGATTCAGCAAGCAACGCTGAGGTTTATACTTACTTATATGCTATTAGAGACACCTTATTACACAGTGGAGCCGTAAAATATCGAACGGAGTTCCCATGGAGAATAAGGGTAATTCATGACGATTCTACTTTGAATGCTTTTTGTGCCCCAGGTGGATACATTTATTTTTTCACTGGAATCCTTAAATTTTTAGAATCAGAAGATCAATTAGCCGGCGTACTCGGGCACGAAATGGGGCATGCAGATTTGAGGCACAGCACTAGGCAACTTACTAAAATGTATGGAATTCAAACGCTTTTAGGGTTTATTGCTGGAGATAGAACATTTATTAAAGACATAACAGGTGCGATTATTGGTCTTTCATTTTCAAGAAGCCATGAAAAAGAAGCCGATGAATGCTCCGTTCGTTTTCTTTGTTCAACAAGCTATTCAGGCGATGCCGGAGCAAGATTTTTTGAAAAAATTAGTGCAAAAGGAGGAAAGAACCCGCCTGAAATTCTAAGTACACACCCAGATCCGGGTAATCGTATCGAAGTCTATCGCCAAATGAAATTAGCCTTAGGCTGTAATGGAGATAAAACGTTCAAAGAACGCTATCAAAAAACTATGCGGTTTTTACCTTAGTTTTTCAAGGTGATAAATTTGTAATTTTAAATGTAGGAATGTTAGAAGTATCAAGAATTCGTAATCAACAAGAGGAAATTATTCAAGCTTTGGCAAAAAGAAATTTGGATGTCAGAGAAACGGTAGAAAACCTCTTAAAATTGGACACAGAATGGCGAAACTGCAAACAATCGTTAGATGGCGTTTTGGAAGAGTCGAATGCCCTTGCGAAAACGATTGGATCTCTGTTCAAAGAAGGCAAGCACCAAGAAGGCAATGAACTCAAAAAAAGAACAGCAGAATTAAAGGAGCGAGAGGTACAACTGAAAGGACTATTTGAGGAAAAAGAAGCAGAAATGCATCAATTGCTTTTATTGTTGCCCAACACCCCATGCCTTGAGGTCAAACAAGGGAAAGATTCCAACGATAATGAAGTAGTATTCTTAAAGGAACAATCAGCAACGTTCTCTTTTATCGCTAAACCGCACTGGGACTTGTGCAAGGAAAAAGGAATCATCGATTTTGAATTAGGGGTCAAGGTTTCAGGTGCTGGATTTCCATTTTATCGTGGTAAAGGGGCAAAATTACAGCGTGCATTGATTGCGTTTTTTCTTGATGAGGCAGCCGCAGCGGGCTATGAAGAATATCAAGCGCCTTTATTGGTGAACGAAGCAAGTGGTTTTGGTACTGGACAACTTCCGGACAAAGAAGGACAAATGTACCACGATGCTGCCGATAATTTATTTTTAATACCAACGGCCGAAGTTCCTCTCACGAACATTTTTAGAGATGAACTTATTCCCTCCCATGATTTCTCGTTTAAATTATGCGGATATACTCCATGCTTCCGACGAGAGGCGGGGTCTTATGGCAAGGATGTTCGAGGATTAAATAGGCTCCATCAGTTCGATAAAGTTGAAATCGTACGTGTGGAACACCCAGATAACACCGCCAAGGCATTGGATGAAATGGTGGCTCATGTTCAATCCTTGTTGGAAAAATTGAATTTACCATACCGCATCTTACGCCTTTGTGGAGGAGACATGGGGTTTGCATCTGCAATGACTTACGATTTTGAGGTGTTTTCTGCCGCACAGGAAAAATGGCTTGAGGTGAGTTCGGTGTCTCGTTTTGATACATTCCAAGCGAACCGATTGCGGCTTCGTTTTAAAGATCGAGACAAGAAAACCCGTCTTTGTCATACATTAAACGGTTCCGCTTTGGCATTGCCAAGGATTATGGCGGCACTCATGGAAAACAATCAAAACCCCGATGGGAGCATTTCAATCCCCTCGGTTTTACATAAATATACCGGCTTTGATACGATTTAATCATTCCCTTTTACTATGTGGCTGTTTGCTGCTTTTCTTGTTGGCCTGTTCCGATTTTCGTCAGAAAGAACAATTGCGATCTATTGATAAGCTATTAACGTCCTTGGATAGCCTTCAAAAGGTCGGAATTGATGAATTCCCAGATTCCATTAACCGTATGAGGATGGACATGATGCACACTGAAACCTCATTAAAAAATAAACTGGTACTCGATTCGGTAGATCGAGCCTATGCTAAGGATATGGACGCCTATAAAAAAGCGAGAAAGAGCATTGGAAAACTGAACACCTATTACGTTGAGTTGAAGGCGGCAATCAAAAAGGAAAGAAAGCAATTAAAAACTCTCAGAAACGACGTTCAAAACGGATGGGGCAAGAGGGATAGGTACGACACCTATATTGAACTCGAACAAAAAAACGTACAAGTTTTAGGCAATAGGTCGTCAGAACTTTTACAAAAAGCTGTTACCATTGGGGACACTTATCGTTTATTACATCCGAAAATGGTCGAAATACTCAACAACTTGGAGCAATAATTCTGTGGTGAAAAAAATTACGTGGTTGGTTTGTTTCTTCCTAGGGTCTTTTGGTATCAAGGCTCAAACAGAAACAGACATTCAATTGGCACAATATTATTACCTCAATGGAGAGTTTACAAAGGCTTTAGTTTACTATGAGACCTTATATAACAGTTCCCCGACCAAGGTTTATTTTAGCCGTTATTTGGACTGTTTAGTGAATACAGGAGACAAAAAAGGAGCAGAAAAGCTTTTTAAAAAACAGGTTTCAGCAAACCCGACAGATGTTCTTTTGAAAATCCAATTCTATTTCTTTTATAAAGGTATCGAAGAGGAAGACAAAGCTAAAAAGATCAAGAATGAGCTTCTAAAACAAGATTATTTTGACCCTAAAGAGGTACAAGATGTACTCAACAGTTTATTGGCCATCGATGAATTTGATTGGGCGGGTGATTTCATTGATAAAGCCAAGAAAAATGTTAAGTTTTACCCTTACGAATTGTGGTATGCCCAGATTTGCACTGCGAAAGGAGAAAAAATTAAAGCGCTCGATTATTATTTAGCAGCCCTTTCTAGAAAAAGCTCTCTTAAAGAACAAATTCAATTGGAAATTGCAGCGTCTTTTGATTTTTCGATGGAATCTGAAGAGCTAAAACAGGTAAAGAATAGCTTTCTCGTTGCAGGTCAAAAAGACCCCTCCAACACCGTATACACCGAGATGTTAATTTGGTTTTTCCTTCAGAGCAAGAATTTCAGTGCAGCTTTTCAGCAATGCGTTGCTTTTGAAAAGAGAACCCAAGGAGATGGACGACAGTTGATTGATTTTGCAACAACCTGCCTCGAGAACTTCGAATACGATTTGGCTGTAAAAGCATTGAACGAAGTAATAAATCAAAATTTGCCGTTAAAAATAGAAGCGCAGCAATGGAAATTATCCGCATACTTCAAGCAAATAACTTCGTTTCGAAGATTTACAGAGGAGGAAATGAACACTATTGTTTCAGATTATGAGGCATTTCTTTCGAACAAAGATATTTTGCGCTATGGTTCGGAACGTATTGTGTTAGAATATGCCGAAATTTTGGGTTTTTATGCGAACCAAGCTCCGAAAGCTAAAAAATTCCTGGAAGGTAAAGTCATTGAAAACGGGTTGACGGACATGCAAAGAGCTAAACTGAAATTGAAATTAGCTGATGTTTGCGTTATTCTTGACAGTATTTGGGAAGCCTCTTTGTTATACATGCAAATCAATGACGCTTTCAAATTTGAACCGATTGGCAATGAAGCGAAATTCAAAAACGCTCGGGTTTTCTATTTTGATGGTGAATTCGAATATGCGCAATCTCAATTGGATGTTCTGAAACAAGCAACTTCGCGCTTCATAAGTAACGATGCTATTCAGTTGTCATTGCTTATTTTGGAGAACTATGGGTTGGACAGCAATTATGAAGCGATGAGTGCTTACGCCAAAAGTGAGTTGCTGCTGCTTCAACGAAGGTATCAAGAGGCCTTTCAATGGATGGATACGATTTCGATAAAATTTCCCCAGTCAGTTTTGAACGACGATTTACTTTATTTAAAGGGAAAAGCTTATCTTCAACAAGGGGCTTTCGCTCAAGCCTTGGATTACTTTCAACGCTTAGTATCTACCTATCCCACAGAGTTATTGGCAGATGATGCTCTGTTTCAAATAGCAAATCTGCAAGAAGTACATTTAAAAGATTCAGAAGCGGCGAAGGAGAGTTACCTGAAAATCATCGATCAATATCCAGGGAGTATTTACACCGAAGAAACGAGAATAAAAATTCGCAAGTTACGTGGTGATCTTGTTCCGGATTAAGCTTCTCTAGTAAATGCAGGGATCCCTGTTATATCCATGCCAGTTATTAGCAAGTGAATATCATGGGTTCCTTCGTAGGTTACCACAGATTCTAAATTGGCCATATGCCTCATCATCGAATACTCGCTTGTAATACCCATTCCTCCATGAATTTGTCGAGCCTCACGTGCAATGTTTAAGGCAATCTCTACATTATTCCTTTTGGCCATAGAAATTTGTGCTGAACTTGCTTTTCCTTCGTTTCTTAATTGTCCGAGCCGATAAGTAAGAAGCTGCGCTTTTGTAATTTCTGTAAGCATTTCTGCTAATTTCTTCTGAATCAATTGAAAAGCACCGATGGGTTGCCCGAATTGAATGCGTTCTTTGCTGTATCGCACGGCTTGGTCATAACAATCCATCGCCGCTCCTATGGCTCCCCAAGCAATACCAAAGCGCGCAGAGTCTAAGCAGCTGAGTGGTGCACCCAAACCGCTACGACCCGGAAGGATGTTTACTTTTGGAACACGAACGTTTTCAAAAACTAATTCTCCTGTAGACGAAGCTCTTAGGGATAATTTACCGTGCATTTCTGGGGTAGAAAAACCTTCCATGCCGCGTTCAACGATTAAACCGTGAATTCTTCCTGCTTCATCTTTCGCCCAAACCACTGCAATATGGGCAAAGGGGGCATTAGAAATCCACATTTTCGCTCCATTCAGAATGACATGGTCTCCATCATCTTTAAAATTCGAAATCATCCCACCAGGATTAGATCCAAAGTCTGGCTCGGTCAAACCAAAACAGCCCATCATTTCTCCTGTGGCCAATTTTGGGAGGTATTTTTGTTTTTGTTCTTCTGATCCATACCTCCAAATGGGGTACATTACAAGAGAGCTTTGTACGGATGCGGTTGAACGTAATCCAGAGTCGCAGCGTTCCAATTCTTGCATAATTAGTCCGTAAGAAATTTGGTCCAATCCCGCCCCACCGTATTCTACGGGAACATAGGGTCCGAAAGCACCAATTTCACCAAGACCTTTGAGCAGATGCATTGGAAAAGTTGCTTTTTCATAGTGTTCGTCAATGATTGGAGAGACTTCTTTTTTTACCCATTGCCTCGCGGCATCACGGATAAGTTTGTGTTCTTCGGTATATAAATCATCAAGAAGGTAATAATCTGGATGTTGGAATAAATCTGTTTTCATGAGATTGAATTGTTGCCGCAAAGATAAACATATTGAATCGGGAAAAGGTTGAAGAATCCATTACTTTTGTATAATATGTTTTTTAACGAGCGATTTCCCTTTATTGATAATTGGTTTTTTTTGGGGTTTTTACTTCAGGTTTTATTTTTAGGCATTGTACATTACCGTATTGAAGGCTCCTGGTTCACGGTATTTACAAACTCGGTTAAACCTGCCGTTTTGCGTGCTCGTCAATCGCTGGATAACTTGTCAATGGCATTACTTCTGTTCAACGCTACAATAAGCTTAACGTTTTTAATAGCCAAGTTACTTGTGGTAGATTTTTATTTACTTACCTCCATGGTGAGCGCTCTATTAATCGCCGTTTTGTTTTTATGTTTATGGCATTTGGATTATATATTCCTTTGGTTTTTTATGCAACAATCTCCGTCAAAGTCGATTTATGAAGGCAATGTGTGGTTGGGGTTACTGGGCATTTTTTTAGTGGCATTTAATTTTCTTCAGTTTTTTTTAGCGCCTGATTCAACCGTTTTGTGGTCGCTGCTAGTCCTCGTGTTTGCCATGTTTTGTTTGAGGTTAAGGGCCTTAGTTTTTGGGGCCAAAATCACTGGGTTTTTATGGTATTATTTTATTTTATACCTTTGCACCGTATATGTGGTTCCAAGTATTTTGATTTCAAAGTATTATAATGCACATTGGTTGGATTTTCTAACACCTTAATTTTGGGTTTTGGCAATTAAATCAATCCTTATTTCGCAACCTAAGCCGGAAGGAGATAAGTCGCCGTATTACGATTTAAGGGATAAATACAACATAAAAGTTGATTTTAGGTCGTTTATTAAGGTAGAAGGGGTTGATGGCAAGGAATTTCGTGCTCAAAAGGTAAATCTCAATGAACATACCGCGATTATTTTGACTTCAAAAATAGCCGCAGACCACTTTTTCCGAATAGCAGAAGACGCGAGATTTGAGGTCCCTGAATCCATGAAATATTTTTGCATTTCTGAGGCCGTGGCCAAATACCTACAAAAATTCATTCCTTACCGTAAACGCAAAATATTTTTCGGACAACAAACCATTGATCAATTGGCAGAGGTCATGAAGAAGCACAAAAACGAGAAATATTTATTGCCTTGTACAGACATTCTTAGAGATTCAATTCCCGAAACCTTAACTCAACACAAAGTTAATTTTACCAAGGTGGTGTTGTACCGCACCGTTGCCGCAGATTTATCGGATTTGGAAAACGTTTATTACGACATGTTGGTATTCTTTAGTCCAGGGGGAATAGAATCATTGTTTAAAAACTTTCCAGATTTTAAGCAAAACAATACCGTAATTGCTGCTTACGGTGAAAGTACGGCAAGCGCGGTGCTAAAAAACAACCTCCGATTGGATGTTTCAGCCCCCCATCCCAAAGCACCTTCCATGGTTGGGGCCATTGAGCTGTTCATCAAAGACAACCTTAAAAAATAAGTTTTTCCTTTATTTTTCTCATTCCTTCAACCGCGGTATCTGCTAAGCAGGTGAACCTTTTCGGAACGTGAAGCTCATGGACATTTGGGTCAATTAAGTAGGCGTCACATCCGGGATTCAAATAATGGATGAGCCCTGCCGCTGGGTAAACCATTAAGGAGGTTCCAACCACAATAAATATTTCAGCTGTTTGAATTTCTTCGAGGGCCATTGCGTAAAGTGGCACCTCTTCCCCAAACCAAACGACATGTGGTCGTAGAATATATCCATCCGGGCACCGATCCTTCTGAGTGAGTTCCCAACCATTTATTGGGTAATAGGCCGCTTCTTGGTTTGGGCCACTGGATTTCGCCCAACGGATGTTACCGTGTAAATGAATGACCTTAGAACTCCCCGCTCGCTCATGCAAGTCATCGATGTTTTGGGTAATAACAAGCACCTCGAATTGGCTCTCCAAAGAAGCAATAATGCGATGCGCCTCGTTCGGAGAACATTCCATGATTTGTTTCCTTCGCTCGTTGTAAAAGCGACTAACCACTTCAGGGTCAGTGTTCCATGCCTCCGGCGTTGCTACTTCTTCGATGCGGTAGTTTTCCCAAAGACCATCTCCTCCTCGAAACGTTTTAACACCACTCTCGGCACTCATTCCTGCTCCGGAAAAAACGATGAGTTTTTTTTTCATAATCCAATTAGAAACATTAAATTTACAAAAACTTAAAAATTTATAGCATGATTAAAACGTTACTTCCTGCGTTAGCTTTGGTAGTGGGAACTACAGCTTTCGCTCAAACGCATTTCTCGGATGACTTTAACGACGTTAATTTAACGGGTTGGACAAGTACCGATAATGATAACGATGCCCCGGTTGCCGG
>JBJOJZ010000047.1:0-21636 GCA_046046325.1 Bacteroidota bacterium
ATCGTCGCAATCTCCCGGCACGAGAGTGTATCCAACTCCTAATGAATCGCACGTCTCTGTAGTTACCTCTGAACCATATCCATCATTGTCCGCATCTTCGTAATAGAGAATGGTAGGAAGACCTTCATCAAAGTTGCCGTCGCAGTTGTTATCTTCGCCATCGCAAATTTCGACAGCACCAGGATAAATCTGGTCGTTCATATCATCGCAATCACCTCCAACTAAAACCGTGTTGGCGGGTTGCGCACAGGATTCAACGCCAGTTGCGTCGTCCCCATATCCATCACCATCCGCGTCAACATAGTACATGTCCACTAAAGCCAACTGCGGATTTGTATCATCGCAATCGTCACCATTCAAGACCGTTCCCGGGGGAGTTAAACAAGAGGTAGTGAAGTTGTTTGGATCTCCATAGCCATCCTGATCGGCGTCGATGAACCATACGGTAGTGGGATTAATCTGAGCGTTATTATCGTCGCAGTCCGTATTGTCGTTGGTATATCCTTGAGGGGCGGAACATGCTACAACCGTATTCCCGGCATTACCGTAACCGTCGCCATCGTTGTCCGCATAATATGTTTGTGGCTGAACCGCGTTCACAAAGCCCCATACGCTGACGTTATCATTTCGCCAAGTAGCATTCGGTGTTGAAATTCCCGTTATGTAAAATCTAAAGGTTACGGCACCGATGTTTTGAAAACTTACTCCCAAAAGCACAGTATCATTCAAAACTGCATTGGTTGTAATGGTGTCGAATGCAACATTCGAGGCGTAATTATCCAAACTTGAACGTAAATACCATACAGGAATGGTATTCACATTGCTCACCTTATGTGTAAACGCTAATTTCGTTAATGTCAAGCCAAAACAAGAATCTGGCGTGATTGTAAATTCATTGTAGTTGTTAAGGTCGATATTGGAACCTGTATTCCAAGTGTTGTTGTTAAAGACGTTTGCTGCCGCAACACACGTACCTCCTTGATTGGAATAGACCGAGAAGGAAGCGTTGGCAGGTTGGGTCGTTACTGTATTGGCAAGTACTGGACAACCTGAAGCTTGAGTAAACTCATAAAGACCAAGTTGCGGTGCAACGAGGGGTGCATCTATACCGTTGCAATTCTCATCAATGCCGTTCCCGGGAATATCAATAGCTGAAGGATTAATTGCCGAGTTTTGGTCGTTGCAATCGGTACTATCCAAAACATAACCTTGAGGAGGAGAACAAGCAGAAAGCGTTACCGCCACATTTCCAAAGTTGTCGCCGTCACTGTCTTGAAAATAGGTAAGAAAGATTAAACCCTCATCAATGGAGGCGTTACAATTGTTGTCCAAGTTATCACACACTTCGTTGTTACCTGGATACATTGCGGGGTTGTTGTCGTTACAATCTCCTGTAATTAATACATAGTTTGGTCCTGGAGATGAAACGCCGACCACAAAGGTGTTCCCACCTACTCCATCACCGTCGTTGTCCAAATAATAATTAACTGGGGTAAAACCTTCATCAACCGTATTGTTGCAATTGTCATCAATGCCGTTGTATACCTCCACAGCAGCGGGGTTGATTGCCGCAACAGCATCGTTGCAATCAGTATTGTTGGAAACATAACCTAAAGGCTGACCACAATTCTGTACCGAGGTGGTCAAATGACCGTAGCCGTCCCCGTCTCCATCCAAATACCATGTTGTAATGGAATTCGCCGCAGGATTGTTATCGTCGCAATCTGTATTATTCGAGACGTATCCTTGAGGCGCAACACACACGGTTTGAGAAACACTTGCATTACCGAATCCATCGCCGTCAGCATCCGCATACCAAATCGTGTTTGGATTGATAGCGGCATTGTTGTCGTTGCAGTCTTGGTTGTTTAATACTAATCCAGGCAAGGGCAAACACGACGCGGTTGCGGTATTTGGATCTCCAAAAGTATCTCCATCTAAGTCTTGATAATAAGTAGTTGGTGAAGCACAAGGTGTTACTGAAGCCCAAGTTGAACCGGCACGCATTTCGTCTATTTCCAATGACCCTGTACCTGCCGCTGCCGTCCCCCCTTGACGAAGGTAAACCGATGCCAAAGCTGCGATGGCACTGGTACCGGAGGAATTCGTAATGGTAGCGACGGGTTCAGCAGTGCCGGGCGTGGGATTAATCCACATGGAAGCCGCCACAGGACTGACAGAGTTGACCAATTTAACCACAACAAAAACCGTCGTTCCACAAGGATATTCTGTTGGATTCCACGTCGTAGCCGAAGCTCCACCGCTGTTGTTCACTAAACCGAGAACAAAGGTATTTGGTGTGGCGCCTGCCTTTATAAAAACGCGTGCTCCTAAGGATGTCACGGAATTACCTGCGGTTGCACCAAAACCCGTAAAATAATCTCCTGCATTGGTATTGATATGAAGACCGGTGGTATTCGGTACGTTTAAAAGGAAGGAAAAATAACCGCTTCCGCTTAAATTGGAAACCGCCTTGTTCACGTCCTCCGTATTTCCTGCTACGAGTTGAACACGGTTACCCACCGACGCTTCCAAATTAGCAAAGGCTAAACTGTTGCCGCTGTTCGAGGGTGTATTAATGGTTTGAAGCTGACCTGGAGTGGCACCTGAGTGGGTAGTCCAACCGTTGGCGTTCACCGCTCCAAGGTAATTAAAAGGCTCCCAGGCTTGGGAAAACGAGGTTCCAACAAGCGCAGAACACAAGAGTAGAAGTAAATTTCTCATGGGTTTAAATTATAGTGCAAAGTTAATTTCTCTAGATTAAAGAAGCGAAGTTTTTTTTAAAAAAAATAGGGGATAATTTCTCCCCTATTTTATGCTTAGTTCATTTCCGGTTTCGGTAATAAAACCTTACGGGACAATTTCCATTTTTTGGTTTTAGGGTCTTTCCCTACTACCTTAAACGAAAGCACCTCCCCTTCTTTGCAAACATCTTCCATCTTATTCACTTTTTCCCAAGAAAACTCGGAAATGTGAATTAATCCGTCGGTTCCAGGGATGATTTCCACGAAACAACCGAACTCTTTGATGGACTTAATTTTTCCCTCGTAGGTAGCTCCTTCTTCCACTTGCGGTGGGAAAGCTATCATCCGAACTCGACGCAATGCTTCCTCCATGCTAGGACCATCGTTGGAAAGAATTTGAACAGACCCCTCACCGTTCGGTAATTCCTCAATGGTAATGGTTGTACCGGTTTCTTTCTGAAGACCTTGAATGATTTTACCACCAGGTCCGATCACTGCCCCAATCATTTCGTTTGGAATCAACAATGCTTCAATTCGAGGTGTGGAATCCTTGTAATTGTTGCGAGGTTCAGCGATGGTTTCAGTAATCTTGTTCAAGATATGTAAACGACCCGCTTTCGCCTGGTGTAGTGCTTGAATGAGCACTTCATACGGCAATCCATCCACTTTAATGTCCATTTGACACGCTGTAATTCCTTTGGCCGTTCCCGTTACCTTGAAATCCATATCCCCTAAATGATCTTCATCGCCTAAGATATCGGACAATACCGCAAATTTACCTTCGTCCGCCACAAGACCCATTGCGATTCCAGAGACCGGTGCAGTAATTTTAACACCTCCGTCCATTAAGGCCAAGGTACCCGCGCAGACCGTAGCCATAGAAGACGAGCCGTTTGACTCAAGAATATCGGAAACAATCCGGATTGTATATGGGTTATCTTTTGGAAGTACCGGCTTCAAGGCACGCAAGGCCAAGTTACCGTGACCAATTTCTCGACGGGAAGTTCCTCGAAGCGGCTTCGCCTCACCCGTAGAGAACGGAGGAAAGTTGTAGTGCAACATGAATTTCTCTGTTCCTTTGAAGGTCGCGCCATCGATCATTTGCTCGTCCATTTTACCTCCAAGGGTGAGTGTGGTAAGCGATTGCGTTTCACCGCGCGTAAAAACGGCAGAACCGTGCACGTTGGGCAAGTAATCAATTTCCGACCAAATGGGACGAATTTCGTCAAATCCGCGACCATCCAATCGTTTTCTTTCGTTCAACATCACCCATCGAACGGCTTTTTTCTTCACTTCCGAAAAATACACGCCGATGAATTTGCCTACTTCCACTAATTCTTCTTCAGAGTAAGATGCCTTTATTTCAGCTTTAATCGCATCGAATAATTCGGTGCGTTTTGCTTTGTTGGCCAAGCCCATTCGAGCAACTTCCTTGCATTTCTCCATTCCCAATTCGTACACTCGCGCTTTAACGTCCTCGTTGTGTACTTCGTGGCTGTACGTTCTTTTGGGGTGAGCAGTTGCGATTTCAGCCCCGAGAGCCGTTTGAAAAGCGCATTGCTCTTTAATCGCTTCGTGGGCAATTTTAATCACTTCTACCAGGTCCTCTTCGGAAATTTCTTGCATTTCACCTTCCAACATGTTGATGTCTTTTTCTGTACCTGCAATCATTACGTCCAAGTCACACCCTTCCATTTCAGATTTTGTAGGATTCAAAATGTATTGACCGTTTACACGGGCTACACGCACTTCCGACATCGGTCCGTTGAACGGAATGTTCGACACCGCAATGGCTGCTGAGGCTGCCAAACCGCAAAGTGCATCCGGATTGTTTTCTCCGTCGTACGACATTAACTGGATCATTAACTGCACCTCAGCATGGTAGTCGTCCGGAAATAAGGGCCGAAGTGCGCGATCTACAAGGCGCATGACCAAAATCTCGCTTTCCGATGGACGTGCCTCTCTGCGGAAAAATCCGCCCGGAAACCTTCCTGCAGCGGCGTATTTTTCGCGATAATCTACTGTAAGAGGAAGAAAATCTACCCCCTCTTTTGCTTCTGGAGCGGCAACTACAGTTGCCAACAACATGGTATCGCCCATGCGAACCACTACCGAACCGTCGGCTTGTTTAGCCAACTTGCCCGTTTCTACACTGATTTCTTTACCACCCGTATTGATGGTTTTTTTTAAACCTATATTCATATTTGTTATTTACTCATTAATTTATTACACATTTCAAAACCTTATATTATCCCCGAGCCCCTTAAACCGCGCTAGGGTCATAACCTATTGTCGTTTCTCTTCAGCACAAAAAAAGGGACCCCGACACTAGCCGAACGTCCCCTCTCCATAAAATTGTAACCGTTGAATTAACGACGAAGCCCAAGCTCCTTAATCAACGAACGGTATTTTTCAATGTCTTTTCGTTTCAGATAATCCAACAAACTTCTTCGTTTACCAACCAATAACTGAAGGGCTCTTTGTGTACCAAAATCCTTACGGTTTTTCTTCAAGTGCTCTGTTAAATGACTAATGCGGTATGAAAATAACGCGATTTGACCCTCTACAGATCCTGTGTTAGTCTCAGATCCCCCGAATTTGCTGAAGATCTCTTTTTTCTTTTCTGCTTCTAAATACATGCCAATATTATTTCAATAATTATTATGTAGTGGCAACGACTTTCGTTACAACGTTGCAAAAGTACGAAATAAAAGGAAATCGCCAAGAATTTTCTCAAGAATAAGTTCCAATGCTTGGGCTCTTGGTTATCTTTGGCAAAATTTAAGAACAATGCAACCTTTCTCCATTGCCATTCATGGCGGCGCAGGCACCTTAACCCGTGGTATGATGACCCCTGAAAAAGAAAAAGCCTACCTCGAAGGCATCAACGCTGCCCTTGAACAGGGCTATGCATTGCTTGAAAAAGGTGCATCGGCAACCGACGCAGTTGCAGCAGCTGTAACCTCCTTGGAAGACTGTACGCTGTTTAATGCAGGAAAAGGAAGTGTTTTCACGGCAGAAGGTACACACGAAATGGATGCTTCTATTATGGAAGGATTGTCGCGCCAGGCGGGTGCTGTTGCCATGGTTACAGGGATTAAAAACCCGATTTTATTGGCCCGTGACGTAATGGAATACAGCGGTCACGTGTTGCTCGCAGGTCAAGGAGCGATGGCCTTTGCAGCCCAACGAAACTACGAAATCCTACCTCCCTCCTACTTTTTTGATCAATTCCGCTACGATCAGTGGCAAGGAATTAAAGGAACCGACAAAACGCAACTGGATCACGCCGAGAGCGACCGCAAATTCGGAACTGTTGGCGCAGTCGCTTGCGATGTGCATGGCAACATTGCCGCTGCAACATCCACCGGCGGAATGACCAACAAAAAATTTGGTCGCATTGGCGATAGTCCGATCATCGGAAGCGGTACATATGCCAACAATCAAACCTGCGCAATTTCATGCACCGGAAGCGGGGAATTTTTCATTCGAGGAGCCGTCGCCTACGACGTTTCATGCCTCATCGAGCATTGTCAACTCGACCTTCAGGCGGCTTGCGACGAAGTCATTAAAAAAAGGCTTTTAGCCTTAGGAGGCGACGGAGGGCTTATCGCCGTAAATTCAAAAGGTGAAGTGGCATTTTCCTTTAACACGGAAGGAATGTACCGAGGATATCGCCGCAGCGATGGTACAAGTTATGCCGCGATTTACGGGGTTTAAATGAACGGAGATCCAATCGGAAGCACCTTGATTTTTCGAGTATTTATCTCAAAACGGTCGCCATTCGAGAGAACGTGAGTTACCATGTTCGTTAGGGTCATTGCGCATCCCTCTTTGAGAATCGCTTCGTTGTTATGCTCTAATTTTCTACCATCAAAAATAATGACCATTCCTGATCCTATCACCTGAAATTCGTCGTTGTTACGAATGATTAATCCCGTATCTTCTGCTAAACCGATACCGATTAAATCCGGGAACTTAGCCACAGCCTCCGTGAGCCGTCCAAACCTTCCACGTTGAATAAAGTGAGAATCGATGATCAAATTAGGAGTAAATCCCATTCCGTTACCCATTCCAACAACGCCTTTTCGAAACGCCTCGGTGGTATTGCCTCCTGTTATCATTTCCGTCGACATACACATGGCACCTGCGCTTGTTCCTGCGATGACAAAGGATTCGTTCTGATACCTCTCCAGCATAATTTCATGCAAACGGGTGCCTCCTATTTTAGAGGTGATTTTTGATTGATCTCCTCCTGAAAACAAGACGGCGCTGGCGCTTTTCATCTTTTCAAGAAACAAAGGATCGTCGGATTGCGATCGATCGCGAATATCCATTGGAAATAGGTTGCTACAACCTAACAGCTTGAATGCGTCTAAATAGGCCGTAATAACCTCATCGGGTATGCTCGAAGCGGTAGGAATAATGATGATTTCAGCCTCAACTCCGCCTGCTTCTCGCACAACGTGGCTTAGAATACCTTCGCCAATGAACTCCAAGGTATACATTTCATTATCCCCTATTCCTTTGTCCTCATTTCCACCAATAGGAATTAAAATACCCTTCGGTTCGTGAATTTTCATGGTCTTTTTTTTACGAGCGCACAAAAATAAATTTAAATGTCTTATTTTGCGGTATAAATTTTACCAAACCTATTTAAACTGAAATTTAAGAGTATGAAAATACGCGAGATTAACGCCATGCGAGGACCTAACTATTGGTCCGTGAGACGCCACAAACTCATTGTTATGGTCCTGGACTTGGAGGACATGGAGGAGCGACCTTCGAATAAAGTTGATGGGTTTTCCGAACGAATACAAGCTCTATTCCCCGGGATGCACGAACACCGTTGTTCAATTGGAGCCCCTGGAGGATTTTTCCAACGAATTGACCGTGGGACATGGATGGGTCACATCATTGAACACATCGCCCTTGAAATTCAGATTCTTGCAGGTATGAAAGTGGGTTTTGGAAGAACCCGCGGCTACGGAGAGAAAGGAGTGTACAACGTCGTATTCGATTACGAAGAAGAGGCGGTTGGACGTTTCGCAGCCAAAGCAGCATTTGACATTTGCAATGCGCTTATTGCAGGAACATCCTATGACTTGGCAGCAGACATTCAGCGCATGCGCGAAATACGCGAAGCAGTGCGGTTAGGTCCTTCCACTGGATCGATCATTCATGAAGCAGAATTGCGAGGCATTCCTTGGATTCGCCTTAACCAACATTCGCTTTGCCAGTTGGGCTATGGAGAAAACCAAAAACGAATTCGAGCAACCGTAACCAGTGAAACCAGCAGCATCGGCGTTGAATTAGCGGGTAATAAAGAAGAAACCAAATATCTATTGGAACAATCAGAAGTACCCGTTCCTAAAGGGCAAATCATTCGCAACGAAACCCAACTTGACGACGCATGCAAACGCGTCGGCTTTCCACTGGTGGTAAAACCCATTGATGGCAACCACGGTCGAGGAATTACGGTGAATATTCAAACCATTGAAGAGGCTTTAACCGCATTTCATGCCGCAAAAAAGGTATCAAACAGTATTATCATTGAGCGTTTTATTACGGGAGTCGATTACCGACTACTAGTGATCAACCACCGCTTTGTTGCGGCAGCTTTGCGTACCCCAGCCCATGTGGTAGGAGACGGTACATCCACCGTGCAAGCATTAATCGATCAAGTGAATGCCGACCCACGACGCGGTTATGGCCACGAAAAAATCCTAACGCAAATCACCATCAATGAATTAACCTTAGGCCTCATCAAAGCAAAAGGTTATTCCTTGGACTCGGTCATTCCAAAAGATGAAATGCTCGTCCTAAAGGATACCGCAAACTTGTCTACCGGCGGAACAGCTGAAGACGTAACGGATTTTGTGCACCCGGCGAATATCGCGATGGCAGAGCGCATTTCACGCATCATTAATTTGGACATTTGCGGTATTGACATCATGACTTCTGATATTTCCAAGCCCTTGAAAGAAACGAACGGTGCAGTGCTTGAAGTGAATGCAGGTCCAGGTTTTCGGATGCACCTTGCCCCTGCCAAAGGCCTACCGAGAAACGTTGCTGCACCCGTCATTGAAAAGCTTTTCCCAAAAGGAAGCAATGGTAAAATTCCGATTGTCGCCGTAACTGGAACCAATGGAAAAACTACCACAACTCGTCTTATCGCCCACATTATGAAAATGGAAGGCTATCGCGTTGGCTATACCACTACCGATGGCGTTTACATCCAAAACCGGCTTTTGGTGCAAGGAGATTGCACTGGTCCAAACAGCGCGGAATTCGTATTGAAAGACCCTACCGTGAACTTTGCTGTACTCGAATGTGCCCGAGGCGGTTTGTTGCGTGCAGGTTTAGGGTTTAAAAACTGCAATGTAGCGGTAGTTACCAACATTGCTCCGGACCATTTAGGCTTGAAAGGTATTCACACCGTCGAACAATTAGCCAAGGTAAAAGGAGTGGTCCCTGAAACAGTGCTTCCCGACGGTCATGCCATTTTAAACGCCGACGATGATTTGGTGTATGAAATGCGTCGTGGATTGCAATGCAACGTGGCACTTTTCAGCATGAACGAAAACAATCCACGGATTTTGGCACTGCAACGAAAAGGAGGTATTACTGCCATTTACGAAAACGGTTATGTTACCTTATGCCGAGGAGAATGGAAAATGCGCGTAATGAAGGCACACGAAATTCCTATTACCTACGGAGGAAAGGCAGAATTCATGATTCAAAACATTTTACCCGCCATCATTGCAGCGAACATCCAAGGCGCCAGCATCGAGGATATGAAAGCAGGTTTATCCACCTTTATTCCTTCGCCGAATCAAACACCGGGAAGATTGAACCTCTTTGAATTCAAAAAGTTTACGGTGCTCTTGGATTTTGCGCACAACGCTGCAGGAATGAGGGCGTTGAAAAAATTCACGGATACCTTGGATGGAACGGTGAAAGTGGGGATCATTGCTGGAATCGGCGACCGAAGAGAGCAAGACAACAATGACATAGGTTCGGTGGCTGCGGAAATGTTCGATGAAATCATCATTCGTCAAGACAAAAACCTTCGCGGGAAAACCGACCAGGAAATCATTCGAATGCTGGAGGACGGAATCAAAAAGATTGACCCCAACAAACCAGTAAAAGTAATTCCCAACGAACGTGAAGCCATCACCTACGCCATTGAAAACGGTAAAGAAGGTTCCTTGATCGTCTTGTGCAGCGATATCATACCCGATGCCTTGAATTTGGTGAAAGAGCTCAAGGATAAGGACATGGCCTCCTGAGGCCAAAATGAACCTACCGTGATTTAAAACGGTAAATCTTCGTCCTTTTGAGCCTTAAATGAAGGTGGATTGGGAACAGGAGTCGGATTTTCGACGGAAGCCGCTCCTACCATTTGTTCATGTAGTGGCTCGCCCAAGATCTCGGACCAATAACTGGAAATGCGTTGGGAGCATCCGAAGAAAGTGTTGTGAAATCCTACGAACGCATAAGCGTTTTTATCGAACCAATCCATGACCTCTTCAAATCCTAGTGGTGCATGGTTCATTGAACATAACGCGCTTTCTACTTCCCTGGCATCCGTTGAATTAAGATCGACCAAAGCTTGTTCGAAACTATCCTGATACAACTCATGAAAACTACGCACGAGCAGCGGGAACGGGATTTTTACGGCATCGGATGGATGGTAGGAAATTATGGAAGAACTTCCCATATCATTCATATAGGTTGCCAACCAAATCGTATTCGGTTTAATGCGTTCAAAACCCACAGATTCCAGCGCATCTATGAGGGATTCTACCATCTTCCAATCGTTCGTTATTGGGGTGTTAGAAGAAAGGCTTTGGGCTGCGCAAGCTCGGGCTTGATCCTGTACTATGTGATTAAACGAAGCATAATCCAAAGGAAGTTCCCTGTAAAACCAGGCGGTGTAAACCTCTTTGGAACGTCCATAATCGAGCACGAAGTACTGTACTTTTTCATTCGCCGGAACATTGTACTTATCGGTCATAGTGCCTTAAATTAATCATAATTATAACCAAACCTTGGATCCCTCGGAGCAATTTTGGCAGATGTCGATTTGACTTCTGTTGGTAAGAATCGAGTTTCGAAAATGGCGGTACGCTTTTGATTTCCAAATATCTCCGAAGGATGTTGTTTGAAGGCTACCCAAGGTATGTTGGGCATCTTTGTCGAAACAGCAGGGAACGATTTTACCATCCCAAGTAACCACACATCCAGACCACATTCTCCAACAACGGTTTCCTCCGGGATTTTTCAGGGTAAATTTACCGTTCTTACCTAGTCGATAACGCCGAAATTCATCGTTTTCGGGCATGAGAGGATTCCCATTTTCGTAGTCATACAATTGTGCACTTTTAATTCGAACTTCATTCACTCCTAGATCCTTGGCCTTGGTAAAAATCTCGGGAATTTGAGCCTCGTTGGGTTTCACAGCCAAACATTGAAAAATCAGTTGAGGAGTCGAACTTTTCAAACGTTTTTTTGCCTCCACTAACGCTTTGGTCGCCGTCCAAACTTTTTCAAGGTCGCCATGAACACGGTATTGCGCATATACCTCTTGGGTTACCCCGTCCACCGAAATGATCAGCTGATCAAGACCGCTTCGAACGATGTCTTCAGCATTAGTATCATCGATGAAGTGGGCATTGGTGGAGGTTGCGGTAAAAACGCGATGCTTTTTTGCCTCGACAACAAGGGACAAAAATTGTGGATTTAAAAAAGGTTCTCCTTGAAAGTAGTAGGTCAAATATACCAAATGGGATGCCATAGATTTCAACCAATTTGCATGGTGGTCCACTTTTAATTTGCCGGTTGCTCTCGTAAATTGTTTCAGACCACTGGGGCATTCAGGACATCCTAAATTGCACGCGGTGGTAGGCTCAAAACTCACATGGTAAGGTAACCCCCAATGGTAAGCTTTACCGAAAATACGCGACGTGCAATAACTCAATGCCAATAGCATCAGGTTCCATACACGATAAATACTGAGCACTTTTAACCAACGCATCCATAAAGCACTTCGAGCCATACTACGAAGGTAATTAAGGTTTAATAATAATCCCTCTTGAATGATTGGAATCGACTATATTTGTGCTATAATAATGTATGCAACTTCTTCTTGAACATCCTGAAATTGAGCGAAAAATATTTCGCCTAGCCTATCAGATACTTGAGCAAACAATCCACCAGCATCACTTATTTATTGGTGGAATCCAAGGAAACGGTTTGATTTTAGCAAAACGTTTGAAGGAAATCATGGACGAACATGGAGGTCCCGATGTGGTGGTTTTTGAAATTTACATAAACAAGGATGAACCTTGGTCCGAACCCATTAAGCTTTCCATTGACGAATCAACCTTCAAAAACGGCTATATCATTCTGGTAGATGATGTTATCAATTCCGGCAAAACCATGCAATACGCCTTAATTAAGTTTCTCCAACAAGCCACCCATGCCATAAAAGTATTGACCCTTGTCGATCGACAACATCGACGTTTTCCAATTAAAGCTGACTTTGTTGGTTTAAGCCTTTCTACCACCTTAAAAAATCGAGTGGAAATTGATCTTAACAACAACAAGTACTTTGCCTTTATGACATGAAAAAAATCACGGAACAAACTTCAGATCACCAACATTTAGAGAACCAAAGCGTTGGAGAACTATTGCGTTCTATTAACCAAGAAGACACGAAGGTTCCCGCTGCCATAGAACTCATTATCCCTGAAATTGAGGCCTTTGTTATCGCTTGTACGGCACGCATGAAACAAGGCGGCCGATTGTTCTACCTTGGTGCTGGTACAAGTGGTCGATTAGGCATTGTGGATGCTAGTGAATGTCCACCTACCTTTGGAGTTCCACATGGTCTGGTCGTTGGATTAATTGCCGGAGGAGATGCCGCAATACGAAAAGCGGTTGAATTTGCTGAAGATGACCGAGTACAGGGATGGAACGATTTAATGGAACATAACATTTGTGCTCAAGACACCCTTGTTGGAATAGCGGCTTCGGGCACTACGCCCTATGTACTAGGCGCCTTGGAAAAAGCGAATCAAATGGGGGTATTGACGGGCGGAATTACCTGTAATCCTGGAAGTCCCTTGAGCGAAATCGCACAGTTCCCAATGGTTCCAGTGGTAGGTCCTGAATTTGTAACGGGAAGTACTCGAATGAAGTCCGGAACTGCCCAAAAATTGGTGTTAAATATGATTTCAACCTCCATCATGATTCAATTAGGTCGCGTTAAAGGCAATAAAATGGTGGATATGCAATTGAGCAATGAGAAACTGGTGGACCGTGCCATAAGGATGGTATGCGAAGAAATCCCGGTTACCCGAGAAGCAGCAAAAGCCTTATTAGAAAAGCACACCTCTGTTCGTGCTAGCGTTGAAGCTTACCATAAATCCAATCCAAGCGTATGAGTTTTGACCCCAACGGTGTTGGCGTAGCCAACGGTAATATTTTTGGTTTCCCAGTGGACGAAACCTCCGCAGATCTCGTAATCTTGCCCATTCCATGGGATGTTACGGCATCATATGGTAAAGGAACTAGCCGAGGACCCCAGGCAATCTTAGAAGCATCCACTCAACTGGATTTTTACCACCCTCAGTTACCAAAAGCTTATGAAACCAAGGTGTATATGGCGCCTATTTCAACAGAATGGCTCGAAATCAACGATGAACTGAACCAAGCATCTCCAGCGTATTTTAGGGATTTAGAAACCATTGGGGAGGCAGCATCTCTCGAAAAACACCGTGAACTTGTTGCTTCGATTAATGAAGCCCATGGAGCGCTAACCTCCAACCTTCAAGAACGTGTTAACGCCTTGCTTAGTCAAGGAAAAACCGTAGCTATTGTAGGAGGAGAGCACTCCACTCCACTTGGATTAATTCAGGCATTGGATGCTCATCATGATGCTTTTAGTGTACTTCAAATTGACGCTCATGCTGACTTGCGAAAAGCCTACGAAGGCTTTGAACAATCGCATGCCAGCATCATGTACAATGTTGTTAACCGATGCCAAAACCTTCACCATCTAGTACAGTTGGGTATTCGCGATGTTTCGGAGGCAGAAGTATTGTTTGCAGCATCGCACCCAAAAATCAAGACGTTTTACGATTGGCAGCTTAAATCGAACGAGTTTAAGGGAACTTCTTGGGATCAACAATGCGATAATATACTCGAAGAACTAAGCGAAAAAGTCTACATTTCTTTCGACATTGACGGACTCTACCCGTACCTTTGTCCCCATACAGGAACCCCTGTAGCGGGCGGATTTAGCCTTGAACACATTAGTTATTTGTTGTTCAAATTAGTGGGCTCAGGAAAATCCATCATTGGGTTTGACTTGAATGAAGTAAGCCCAGGATCTGATGGTGATTGGGATGCAAACGTAGGCGCAAGAGCCCTCTGGCAATTAGTCTGTGCATCGGAATTAAGCAGAAGAAAACATGTTAGAGAAAATTAAATATAATTTTTGGTTGCTGCTATTTGTCGGGAATACGTTAGTATTTTTAATCTTCTTATACCAAGCAATTTCCTTTACCAGTGTATTTGCTTACCGATGGGTATTTTTTCTATCGACACCTTTCTTTACCAGTGGCATTCATCTCTTGATTAAATCTCGTTCAACCCGAGCCGAATGGATATCCATCATCAATTTTGCACTCATTGGACTAATGGTTATTTATTTCAACGCATTTCCGAACAACATCAAGGAACTTTGGGCCTTTTTCAGTATTCCCATTGTGAATCAATTGGCGATCAATTCCTTTGATGTTTTGTGGAGCGGCAGGGTTCGCTTTCGTTGGTCGGGAATGATTGCCATATGCCTAGCATGGTTTCTAACCACCCTATCTATTGTGCTAAACCTTCAAGCATTGATCCCATGGGTTACGTTTTTTACGGGCATCACCGGATTGTGGTGCCTCGTTTTAGTATCTTCGAAAGAACGAAAATCCCTGTACTAATCAATATCTTCCAAATCCAATAAGTCGTTCGCTGAAGTACTTCGAGTCATCAATGGACTGAAAAACGACCCCTTTGCTACTGGATGCATGGATCATCTTTTTGGGTTCACCGGGTTGATTAACCAAAATTCCAACGTGGTTTACTTTGCCATCTTTACCGAAAAAGACCAAATCACCGATGCGCGCCTCTTCGGAAGGAACTTTGAGTGAATTCGTGTATTGGTCCGCTGAAACCCTAGGCAAGGTAATTCCAAATTCCTTGAAAACGTAGGAGGTAAAACCGCTGCAATCAAATCCATCTTTGGACATTCCTCCCCAAACATAGGCGGTACCTTTAAGTGTTGCCGCAAATGAAATCATGGACTCTTGGGTTTTTAATTCCAAAGCATTGCTAGGACTCCAAGCCGCGTTTTGTTCTGAAGATAACGTTAACTTGGCAAAGGATCGTTTGATAAGAACTTGATAATTAATGGCTAAATCCTTGTTTCCCTGCTCAATTTCCGTCTGTGTCCAAGCGTTTAAATCCAATTGTAGCGACACTAATTCATTGGAATGAGTACGCACAATTTCTTTTCCTTTTTGCGAGATAAACAGCTGCTCAATAAAAAGGAAGGAGGCCTGAATTTCATCATCTTTGCGTTGACGAAATTTGAAATCTTGCATCCGTTGCAAAACTGCCATAGACCGATAATATTTGGGCAATAAGGAATAATCATACGCAGGATTATTCAGGTATTTTCCCGCTTTTCGATAAACCAATCGGTAATGGCCTTGGTCGTATAACTGTTCTAAACGATCGAATTCAAGCACCTGTGCATCGGTTTTTTGAAACCCGAAAATCAACACGAGAAAAAAGGCTTTGTAAAGTTCTTTAATTCGAATAAATTTTACCATCCGAGAGCACTAAATGAGAACTATTGAACAATTTGACCAAAATAGAATTTCCCAAAATCTTGAATTCTGAGTCTGGCAAAAGGGTAATCTCTGTGGATACTCCGTTAACGACACCGGAAACCCCTCCCATGATGTTACGAAAGGCAATCGTATTGTTTTTAATTTCCCATGCCGTTGGAATAAAGTTCGCAATTTGAACCTTAACATCATCGACTAACGTAAACATGTAATTGTTTTCTCCCCAAACCACCACGTCATCTCTTACATCCCAAAACGAGGAAATAAAATTGGTGAGCAGAATTTTCTCTCCCTTGCGATAATACCACAGGTTTGAGTTTAAATCTTCGTAAACGATGAAACCTCTACCCGCTTTATATTTTCTCATGTATTGGCTTTCTACATCGGTAAACTGTCCATTTTCAAATGCCACAAAAGTTCGTGTTGTTGGATCATTGAAACAAAGTATATCGGTTCCTAATTGAAAATCAACGGCTCCACTCCAGGAAAAGATTTCATAAATCAATCCATCGTGAAAAACCTTGTACAAGTTTCCATTATCCTTGAAAACAACGATGTTTTCACCCACGGTAGTTGGAATGGATAAATCACCAATGATCGTGGCTAATGGCATGGTATTTTTCCTCCAGTATACGTTCAGTGTGTTAAAGCGGGTATCCTCGAAAAGGATGAGGGAATCTTTAACTAAAAAATTTCTCCCAAAATAGGTTAAGGTTTGCAACCTTCCACGCTCCCACATGTTGAGCGTTGGTCCAATCATATAACCCAATAAATGATCCGAAACCTGATATTCCACATTCAAATTGGTAATATCTTTACGCTGACGCCCATCGTACAAGCGTAAATTACCACGGGTATCGATGTAAGCGACGAATTCATCCCCTGCTTTATAATCTTTTACGGGTTGAATTTCTAGGGTCTTAAATCCACCGTTCTCATACGTCAAGAAAAAATTATTAAAATCCCTAAATGGAACAACAGTTTGGGCTCCCACGTGAACAACACAAAACAGAATCAACCCTAACCACGTCTTTTGTCGCATATTCAAAGGTAGGACAATTTTAGTACCAAGAACAACTCTAACATCATAAAAATCGATGATTGGTTACCTACGGTTAAATGTTGTAAATTAGCGACAAAAAAAAATACATGAAATATTGGCTAGCAGGGTTAAGTGCATTGGTGGTTTTTTTTCCAATGTACGCTCAAAACAAAATTAATTATATCGAATACGATTTACCCAATGGTATTCACGTTATACTTCACGAAGAACACGCAACCCCAATTGTTGCGGTTTCGGTCCTCTATCACGTTGGATCAAAAAATGAAAACCCGTCTCGAACAGGCTTTGCCCATTTTTTCGAACATTTACTGTTCGAAGGTTCGCAAAACATCGAACGGGGTGAATATTCCAAATTGGTCGAGAAAAACGGAGGAACTTTGAATGCTAATACCTCACAAGACCGCACCTACTATTACGAAATCCTACCGTCCAACCAGTTAGAGCTTGGGCTTTGGTTGGAAAGTGAACGCATGTTGCACGCAAAGGTTGAAAATGTAGGGATTGAGACGCAAAGAAGTGTCGTGAAGGAGGAAAAACGCCAGCGGGTCGACAACCAACCTTACGCGAGCTTTATTTCGGAAATGTTTCAACGCGCCTTCCCAAAACACCCCTACCGATGGGTTCCTATTGGTTCCATGGAGCACTTGGATGCCGCTCAAGAAAAAGACTATGTGCAGTTTTACCAGGACTTTTACGTTCCAGCCAACGCTACGCTTTCTATTGCAGGGGACATTCCCCTGGAACAGACCAAAAAATGGATTGAATTGTATTTCGGAAGCATTCCTTCAGGTCAAGCGATCAACTTATACCGCGACCAATTGGCCTTGAGCGACGATGCTTTCAAAACGAAATATGGTATATCTAAAACCGAGGTTAACACCAAAAATCCGAAGCTAGGCACCAATAAAGCTGGCAACGAACTATATGCTAAATTGAGTGCTACCCCAACCGTAATTCCAAGAACAACGAAGGACAATGATCCCCTCAAACAAACCATTGAGGATACCATTTATGACAACATTCAATTACCAGCGGTTTTTATGGGGTATAAAATTCCAGACCAAAAACATCCTGATGCCTATGCTTTGGAATTCATGAACGAAATCCTTTCAGGAGGAAACAGTTCAAGAATCAATAAAAACTTGGTCGAAAAACAACAAATTGCTACCTACGCGAGTTCCTTCAATTACGGACTTGAAGACGGAGGCATGAACATCTTTTTGGCACTTGCGAAAGACCAAGCATCGTTGGGTTCGTTGAAGTCGGCCTTTGATGCGCAGATTGAAGCGATTAAAAATGAATTGATTACGGAAGAAGAATATCAATCTGTGTTGAACAAATTTGAAAAACAAGTCATCGAAGCGAACTCCTCGGTGGCTGGAATCGCGGAAAGTTTGGCAGATAACCACGTATATTTTGGTTCTGCAGCTCGGGTTAATCAAATGTTGGATTTGTACCGAAAAGTAACACGAGCCGACATCCAACGTGTTGCCAAAACCTACCTGAACAATAATGCCCGTGTCATTCTCTATTATTTACCCAAAGAAAAATAATCCATGAAGTTCTTATTATCTTTCGTCTTGCTTTGTGCCGTTGGTCTAGTTAGTGGACAACTTGACCGTACCATCATGCCCAAACCGGCTCCTGCTCCTGAAATTCAAATTAAGCCTACCGAAACTTGGACCACCGCCAACGGAATAACCGTTATTCTTTCCGAAAACCATAAACTCCCTAAAGTATCTTTTGATTTAACGTTGGGAAGCGGAGCAACAATAGAAGGAGAAAAAGCGGGGTTGAGCGAATTAGCGGGTTCCTTAGTAATGTCGGGCACTTCTTCGCGAAGCAAAGACCAGCTCGATAAAGAAATTGATTTCTTAGGAGCTTCGTTGAGCGCAAGTGCTTCCAATGTTTACCTGTCGGTGCTCACCAAGCATTTGGACCAAGGATTATCCCTCATGGCGGATGTTACAAAAAATGCGTCCTTTCCAGAAGATGAATTCAAACGAATCTCAGATCAATTGCGCTCTGGTATGGTTTCCTTGAAATCAGAAGCTGCTGGAATGGCGGGAAATGCTACTGTGAAAGTTAATTTCCCCAAACATCCCTACGGCGAGGTTATGACCTTCACCACGTTGGACGCCATCACGCTATCCGATGTGAAAGAATTTTATAAGTCGCACTTTACCCCACAAGGCGCTTACTTGGTGATCGTGGGTGATATCAACCGAGCTCAAGCCGAAAAGATGATCAATACCTATTTTGGAACATGGCAAGGTCCAAAACCAATCATTACAGAATACAAAGACCCAGTTAAAAGCAATGGCAATCAAGTGTATTTTGTGAACAAACCGGGTGCGGTTCAATCGGTCATTCAGGTGTCCTTTCCAATACCAATGCGCATGGGCAACCAAGATCAATTAGCCATGTCTGTTTTGAACGACGTATTTGGTGGAAGCGGGTTTGGAACGCGCTTAATGCAAAATCTTCGAGAGGACAAAGCCTTTACCTATGGATGTTATTCGGGATTGAACAACCAAGACCTTGGAGGCTGGATTTCCATCAGCGGAAATTTTAGAAATGCGGTTACCGACTCAGCGATTCAAGAAATAATTAACGAATTGAACCGCTTGTTAAACGAAACCATTACGACCCCAGAACTTGAATTGACGAAGGCGGTTAAAAACGGAAGTTTCGCCCGTTCGCTTGAAAGACCGCAAACGATTGCTCGCTTTGCCTATAACATCAGCAAGTACAAATTCCCAGAAGACTATTACCGGAATTATTTACAGCGCTTAGAACGTATCGATGCTGCAGAGTTGAGCCGCGTGGCAAAAACCTACATCAAACCGAACAACTACAACATCGTTGTTGTAGGTAACGAGTCGGTTGTGGATAAGATTAAAGTTTTTGACAGCGATGGAAAAGTAACCAAACTTGACGAATTCGGTGATGTTAAACTCGATCGAACTCCTTCAGACATGGGGGTGAACGAGGTACTCGAAAAATACGTTTTAGCGATGACACAAAGCACCACTTTTGCGCAAGCTCAAAAGAAAATTGGTAAGGTAAAGAACGTACTTCAAAAGGCCTCTTTGAGTTCAGATAAAATACCATTCCCATTAAAATCCTTCGACCTGTACACGAGCGATGGAGTAAGGGCTGAAAGGATTGAATTCAACGGAAACGTGGCTCAAAGCAAGTATTACGACGGCATGACCGGTTTTGAAAAAAATATGCAGACCGGGAAAACACCTTTTGATGATAATAAAATGAAAGCCGCCAAGTTGGATAAAGCACTGATTCCGGAAATGGATTGGATGAAAACCGAAAATGCAACGGTGGTAAGTATGATGGGAATTGAAGAAGAAAACAAAAAAGAATATTATGTTATCCGAGTAAGTACAGACCCCAAAAACGAAAGTTTGCATTATTACGAAAAAGGTACTTTCTTAAAATGGAAAACTGTTAAAACGGTCGTCAATAAAGAAGAATCGTTCAATGCTATTACAGAGTACAGCGACTACCGTGCGGTCAAAGGCCTCATGTTTCCGTACCAATCGGTATTGAATGCAGGTTCTATGACCTTCAACCAAAAAATTGACGAGATTTTAATTAACGGAAAGGTGAATGTTGCTGAATTTCAGTAGAAAGTATTGGTCTTTTATGCAGGAGTCTAGAAAAAAACGGTAAACAACCATGAACAAGTTTTTAATTATTTATCTGCTGACATCCATAATGAATTGCGTCAGTGCACAAACAAAAGTTTATACTACCAATGAATTTGGGTCGAATAAGAAACAATTCATGATTGTTGAAAGCAGTAAAGTCTATACTACTAACGAATTTGGATCCAACAAAAAGCAAATCATGGTCATTGATGGCGGTAAGGTCTATCAGACGAATGAGTTTGGTTCGAATAAAAAACAATTCATGTTGGTTGAATCTGGCAAAGTATACACGACCAATGAATTTGGGTCTAGTAAAAAACAGTTCCTAATCATCGAAGCAGGGAAGGTTTATACCACGAATGAATTCGGTTCCAACAAAAAACAAATTGGAATTTACGAATCCGGTAAAATTTATACTACCAACGAATTTGGATCCAACAAAAAACAAATTGGAATGGTTGAAGGAGGAGCCAGTTTAACAGAAATGGTGGTTATTTTATCGCGTTTTGGAATTTTCTAAGCCGAACTATGAACGATTATACAATCAAGGGCTAAGCGAATCATTCTGATTAAAAAGCCTTTTTTAAACGAATCAACAGGCAATATATTAATGTAACATCCCATCAATACCTTAGTCCATGAAACAGCACCTTACTTGGTTCCTTCTAGTCTCCTTGGTTGCGAGTGTAAGAGGACAACTACTTTATACGATTCAACCCAAGAACGGAACGAACACATCGTATTTATACGGCACGATTCACATGATGCCAAAAGACCAGTTTCAACTTTCACCATCCTTGATTAAAGCTTTTGAGTCGTGCAGTACCCTCGCCATGGAAGTTGATTTAAACATGGATTTATCAGCCAAAATAGCCGTAGCGCAGCAAACCATTCTTCCCGACGGAAAAACCTTAAAAGATATAACCCCTCCTGAGGAATATGCTAAAATTGTTCGGTATTGTTTGGACAGTTGTGGAATGAGCAAGAAAAAACTCAAGCGATACTCCCGATTAAAACCCTTCTTCTTTTCAAGTGCCATGCTGCAAGATCAACTGAAAGAAACCAAATCGTACGAAATGGAATTTCAAAAAATGGCTGAGAAAGGAAAAAAAAGTACCATGGGCCTCGAGTCGATACAAGTGCAAATGGAAACCATCAATTCGGTCTCGCTAGAAGATCAAGTGAGCATGCTGTTGGACGGAATAAACCAACCACAACAATATCAAGGAATGTTACAGGCTTACCTCGCC